>SCQQ01000027.1 GCA_004299095.1 Burkholderiaceae bacterium | reverse complement strand
CTTGAAGGCCTTCGGTGATGACCTTCACTCCGATAGATGAACCCCACTACCACCGCGTGACAACTCAGTACCACTCGTTCTGAATACCACCATTGCAGTATTCGCAACAATTAGGCGAGCGTTCCGCGAGTCTTCCGGTTCCGGAACGGCAACGGCTGGTTGAGCGCCGCGAACGGTATTCCTCGCTCGACGCAACACGTCCCAGTTCGGCACCTGGAGCCGAGGGCGGCGAATCAGCCGACCGGTGAATTCAATTGATCACGATGCGCGGTAGTCGAAGCGCTCGCTGCCCCGTAACAGCCACCGCGCGACACCCGCAGGATCGTTCAGGCTCAAGACGGGAATCCGCACCGGCCGCGGCAGCGACGCGGGCGCATCGGTCGCCACGGCAAGAACGGTGGGGTCCAGCGGAAAGCGCGCCGACTCGCCGGTGGCCGCGCGCCAGACTTCGATCTTGGGCAAATCGCTTTCCTTGAAGCCTTCGGCCAGCACCCAGTCGACGCAGGGGTCGAGCCTGGCGATCAGCGCATGCACCGAGAGACGCGTTTCCTGCTCGAATTCGCGGATCAACGCCAGGCGCCGATCCGATGCCACGACCACTTCGAAGGCACCCGCGGCGCGGTGGCGGTACGAGTCCTTGCCGGGGTAATCGATGTCGAAGCGGTGATGGGCGTGCTTGACGGTGGAAACGCGCAGGCCCCGCTGCCTGAACTCGGGAATCACGCGCTCGATCAACGTGGTCTTGCCCGAACCCGAGTAGCCTGCGAAACACACGACCTTCATGTGAACCCTCTCGCCTCGTTGCCCGCCCGCGGACCCATCAGCACCCGGGCATTCGGCGCGCCAGCACAATCACGCCGCCACGCCGTCACGCGAACACGTCGGAGACGTAGCGGCCCGTCTCGTGCTCCATCTCGTCGGCCCAGACTTCGGCCTGCTCGCGCGTGCACCCGACAGCTTCCTGGTAGATGCGCAGGAACGTGTCGCGTACCGCAGGCGCCATGTGTTGGCCGTCGCCGCAGACGTAAACCGTCGCGCCTTTGCGGAACAACCCGGCCACGTCGGGGCGGTCCTGCCACACGCGGTGCTGCACGAACGCGACGCCGCCCTGCGGCGCCTTGAAGAACGCCGGCCGCACGCTGACCACGCCGGCCCGCTCCCACGCGGCCAGTTCGTCGCGGTACAGGTAATCCACATCCGGGTGATCGCAGCCGAAGAACAGCAGTGCCGGGCCGACGCTGCGGCCGTTCTGCGCCTGGATGGCGCGCTCCTGCAAAAAGCCGTGGAACGGCGCCAGGCCGGTGCCCGCGCAGACCATGATGATGGGTTTGTCGAGGGACTGGGGCGGATGGAAATGGTCGTTGGACGCGCGCACCGCCACGGCCACACGCGTGCCGGACTGGCACGCGGCCAGATAGCTCGACGCCATGCCCTGGTAGCGGCCCTGGCCCGAGAGCGCCGGCGCATCGACCACGGCCACGGTGAGCGTGCAGCGATCGGCGTTCCACAGCGGCGAGGACGAAATCGAGTATTGGCGCGCCCGCGCCGGCGGCAGCATTTCCAGAAAAGCGGCCAGGTCCAGCTCGCACGCAGGGTAGCGCTCCAGCAAATCGAGCACCGACAGGCGCTTGGCCAGCACGTCGCGTTGATACGCCGCGTCTTCGGCCAGCGCCTTAAGCTCGGTCTGCTCGGGCGGGCAGCGCGTAGCGGCGGCCAGTTGCCCCACCTGCGCGCGCGTGGCGGGCTGACCCAGTTCGACGTAATGGAACAGCACTTCGCTCGCGGTGACCGGGTAATCGAGCGGCAGCGACGTGACGCTGCCCGCCGCTTTGCGGATGACGATCTGGTTGTCGGCCGCAAGATTGAAGCGCTTGAGCGCGCGCATCACCACGCCGACCGGGTTGTGCGCGAGCACGCTCAGGTAGTCGCCGGCGCGGTAGCTCATGCCCGCGGGCAGGCGGATGTCGATGTGGCGCTTGGAGCGTGCGCCGGGCGCCTGCATGTTGACCAGCTCGCGGTTTTCCACCACTTCGCCGTAGGCGAGATCGCCCAGGCGCAGGATGCTGGTGCGGCCGTCCTGCACGCGCTCGACGTGCAGTTGCGCGCCGACGGGCGCGGCCTGCACCGGCTTGTCCAGCGCCTTCCCCAGCGCCGACCAGAGCCCTGCATACCACTCGTCGAACGCGCCGAAGAAGTCGCCGCCCGAATCGGTCTCGCCGCGCTCACTGGCGCGCGTGGCACCGGCGGCGTGCAGCGCGGCATCGAGCCGCTTGGGAATGGCTTGCCAGGTGCGCGCCCACTGGCGGTTGCCGCAGCCGAACACGGCGTAGTGCACGCCCTTCAGGGCGCCCGGCGCCAGCGCTTCCACCCAGGCGGTGAACTGCTTGGCGTTGTCCGGCGGCTGTCCTTCGTAGGAGGCGGTGACGACGACGACCGCACCCTCGGTCGGCAAGGCGCCCGTGTGCTCGTCCAGCGGCGCGGCTTGCGCCGCGTAGCCCTGGGCTTGCGCCTCGCTGGCGATGCGTTGGGCAAAGGCTTCGGACGATCCGGTATTGGAGCCGTAGAGCACCAGAAGCGGCGTGGCCACCTCGCCCGGGCCCAACCCCACCACCGGCGCGACCGGCGCGGGCTTGGCGGCTTCGCGCGGCACGGCGCTGCGCGGCCGGAAGGCGCCGCCGTCGCGCCGCTTCACGCGCATGTGAAAGCCCAGCGGTTTCAACGTCAGCGTTTCCTTGACCTTGAGCTGGTACGCCGGGTCGTCCGGGATCAGGTCGAAGCGCTGCAGGATCATCGAGACCACCAGCATCGCCTCCTGCATGGCGAAGGGTCGACCGATGCAGGCGCGCTGGCCATTGCCAAACGGCTTCCAGGCATTGGGCGGCAGCTTTTCCATCAGCGCCTGGTCGAAGCGCTCGGGGCGGAACGCTTCCACGTCGTCGCCCCAGACCGCCGTGTCGCGGTGCAGCATGGGCGTGAGCACCATCAGCGTATCGCGCGGGGTGACGGCGTATTGGCCGCCGATCACGGTGTCTTCCAGCGGCTTCAGGGCATAGGCCGGCGCCGTCGGCCAGATGCGCAGCGACTCCATCAGGATCTGCTCGATGTAGCGCAGCCGGCCGAGCTGCTCGACCTGCGGCAGGTCGTCGCCCAGCACCTCGTCCACCAACGCGCGCGCCTTGGCCAGCACACGCGGGTTCTGGCACAGGAAATACATCACGAACGAGAGCAGGCCGCTGGTGGTTTCGTGCCCGGCAATCAGGAAGGTGACCATCTGGTAGCGGATGTTCTCGTCCGACAGGCCCGCGCCCGTGGCCGGATCGCGCCCTTGCAGCATCAGGTTCAGCAGGTCTTTCTTACTGGCGGCGTCCGGATCGCGGCGGCGCTCGGCGATCAGGTTTTCGGCCACCTCGCGCATCAGGAGCAAGTCGTCCTCGTAGCGCCGGCGCTGGCTCAGCATCAGCTTGTTGGCGATCGGCAGGCGGCGTTCGCGCGCGCCGGCTTCCGCCAGCGCGTCGACCATGGCGCCGACGAAGGGGTGCATCCCCTCTTGGTAGAAGCTGTTGAAGCGGTAGTCGAAAGCACACAGCGCGATGGTGTCCAGCGTGAGGCGTGTCATGTCCTCGGTGACTTCGATCACGTGGTCGGGTCCGAAGCGCTCCCAGCGCAGCAGCATCTGGTCGGCGATGTCGAGCATCTCACCCGCCATGCCGCGCATGCCCAGCGGACCGAACGCCGGCATCAGGATGCGATGCGCCGTGGCCCAGTTGGGCTCGTCGGTCTTGGCGGTGAACAGGCCGTCGCCGGCAAAGTCGCGAATGTTCTTGAGCGTGGCGTGCACGCGCTTGTCGAAGCGTTTCTCGTCGCTCAGCTCGTTTACCAGCGCCTGCGAACTGATCAGCGTGAGCATCTTGCCGAACAGTTCGAGCTGGTAAATTGGCCCCATGATGCGCGCCTGGCGCATGAAGCCTTGGACCGGCGTGTCGCCTTCGATCGAGCGCAGGTTGCCGATGAACGGGTCACCCTTGGGGCGGGGAATGGCGATGGTGGCGGTCATGTCTCCTGTCCTCCCAATGGCAACTCAATTCGGCGGCTGGCCGCCCGATTGTCGCCCGGCCGGCGCCGCGTCATCGGGTGCGATGCGCACCGCTGCGATCCCGGCGGCGCCGCGCGGCCGGGGCGCGGTCATACCGATGCAAGGTCGCCCGCATGCGCAATCAGGTTCTTGACCTGATCAACGTCAGCGGGCATCACGCGCACGCGCTGCGGCCGCTCTTCCAGGCCGTCGAAACGCGCCGGCCGTTCCGGCAGCCGGCCGATGGCGCCTCCAATCGTGGCCGCAAATTTGGCCGCCAGCGCGGTCTCCAGCACGACCATAGCCACGCCCGGGCGAGCGTGCGCGCACCCGGTGCGCACGCCATTGGCGGTGTGCGGATCGATGATCAGGCCCGATTGCCGATAAACCGCCCGGATGGTGGCGATGCGCTCCGCGTCCGTACTCTTGCCGCTCACGAAGCCATAGCGCTGCGCGACCTCGGGCCAGGCCGGATCGCCGCTCAAATCGAATTGCCGCGAACCTGCCAGGGTGCTGCCGAACAGTTCGGCCACGCGCGCACCGTCACGTCCCAGCCAATCGAAAACGAAGCGCTCGAAATTGCTCGCCTTGCTGATGTCCATGCTGGGACTGGATGTCTCACGGGTTTCGGCGCTGCCACGCACGCGATAGATGCCGGTGCGGAAAAATTCGTCCAGCACGTCGTTCTCGTTGGTGGCCACCACCAGCTGGGCGATCGGCAAACCCATCTGGCGTGCGATGTGGCCGGCGCAGACGTTGCCGAAATTGCCGCTGGGCACGGCAAAGCTCACGCGCTCTTCGTTGGACTCCGTGGCAAGGAAATAACCGGCGAAGTAATACACCACCTGCGCCAGCAGCCGCGCCCAGTTGATCGAATTGACCGTGCCGATCGCATAGCGCCGCTTGAATTCCAGATCGGCGCTTACCGCCTTGACGATGTCCTGGCAATCGTCGAACACGCCATCGATGGCAATGTTGACGATGTTCGGGTCCTGCAGCGAATACATTTGCGCCTGCTGGAAGGCACTCATGCGGCCGTGCGGACTCAGCATGAAAACCCGGATGCCCCGTTTGCCACGCATGGCATATTCGGCCGCGCTGCCGGTGTCGCCGCTGGTGGCGCCGAGGACATTCAGATGCGTTCCGCGGCGCGCCAGTTCGTACTCGAACAGATGGCCCAGAAGCTGCATCGCCAAGTCCTTGAAGGCCAGCGTCGGGCCATTCGACAGGCCTTGCAGGTAACAGCCGTCGTCCAGTTTTTTCAGCGGCGTGATCGCAGCCGAGCCGAACACGTCGGCCATGTAGGTGCGCGCGCAAATTTCCCGGAGATCGCGCTCGGGAATGTCGTCCACGTACAGGCGCAGGATTTCGAACGCCAGCGCGGCATAACCCCGTTGCGCGAGCGTTTCGCGCCAACGCGCCAGCAACGCACGATCGACCTGCGGATAGCGCTCGGGCAAATACAGGCCGCCATCCGGGGCCAGACCCTCCAGCAGGATGTCCGAGAAGCTGCGCGCCGGTGCCTGGCCGCGCGTAGAAACGTAGCGCATCAGTCCATCCTCCATCGCGCGCCGGCCTGGCGCATCAATCGAGCTCTTCCTTGCGAATGCGCACGATCGGCGCCAGCACCACCGGCAGCGCCTGCAATTGCGTGAGCGCCACGTTCATGGCGCGCTCGCGTGCCTGGTGCGTGAGGATCACCAGATCGGTTTGCGCCGATTCGTCGCCGCCCACGTCCTTGGCTTCTAGCTGCAACAGCGCGCCCACGCCAATACCGGACTGCGCCAGGATCGCCGTCACGCGCGCCAGCACGCCGGTTTCATCGGCCACGCGCAGGCGCAGGTAGTAGCTGGTGATGGCTTCGGCAATCGGCAGCACCTGGACGTCGCGCACCGCGCCGGGCTGGAACGCCAGATACGGCACGCGGTGCTCCGGGTTGCTGGTCGACAGGCGCGCCACGTCCACCAAGTCGGCGATCACGGCGCTGGCCGTGGCCTCGCTGCCCGCGCCCTTGCCGTAATACAGCGTATTGCCGACCGCATCGCCGTTGACCACGATGGCGTTCATCGCGCCTTCGACGTTGGCGATCAACTGCCTGGCCGGCAGCAGCGTGGGGTGCACGCGCAGTTCGACCCCCTCGCCTTCGCGCCGGCGCACGATGCCG
The DNA here is from genome assembly GCA_004299095.1 of Burkholderiaceae bacterium. Classification (GTDB taxonomy): domain Bacteria; phylum Pseudomonadota; class Gammaproteobacteria; order Burkholderiales; family Burkholderiaceae_C; genus Ottowia. The sequence goes on along the minus strand of SCQQ01000027.1, from coordinate 53,686 downwards.
AGCAGCTTGATGCGATAGCCCAACTGCTCGGCGTAGCGCAAGTCGAGGTTCGCCAGCCCGCTGATGCCTTCGACGTAAGCCCGGTCGAACTGCACCGGAATGCCGAACGCAATCGCGCTCATCAGCGTGGCCTTGTGCGCGGCATCGGTGCCGTTGACGTCGAACGTCGGATCGGTTTCGGCATAGCCCAGCGCCTGCGCCTGGCGCAGCGCGGCGTCGAAGCTCACGCCGCGGTTGCGCATTTCCGACAGGATGTAGTTGGTGGTGCCGTTGATGATGCCGGCGATCCACTGGATGCGGTTGGCGGTGAGGCCCTCGCGCAGCGCCTTGACGATGGGGATGCCGCCCGCCACGGCCGCCTCGAACGCCACCATCACGCCGCGGGCTTCGGCTGCGGCAAAAATCTCGGTGCCGTGAGTCGCCAACAACGCCTTGTTGGCCGTGACCACGTGCTTGCCGGCGGCAATGGCGCGCAGCACGAATTCACGCGCCGCATCGCAGCCGCCGATCAGCTCCACCACCACGTCGACGTCGGGGCTGTCGATCAACTCGTGCGGGTTGGCCACCACGCGCACGGCCCCATCAACCATGGAGCGCGCCTTGTCCAGATCACGCCGCGAAACGGTGGTGATTTCGATGCGGCAGCCGGTGCGGCGCTTGATTTCCTCCTGATTGCGGCGCAGCACGCTGAACACGCCCGCACCCACGGTGCCCAGGCCAATCAGCCCGACTCGAACAACTTTCATGGAAAAACCGCTGGTTTGAATTGGATGAAGTGGCTGCGACAGCTCAGACGCCGACCGTTTTCCGGGCCGGCTTGAGGCCCACCACCACGCCACGCCTGGCATGGCGCGCCCGGTACTGTTCGAGGAAATCGGCGAGCCGGTGCAACGCCTCTTTCAAGTCGTCCTCGTACGGCAGGAAAACCAGGCGGAAATGCTGGTTGTCGGGGTAGTTGAAGCCCGAGCCCTGCACCATCATGACGCGCGTGGCGCGCAGCACTTCCATGAAGAACTGGCGATCGTCGGCAATCGGATAGACCTCAGGGTCAAGGCGCGGAAACATGTAGAGCGCGGCCCGCGGCTTGACGCAGGTCACGCCGGGGATCGCAGTCACCAACTCGTACGCCAGGTCGCGCTGGGAGCGCAGCCGGCCGCCTTCGCACACCAGATCGTTGATGCTCTGGTAGCCGCCGAGCGCGGTTTGAATCGCCCACTGCCCCGGTACGTTGGAGCCGAGTTTCAGGTTGGCCAGCATGTTCAGGCCTTCGATGTAGTCGCCCGCCCCGCTCTGGTCGCCCGACACCACCATCCAGCCCGCGCGAAAGCCGCAGGCGCGGTACGCCTTCGACAGCGAATTGAACGTGAGCGTGAGCACGTCGGTGGAAAGCGATGCCAGCGCCGTGTGTTTGACACCGTCGTACAGCACCTTGTCGTAGACCTCATCCGTGAGCAAGACCAGATCGTTTTCACGCGCCAACTGCACGATGCCGCGCAGCAACTCGTCGCTGTAGAGCGCGCCGGTGGGGTTGTTCGGATTGATCACCACGATGCCGCGGGTGCGCGGCGTGATCCTGGCGCGCATGTCGGCCAGGTTGGGCATCCAGCCACCGGCCTCGTCGCAGGCGTAGTGCACCGGCACGCCGCCCGCGAGGCTCGCGGCCGCAGTCCAGAGCGGGTAGTCGGGCGACGGCAGCAGCAGCTCGTCGCCGTCGTTCAGGAGGGCGTTGAGCGCCATCACGATCAATTCGCTTGCGCCGTTGCCGAGGTAAATGTCCTCCAGCGTCACACCCGCGATGCCCTGCTGCTGGGTGTAGTGCATCACCGCCTTGCGCGCGGCGAACAAGCCCTTGCTGTCGGAATAGCCGGCCGACGTGGGCAAATTGCGGATCATGTCCTGCACCACTTCTTCGGGCGGATCAAAGCCGAACGGCGCCATGTTGCCGATGTTCAGCTTGATGATCTTCTGACCCTCTTCCTCCATGCGCCGCGCGGCGTCCACGATGGGACCGCGCACGTCGTAGAGCACGTGATCGAGTTTGATCGACTTCTTTAGCACTTTCATGGCTGGATTTCCGCTGGCAGCGCGCGCTGCACTCAAAACGTAAAATTGGAACACATTTCCGCACACTTTCAAATCGCGCCATGAAACTCCAGCCCGACCAGTTCAGCACCGCCATCACGGCGTACGGTGCCGGCTGGGTCATGATCGGCCACGAGCGCGTGGCGCACAGCGTCGTGATCCACAGCAGTGGCGAGCGCCTGGACTGGCCCTGCGTGCAGTTCGGGGATTTGTCGGCGGAACATTTCGCCCATCTGGTGGACGCGGCCCCGGAACTGGTGCTGTTCGGCAGCGGCTCGCGGTTGCGTTTTCCCAAGCCAGCGTGGATCCGTCCGCTGGTCGAAGCCGGCATTGGCTTCGACACCATGGATACCCCGGCCGCCTGCCGCACCTTCAACATCGTGGCGGGCGAAGGCCGCCGCGTGATTGCCGCGCTGCTGATCGAGCAGGCGGCCGGAACGCCAGTTGCGCTATAATGGAGCCCGAGTAGCGGCGGGCAGCGACGAGATTATCTGGCGAGGTACTTCTGTCGGTGACCGCCGAGTGTACACATTGCGCGGAGATTCAGACCAAATGGCGATTGTTCTCAATAAACCACTGCCCGAATTTGAAGCTCAAGCAACGGGTGGTGTGCAGGTTACCAACACCTCGCATTTGGGGAAGGTTCTGGTTCTTTATTTTTACCCCAAGGACAACACCCCCGGATGCACCCGGGAAGCCACTGAGTTCCGGGATAAATACAACGATTTTGTTCGCGCTGGTGCCGTTGTTTTCGGCGTGAGCCGCGATAATATGCAATCGCATGATCGATTCAAGGAAAAACTGCAATTGCCATTTGAATTGATTGCCGACACCGAAGAGAAGATGTGCCACATGTTCGGCGTGGTGAAAAACAAAATCATGTATGGCAAGAAGGTCAAGGGCATTGAGCGCAGCACCTTCCTGATCAATGCCGATGGCATATTGGTGCAGGAATGGCGCGGCATCAAGGCAACCAGTCACGCGGATGCGGTATTCAAGGCGGTCAAACTGCTGAAGAAGGCGGCTTGACGATCGCGCCAGCATTCAATACACAGATCCCGGACTGATTCGGGAGCTGTCGCAATAAATCCCATTTGAAACCGCCTGAACCGGCGGTTTTTTTATGGTCCAGTGCTCGCAGAAAATCAATAGAGACAAAACATGCCCCTTCCTCCCGCACCGACTGTACTCGGTCAACGTCTCGGCCAGAAGATCACGTCAGAGAATCGCAATGCGCGCGCGACTCACCCGCTCGCCGAACCCCGCGCTTCGGGAGTTCCCCGCGCCAAGAGCATGGCGCGCCTGGTGCAACCGGCGCTGACTCGAAGCGACGCCGACATCCAGGCGGAAGCCCTCCCTGCCCCCGTAGTAGTGGCCGTCACCCAGCAGGCCGCGGCACGCAAGCCCAAGCCGGCCCTGTCGCCGCAGCGCAGCGCTGTCGCTGCCACGCGGCTGTTCGTGCTGGACACCAACGTGCTGCTGCACGACCCGATGGCGCTGTTCCATTTCGACGAGCACGACGTGTTCATCCCGATGATCGTGCTGGAGGAGCTCGACGCGCACAAGAAAGGCATGACAGAAGTGGCGCGCAACGGCCGCCAAACCAGCCGCTTTCTCGACGGTCTGGTGAGTACTCAACCGGACGGAATCGCCGCCGGCATCCGACTGGACGCCACCGGCTACAAGGAAGCCGCGGGCAAGCTCTTTCTGCAAACCCAACCGCTCAACGGCAACGTCCTCGCGGCGCTGCCGGACGGCAAGGCCGACAACCAGATCCTGAACGTGGTGGCCGCGCTGGCGCAACAAAGGGCGCCACGTGAGGTCGTGTTGATTTCCAAGGACATCAACATGCGCGTCAAGGCGCGCGCCCTGGGGTTGCGCGCCGAAGACTACGAAACCGACAAGACGCTGAGCGATGGCGACCTGCTCTACTCCGGCGTGCTGCCGCTGCCAGCCGATTTCTGGACCGCGCAGAAAAAACCCGTGGAAAGCTGGCGCGAGGGCGAGGCCACGCTCTACCGAGTGAGCGGCGCGATCGTCGCCGGCCTCTACATCAACGAGTTCGTTTATTTCGAAGCCGCCGGCGCTTCCAGCCTGTACGCGCGCGTGGCCAGCATCCAGGGCGATACGGCCGTGCTGAAAACGCTGCGCGACTACAGCCACCAGCGCAACGCCATCTGGGGCATCGTGGCACGCAATCGCGAGCAGAACTTCGCACTCAACCTGCTGATGGACCCGCAAGTCGATTTCGTCACGCTGGCCGGCACGGCAGGCACCGGCAAAACGCTGATGGCCCTGGCCTGCGGCCTGACGCAGGTGCTGGACGACCGGCGCTATTCGGAGATCATCATGACCCGCGCCACCGTGAGCGTGGGCGAAGACATCGGTTTTCTGCCCGGCACCGAAGAAGAAAAAATGAATCCGTGGATGGGCGCGCTGGACGACAACCTCGAATTCCTCTCGCGTGGCGAGAGCGGCAATGCCGGCGACTGGGGACGCGCGGCCAGCGCCGACCTGGTGCGCAGCCGCATCCGCATCAAGAGCATGAGCTTCATGCGCGGACGCACGTTTCTGAAGAAATGGATCATCGTCGACGAGGCGCAAAACCTCACGCCCAAGCAGATGAAAACGCTGGTCACGCGCGCCGGCCCCGGCACCAAGATCGTGTGCATGGGCAACCTGGGGCAAATCGACACGCCCTACCTCACCGAGGGCTCATCGGGCCTCACGTTCGCCGTCGGCCGCTTCAAGAACTGGCAGCACAGCGGCCACGTGACGCTGGCGCGCGGCGAGCGTTCACGCCTGGCCGATTACGCGAGTGAAGTACTTTAAAGCGAAGGCTGACAGACAGCGCGCCGCGACCAGCATGGTGCCCTGCGGTGCCATGACCGGCTCGCCCGCCGAATCCACTCGGGCGGGTCCGGCCGGCCTCCTTCAACCCGCCCGGTAGTTCGGCGCTTCCTTGGTGATCTGCACGTCGTGCACGTGCGACTCGCGCATGCCAGCCGCCGTGATCTGCACGAACGCCGCCTTGGCGCGCATGTCCTCGATCGTCGGGCAGCCGCAATAGCCCATCGCCGCGCGCAAGCCGCCGGCCTGCTGAAAAATGATTGACGCCAAGCTGCCCTTGTACGGCACGCGCGCTTCGATGCCTTCAGGCACCAGCTTGTCGGCATTCGGGTTGCCGGTGGTGCTTTCCTGGAAATAGCGATCCGCGCTGCCATGCTGCATGGCGCCGATGCTGCCCATGCCGCGGTAACTCTTGTAGCTGCGGCCCTGGAACAGCACGATCTCGCCGGGTGCCTCTTCGGTGCCGGCAAACATGCTGCCCATCATGACGCTGTGCGCGCCAGCCGCCAGCGCCTTGGCGATGTCGCCCGAGAAGCGCACGCCGCCATCGGCGATCAGCGGCACGCCGCTGCCTTCCAGCGCCCGCGCCACGTCGTCGATGGCCGTGATTTGCGGCACGCCCACGCCCGCCACGATGCGCGTGGTGCAAATGCTGCCGGGGCCGATGCCCACTTTCACGCCATCCGCACCCGCGTCGACCAGCGCGCGGGCCGCGGCAGCGGTGGCGATGTTGCCGCCAATCACTTCGACGTGTGGGTAGTTTTCCTTGACCCAGTGCACGCGCTCGATCACGCCGCTGCTGTGGCCGTGCGCGGTGTCGACCACGAGCACGTCCACGCCAACTTTCACCAGCGCCTCGATGCGCTCCTCGGTGCCCTGGCCCACCCCCACCGCGCCGCCCACCCGCAAGCGGCCGTTGTCGTCGCGTGCGGCGCGCGGAAACGACGTCTGCTTGGTGATGTCCTTGACGGTGATCAGCCCCTTCAACTGGTCGTGCTCGTCCACCACCAGCAGACGCTCCAGCCGATGCTTGTTGAGCAGCGCCTTGGCTTCGCCCAATCCGGTGCCCTCGGGCACGGTGACCAGCCTGGCGCGCGGGGTCATGATTTCACGCACCGGTACGTCGTAGCGCGTTTCGAAGCGCAGATCGCGCCCGGTGACGATGCCGGCCACGCGGCCATGGTCGATCACCGGAAAGCCGCTGATGCCCAACTCATCGGACAACTGCATCACCTGCAGCACGGTGTGCTCCGGCGTGACCACCACCGGATCGCGCACCACGCCCGATTCGTAGCGCTTGACCTTGGCCACTTGCGCCGCCTGCTCGTCGGCCGTCATGTTCTTGTGGATGATGCCGATGCCGCCTTCCTGCGCCATGACAATGGCCAGGCGTGCCTCGGTCACCGTGTCCATGGCCGCCGATACCAGCGGCAGGTTCAGTCGGATGCGCCGCGTGAGGCGGGTGTCAAGGGAAACGTCCTTGGGCAGGACCTGTGAGTAGGCGGGCACCAGCAGAACGTCATCGAAGGTCAGGGCACGACCGAGAAGCCGCATATCTCGCTCCAAAGAGTTGATTTTAACGGGCGTGGCCCACCCGGCCGGGCATGTTTGAGTCTGATTACACTTCGGGCTTTATGAAATCGAGCCGCCTGATTCTTGCCGCCGCTGCGCTCTGCGCCAGCACCGTCGTCCTTGCGCAATACCACTGGATCGACAACGAGGGGCATCCGGTGTTCAGCGACCAGGCGCCACCCGCCAGCATCCCCGAGAAAAGCATCATCTCGGGGCCCGGCGTGCAGAAATCCGGCTCCATCGCCAGTTCGGTGCCCGCCAATCCGAGCACGCCGCAAAACCGGGTCGGCGCCGCGCCCGTCAAGGCACCCACCGGCACCGACGCCGCGTTGCAGGAGCGCGTCGACCAGGCCAAGCAGGCCGAAGAAGCCAAGAAGAAACAGCAAGAAGCCAAGGTCGCCGCGGCGCGCGCCGACAACTGCAAACGCGCGCAGAACGCCAAGGCGACGCTGAACTCCGGCATGCGCATGGCGCGCCTGAACGACAAGGGCGAGCGCATCATCCTGGACGACAGCCAGCGGGCCGCCGAATTGAAGCGCACCGACGCCATCATCGCATCCGACTGCAAATAGCCGGAGTGGGCCCGGCCCGCGCCCACCAGGTCAACGTCTGGGCGTCGATCCCGGTCTGCGCCGGGCGAACAACCCGGCGGTGCGCGCGCCCTGGCGGCTGAAGCGCTCGCGCCGGGCGCGCTTGGGATCCACGGTCAAAGGCCGATAGATTTCGAGCCGGTCGCCGTCGCGCAGCACATCGTCGAGCGCAACCTTGCGGCCCCACACACCCAGCTTCGGGCTCGCGCCCCAGTCCCGGCCGCTAGCGGTCAGAGCGGCCTGCACGGTGCTGCCGGACGGCAGCCGCAGCACGGTCGACTCAACCACGCGCTCGGCCGGCGACCAGACCAGCGTGATCGTCAGGCCAGGGTCACCGCGATCGACGTCTGTCACGCCGATCCCGCGCCGTGCACGTCGTCGGCACGTTTCACAAACGCATCGACCAGGTTGTTGGCGATGCGATCGAACACCGGCCCCACCACCGCCGCCAGCAGGCGGTTGGAAAAATCGTAGTCCAGCGTCAAATCCACCCGGCAGGCGTTTTGCTCGGGCGCGCCGATAGGCGTGAACTGCCACAGCCCGTGCAGCGACGAAAACGGTCCCTTGACCAGATTCAGGCGCACTTGCCGGCCCGGCTGCTGCTCGTTGCGCGTGACGAAACTCTGCTTCACGCCGGCGATGGAAATACCCACTTCGGCGGTCATTTCGGTCTCGGTCTGCGCCAGCACCCTGGAGCGATCGCACCACGGCAGGAATTCGGGATACCGGTCGACGCCCGTCACCAGGTCGTACATTTCCTGCGCGCTGTGCCAGATGAGGACGGATTTGTGAACCGATTTCATAGAATGGAGAAGCCGCCGCACGGCCGCTACCGGTCGATTCTATGAGGCGTTTCAGCAACGGGCTTGAGACCTGTCCCGGGCACCACCACATCACAACCCATGCCCAACAAGAAAGAACACGCCCCGAACCCGGTCATCGCGCAAAACAAGAAAGCCGGATTCAACTACAGCTTCGAGGAACGCTACGAGGCCGGCGTGGTGCTGGAAGGCTGGGAAGTGAAGGCGCTGCGCGCCGGCAAGGGGCAGCTCACGGACGGCTACGTCATCATCCGCGATGGCGAGCTCTACTTGATGGGCAGCCAGATCACGCCGCTCGGCACCGCCAGCAGCCACGTGCAGCCTGATGCAATACGCACGCGCAAGCTGCTCATGCACCGCGAGGAAATCGAGCGCCTGATCGGCAAGGTGGAGCAAAAAGGCTACACCCTGATTGCCATCAACTTCCACTGGAAAGCCGGCCGAATCAAGTGCGAAGTGGCGCTGGCCAAGGGCAAGGCCACGTGGGACAAGCGCGCCACCATCAAGGAACGCGAAGGCAAGCGCGAAGTGGAGCGCGCGCTCAAACAGCACGTCCGCTGAACACGGCGCCGTGCGGACCCGTGGTCAGCGCAAAAAGCGCCAGGCGATGACCCAGCCGACCGCCTGCACGACCACGAGCGTCCCGACGGTGCCCGGCCAACCCGCGATCGAATAGGCCACGCCGCCCAGCCAGGCGCCCGCGAAACCACCGGTGTAATACGCCAGGTAGTACAGGCCGCTCGCGAGCGAGCGCCCGTGCGTCACGCGCTGCGCAATGAAACTCACGGTGGCCGATTGCGTGATGAACACGCCGCTGGACGCAATCGCCAGCGCGCCGACGATGCCCCAGGCCGAAGGCAGCAGCGTGAGCGCCACGCCGACCGCCGACAGCGGCACCGACATCAGCACGGTCCGCCGCATGCCCAGGCGCGGCATGAAACGCCCGGTGAGCGGCGTGATCACCACGCCCAGCAAATACACCGCAAAGACATTCGCCAGTTGGGCCGAGCTGAAGTGATACGGCGCCGCGGCCAGGTGCAGGTTGACAAAGGTGAACACTCCCACCAGCGCGAACAGCACGGTAAAGCCGAGCGCGCACGGCGCTTGCACGGCGGGATTGCGCAGCAACGATTTGAGGGCCTTGAGTTCCTCGCTGAAGCGCGCATTGGGGACGAAATGGCGCGATGGCGGCAGCACGCGCCAAATGAGGATCGCGCCGGCGAGATTGAGCGCAGCCATGACGCCAAACGCGGCGTGCCAGCTCATGACATCGGTGAGATGTCCCATCAGGAAGCGCCCCAGGAACCCGCCCAGCACGTTGCCGGTGATGTACACCGACATCACGCGCACCATGGCCGGGCCGCGGAACTCCTCGCCGATGTAGGCCAGTGTGACCACGGTGACGCCGGGCACCGCCAGCCCCTGCAGAAAGCGCAGCACCAGCAGGCTGTGGATGGTTTCGACCTGCGTCATGAGCGCGGTCGGCACGGCCAGCAGGAAAACCGACAGCACCACCATCCAGCGCCGCCCGAGGGCATCGGAAATCATGCCCATCGCGGGCGACACCAGCGCTACGGCGAGCACCGTGGCGCCGACCGCATTACCGATCGCCACCACCGATGCGTTCAGGTCCTGCTGCAGCTGCGGCAGGATGGACTGCACCGAATACACCTGCACAAACGCGAACGCGCCCACCAGCATGAGCGTGAGCACCAGCAACAGGCTGGGCTCCGCGTAGACCGGCGGTGCTGCGGTTCGGGCGGGATCGGCCGGCATCAGCGATGTCCGATCGCACGCGGCAGTGAATCAGGCGCGCGTGCTGCCCGCACGGCTAATCCGCCACCCGCGACGCGCGCTTGCGTTCGTGCGGATCGAGGTAGCGCTTGCGCAGCCGAATGGTCTTGGGCGTGATTTCAGCCAGTTCGTCGTCTTCGATAAATTCCACGGCGTATTCGAGCGTGAGATCGATCGGCGGCGTGATCTTCGGCGCGTCTTCCTTGCCGGATGCGCGGAAATTGGTCAGGTGCTTGGCGCGCGTGGCATTCACGACGATGTCGTTGTCGTGATTGTGGATGCCCACGATCATGCCCTCGTACACCGCATCGCCGGGTTTGACGAACATGCGGCCGCGGTCATCCAGCTTGTCCAGCGCGTACGCGAACACGTCGCCCTGATCCATGGAAATCAGCACGCCGTTCTTGCGCGCCACCACTTCGCCCTTGTACGGTTCGTACGAATCGAAGATGTTGCTCATCAGGCCGGTGCCGCGCGTCAGGTTCAGGAATTCGGTGGAAAAGCCGATCAACCCGCGCGCCGGAATGCGATATTCGAGGCGCACGCGACCGCGCCCATCGGGGTCCATGTTGGTGAGTTCGCCCTTGCGTTCGCCCAGCGCCTGCATCACCGCGCCCTGGTGCCCTTCTTCGACGTCCACGGTCAGCAGCTCGATCGGCTCGCAGCGCTGGCCGTCGATTTCGCGGAACACCACGTGCGGCTTGGAGACCGCGAGTTCGTAGCCTTCACGGCGCATTTCTTCCAGCAGGATGGTCAGATGCAGCTCACCCCGGCCGGAGACGGCGAACACGCCGTCTTCGCCGGTCTCGCCCACTTTCAGCGCCACGTTGGATTGCAGCTCGCGCTGCAGGCGGTCCCAGAGCTGGCGGCTGGTCACATATTTGCCCTCGCGCCCGGCAAACGGCGACGTGTTGACGCAGAAATTCATGCGCAGCGTGGGCGCGTCGATTTTCAGCATCGGCAGCGGCCGCGGGCTCTCCGGGTCGGTCACGGTTTCGCCAATGCCGACTTCTGGAACGCCGTTGATCAGCACGATGTCGCCCGGCCCGGCCTGCTTGACCTTGACGCGGTTCAGCCCCTCGAACGTGAGCACTTCACCCACGCGAGCGCGGTAGTGCTCGCCTTCGGGGCCGGCCATGACCAGCACCTCCTGCCCCGGCTTGATCGTGCCGGTATTGATGCGCCCCACGCCGATGCGGCCGACGAAGGTCGAAAAATCGAGCGCTGAGATCTGCATTTGCAGCGGCGCTTCCGGGTCGCCCTCGTGCGGCGGAACGTGTTCCAGGATGGTCTCGAACAACGCCGACATGTCGGGACCCCATTGCTCGCCCGGCTCACCTTCTTCCAGCGAGCTCCAACCGTTCAGGCCCGATGCATAGACCACGGGGAAGTCGAGTTGCTCGTCGGTGGCGCCGAGCTTGTCGAATAAATCGAAAGCAGCGTTGATCACCTTGTCCGGATCGGCGCCGGCCTTGTCGACCTTGTTCACCACGAGGATGGGCCTGAGCCCCAAGGCCAGTGCTTTCTTCGTGACGAAGCGCGTTTGCGGCATCGGGCCTTCCTGGGCGTCGATCAGCAGCAGCACGCCGTCCACCATCGAGAGCGCGCGCTCCACCTCCCCGCCGAAGTCCGCGTGTCCGGGAGTGTCGACGATGTTGATGTGCGTGCCGTGCCAGCTCACCGCGCAGTTCTTGGCCAGGATGGTGATGCCGCGCTCGCGCTCGATGGCGTTGTTGTCCATCACGGTATCGACGACTTTTTCGTGCGCCGCGAAGGTGCCCGATTGGCGCAGCAGTTGATCGACCATCGTCGTTTTGCCGTGGTCGACGTGGGCAATGATGGCGACGTTGCGGATTTGCTTGTTTGCAGTCATGTGATTTACTGAAAGGAAGAGCCGGCGTCAGGCCGGTGCGCCGGCAACAGCGCGTGCCACCAGCATTTGGGAAATCTCGATGGGTGAGAGCAGCCGCAGCGGAATCAATTCACCGGCAACCACGCGGGCGGTGCCCAGAAAGGCCTCAGGCTCGCGGCCGTAAACGGCCATTTGTTCGGCGTCTGGCCATGCGCCGTGCCGGCGCTGGCCGGACAGGAAGCGGCCGGCATCTTCGCTCTCCAGCGTGATGGCGCCGATCGCGCCCAACAGGGCTGTGGGCGGCTGCAGCCGCGCATCGCGCTGCGGCTCGGACAGCGCTTCCAGCGCCGGAAGGGTGATGCACTGGTCGATGCGGAAGTGCGCCGTGGCGGTGCGTCGCAAGAAGGTCAGGTGCGCGCCGCAACCCAGCGCCGCGCCGATGTCTTCGGCCAGCGTGCGGATGTACGTGCCCTTGCTGCAACGCACGCGCAGATCGAGTGTGGCGCAGCGGCCCCGCACCTCATGCGGCGTGAATTCCAGCTCGAAGATCTCGACGCCGCGCGGCCTGCGTTCGACCTCGATACCGGCGCGCGCGTATTCGTACAGCGCCTTGCCGTCCTTTTTCAAGGCGCTGTGCATCGGCGGAATTTGCACGATCGGGCCAACGAACCGCTGCCGTACGTGGTCGAATGCGGCGGCATCCATGGCGGGCAGCGGCCGCTCCTCGACCACGTCGCCTTCAGCATCGCCGGTCGTGGTGCGCACCCCCAGTTGCAGGGTCGCGAGGTAGGTTTTGTCGGCATCCAGTTGAAACGCGCTGAACTTGGTGGCCGCACCAAACGCCAGCGGCAGCACGCCAGTCGCCAACGGATCAAGCGTGCCGGTGTGCCCGCCTTTTTCAGCGCGCAGCAATGCGCGCGCGCGCTGCAACGCCTGGTTGCTGGAGAGGCCGCGGGGTTTGTCCAACAGCAGGACACCGTGCACCGGACGCCGCTGCACGCGAATACGAGCGGCAGCCACTACGAGTCACCTTCGTCCGGAACGTGCGACGCCACTGCCTTGCGGATTAGCGTATCCATCGCCACGGCATGTTCGGTGGTGCTGTCGAACACGAAGCGCAGGGTCGGCACGGTATGAATGCGCAAGCGCTTGAAGAGACCGCTGCGCAAATGGCCCGCGGCGTGGTTTAGCGCGCGTTCGGTCACCACCGGATCAGCGCCCAGCACGCTGAAAAACACCTTGGCAAACGCGTAGTCGGGCGTGACTTCGACGCTGTTCAAAGTCACCATGCCGATGCGCGGATCCTTCAGGTCGCGCGCGATCAACTCGGCCAGATCGCGCTGGATCTGGTCGGCGACGCGGAAACCGCGATTAGGGATGGTGGACTTGCGGGACATGGAAGTAATGGTGCTCGCTGGCGCTCGCAATGACCTCGCCGCTCACGCGGCATCAATGACGAAATGACGTGACCTCGTCATGCCGCGAAGCGGCGTATCGGCGGTACCAGCCGAGGTCATGCGCGCAGCGCGGTCATGCAGGAGCTACAGCGTGCGGGCAATTTCCTTCACGTCGAAGAATTCCAGTTCATCGCCTTCCTTGATGTCCTGGTAGTTCTTCAACTTGATGCCGCATTCGAAGCCTTCCTTGACTTCGTGTACGTCCTCTTTCAGGCGCTTGAGCGAATCGAGCTCGCCGGTGTAGATCACCACGCTGTCGCGCAGCAGGCGGAAGTGCGCGTCGCGCCGCACCAGGCCTTCGATCACCATGCAACCGGCGACGATGCCGATGCGCGAGGCGTTGAACACCGTGCGGATCTCGGCGCGGCCCATCACCTCTTCCTTCTTCTCCGGCGAGAGCATGCCCGACATGGCCGCTTTCAGCTCTTCGACCGCGTCGTAAATGACGTCGTAGTAGCGAATATCGATATCGTTGGATTCGGCCAGCTTGCGGGCGCTGGCGTTGGCGCGCGTGTTGAAGCCGATGACCACGGCGTGCGAGGCAATTGCCAGGTTGATGTCGCTTTCGCTGATGCCGCCCACGCCGCTGTACACCATCTGCACCTTGATCTCGTCGGTGGACAGCTTGAGCAGCGAAGCCGACAGCGCTTCCTGCGAGCCCTGCACGTCCGCCTTGAGCACGATGGGCAGCGCCTTGACCTCACCTGAGCCCATTTCGGAGAACATGCTCGACAGCTTGGCCGCTTGCTGCTTGGCCAGCTTGGTGTTGCGGAACTTACCGGCACGGTAAGTGGCGATTTCACGCGCGCGGCGCTCGTCGGCCAGCACCATGAATTCGTCGCCCGCCTGCGGCACGTCGCTCAGGCCCTGGATTTCGACCGGAATCGACGGCCCGGCCGACTCGCTCGGCGCCCCGTCCTCGTCGCGCATGGCGCGCACGTGGCCATAGGTCTGTCCCGCCAGCACCACGTCGCCAACCTTCAACGTGCCTGACTGAACCAGCACCGTGGCCACGGGACCGCGGCCCTTGTCCAGACTGGCCTCGATGACCAGGCCGCGTGCTGCCGCATCGACGGGCGCCTTGAGTTCCAGCACCTCGGCCTGCAGCGACACCTGTTCCAGCAGCGCTTCCACGCCCTGCCCGGTCTTGGCAGAAACCTCGACAAAAGGCGAATTGCCGCCGTATTCCTCGGGCACCACCTGCTCGGCCACGAGTTCGTTCTTCACGCGCTCTGAATTGGCTTCCGGCTTGTCGATCTTGTTGATGGCCACCACGATCGGCACGCCGGCCGCCTTGGCGTGCTTGATCGCTTCTTTGGTCTGCGGCATGACGCCATCGTCGGCCGCCACCACCAGGATGACGATATCGGTCGCCTTGGCGCCACGGGCGCGCATCGCGGTAAAGGCTTCGTGCCCGGGGGTATCCAGAAACGCGATGACGCCGCGCGAGGTTTTCACGTGATAGGCGCCGATGTGCTGCGTGATGCCGCCGGCTTCGCCGGTGGCCACCTTGGTGCGGCGGATGTAATCCAGCAGCGATGTCTTGCCGTGGTCGACGTGGCCCATGACGGTGACCACCGGAGGCCGAGGCAGCGCTTCGGCGGCTTGCGCCTGCACCTCCTCGTCGGTGAACGCTTCCGGATCGTCGAGTGCGGCAACGATGGCCTTGTTGCCCATTTCTTCGACCACGATCATGGCCGTGTCCTGGTCGAGCGACTGGTTGATAGTGACCATCTGCCCCAGATTCATCAACACCTTGATGACTTCCGACGCCTTGACCGACATCTTGTGCGCCAACTCGCCCACGGTAATCGTTTCGGGGACGTGCACCTCGATCACGCGCTGTTCAGCCAGCGCGGCCTGCGTCGGCGCGTGGTGGTCGCCCTTGCGCCCATCGCGCCGCCCTCGGCCGGCGCTGCGCCAGCCGTTGCGAGCGCCGCCACTGCCGTCACGCGTGGGCAAGCGCTTCTTGTGCGCCGCATCACCGGCCCAACTGGACGACAGCTTGGCCGATTTGATTTCCTTGTTGGCGCCGCCCGCGGCCTTGCGGTCACCCGGCTTGGCCGCTTTCATGTCCTCGGGTTTCTTCGCCACCAGGACTTTGCGCGGCGCGTTCAGCATGGCACGGATAGCTTGCGCCTCCGCGGCCGCCTTGCGGCGCTTTTCGTCTTGCTCGCGCGCATGCGCCGCAGCATCCTGAGCGACGCTCCCGGATGTTTTGGTCGGCGCGGCAGCGTGCGCCGTGGTGCGCGTCGACTTGCGCGCTTTGGGCGCCTCGGCCCCAGCGGGCTGCGTCGCCGCCTCGCCTTGACCGGACGGGCTCGCAGCGGCCGTTTCCTCGGGTTTTTCCGGAACCACGGAGCGAGGCGCTTCGGCAGCCGCTTGTCCAGCCACTGCAGGCGTCGCCACGGCGGCATCGGTCGACTCCGCCGCCTCGCGTGCCGGCTTGCGCGCCGCACGTTCCTCCTGCTCGCGCCGCTTCTGTTCCTGCTGCTCGGCCTGCAGGCGCAGCAATTCCGACTGCCGCCGCGCTTCGGCGTCGCGACGCTCTTGCTCGGCCGCGTCGATGACCAGCGCCGCGGGCTGTGCCGCAGTCGTGCTCGGCGCAGGCGTCACCGCCTCGGCCGTCGCGCCCGCTTCCGCGTCACGCCGCACGAAGGTGCGCCGCTTGCGCACCTCGACCTGGATAGTGCGCGCCTTGCCGGTGGCATCCGACTGCCGGATTTCGCTGGTGGACTTCTTGATCAGCGTGATTTTCTTGCGCGCCGCGCCGGTCCCGTGGTGGGATTGCAAGAACTGCAACAACCGTTGCTTGTCGTCGTCGGTGAGTTCGTCGGTCGCCTTGGTTTTATCCACGCCCGCAGAACGCAACTGTTCCAGCACCGCGGTTGCGGAGCGCTTCAATTCTTTGGCAAATTCAGCAACGGTCATCGTCGTCATATCGTGTTGGGCCTCTCCCGGATGCTTCAGCTTTGCCCCGCGAACCAATGTTCGCGCGCCTTCATGATCACAGCCTGCGCATCCGTCTCGGATTGCCCCGTGATGGCAATCAATTCATCCGTAGCCAAATCGGCCAGTTCATCGCGCGTCTTGACGCCCGCGTCCACCAGCTTGGCGACCACTTCGGCCGACAGCTGCAAATCCATCAGATCCTGCGCCACGGTGCTCACTTTCTCTTCACGCGCCAGCTCGATCGTGAGCAGGGCGTCCTTGGCGCGCGCGCGCAGCTCCTCGACGGTTTCCTCGTCGAAACTTTCGATGTCGAGCATTTCCTGCAGCGGCACGTAGGCGACTTCTTCCAGATTGGTGAAGCCTTCCGCAATCAGAATGTTGGCCACTTCCTCGTCGACGTCGAGCTTTTCCATGAACAGGTGCCGCAGCGTGCCCTGCTCGTCGGCCTGCTTCTGCTCCGACTCGGAGGCATCCATGATGTTGATCTTCCAGCCGGTCAGCTCGGACGCCAAGCGCACGTTCTGGCCGCCCCGGCCGATGGCGATGGCGAGGTTTTCCTCGTCGACCACCACGTCCATGGCATGCTTTTCCTCGTCCACCAGGATGGACGACACGTTGGCCGGCGCCAGCGCGCCGATCACGAATTGGGCCGGGTCCTCGCTCCACAGCACGATGTCGACGCGCTCGCCCGCCAGTTCGTTGGTGACGGCGTTGACGCGCGTGCCGCGCACGCCGACGCAGGTGCCGATCGGATCGACCCGCTTGTCGTGGCTGGTGACGGCGATCTTGGCGCGGCTGCCGGGATCACGCGCGCAACTCTTGATTTCGAGCAGGCCCTGTTCGATTTCGGGTACTTCGTTGCGAAACAGCTCGATCATGAATTCCGGCGCCGAGCGCGACAGCAGGATCGCCGCGCCGCGCAGCGTCGGATCGACTTCCATGATCATGGCGCGCACGCGATCGCCCCGACGCAGGTTTTCCTTCGGAATCATTTCGCTGCGCCGCAGGCGGCCCTCGACGCGACCGGATTCGACGATCACGTCGCCTTTGTCGGCGCGCTTGACCGTGCCGGTAAAGATCTTGTCGCCGCGGCTCATGAAGTCGTTCAGCAGCATTTCGCGCTCGGCATCACGGATCTTCTGCAGGATCACCTGCTTCGCGGCCATGGCGCCAATGCGGCCCATCGTGACCGACTCCACCGGCTCCTCGATGTATTCATCGACCTTGATGCCGGGAACTTTCTCCTGGGCCTCGAACAGCAGGATTTCCTGGTCCGGCAGTTGCAAACCGGCTTCGTCCGGCACCACGTGCCAGCGCCGGAAGGTCTCGTAGTCGCCGGTTTCGCGATCGACCGCCACGCGCAGATCCGCGTCGCCTTCGTAGCGCCGCTTGCCGGCTTGCGCCAGCGCCGATTCAACCGCGTCGAACACCACGTCGCGTTCGACGTTCTTCTCGCGCGAGATGGCTTCGACCAACATCAACAGTTCGCGATTCATACTTTGACCAGACCTATTGCTTCAATCCGAAATAACAGCAACCGACGCTCAATCAGCGACCCCTGACGCCAGGACATGGCGCCCCTTGAAATCAAGCACCGGCGCCAGCCGCGCCGACTCCAGCTCATCCAATTCAAAAACCACCGCCTGCTCGGGCGCCGACGCCACCTTGGGCGCATTGCGCCGCGCCGCCTTGCGTGGTGCCTCCGCTGCGCGCCAAACGATCTCCCAGCGGCCCTCCGCGCTCTGCCCCAGGACGCCGCAAAACGTCTTGCGGCCGCCCGTGGCGTCCAGGTCGCGCGGCACCTTGAACCTGACTTCGATCCGCTCGCCCCGGAAGCGCTCGAAATCCGCTTCCCGGCGCAGCGGCCGATCCAGCCCCGGCGACGACACCTCCAGGCGCCTGTAATCCACGCCTTCCACCTCGAACACCGACTGCAACTGGCGGCTCACGCGCTCGCAATCGTCCACGTCCACGGCGCGCTCCGCCGCGCTGCCTTCCTGCCACGGCACGTCGATCGTCACGCGCAGCAAGCCGCCTGCCAGGCGTTCGAGCTCGACCAGCTCGAAACCCAATCCGCGCACGCTGTCTTCCACGACCCGATCGAAAGCCACGTTACTCAATAAAAACAAGGTTTTGCACAGCACCCGAGCGCCGCGCAAGCAAAAAAAAAGGGCCGGTAGATACCCGCCCGTCAATTGGTGGTTAGCTTTTGGATTTTAGCGGATTTTTTCGCGTCGGCCAAAATCTGGCCTGATTCCGGCCCGGCGCGCCAACCCAAAGTCAGGGCTTTTTCCTGGCGTAGGGATTGCGCGCTGTCTTCATCTCGATGCGCAATGGCGTGCCTTTCAGGCCAAACGCCTGGCGGAAGCGCCCTTCCAGGAAGCGCTTGTACGCAGCGGACACGCCTTCGAGCGAATTGCCGTGGATCACGATCACCGGCGGGTTGCTGCCCCCTTGGTGGGCGTAGCGCAGCTTGGGCTGGAACATGCCGGCCCGTTTCGGCGCCTGGAATTGCACCGCCTCGTGCAGCAAGCGCGTGAGCTTGGGCGTGGGCATCTTGCACAGCGCCGATTGGTAGGCGGTGATGATCGACGCCCACACCGGCCCGAGTCCCTGGCGCTTCTGGGCCGAAATGGTGTGCGTCTCGACGAACGGAATGAAGGCCAGACGCGTGGCCACCGAACGCTTGACCAGCTCGCGCTGGTACGCGTCTAGCGCGTCCCATTTGTTGATAGCCAGCACCATGGCTCGGCCCGCATCGAGCGCAAAACCGATGACGTGGGCGTCCTGATCGGTCACGCCCTGGGTGCCATCAAGCAGGATCAGCACCACGTGAGCCGATTCGATCGCCTGCAGGGTCTTGACCACGGAAAATTTCTCCACGGTCTCGAACACTTTCCCCTTGCGGCGCAGACCGGCGGTGTCGATCAGCGCAAACTTCTGGCCGCCACGTTGAAACGCCACGCTGATGGCATCGCGCGTGGTCCCCGGCTGATCGAGCGCCACCAGGCGATCCTCGCCCAGCCAGGTGTTGATAAGCGTGGACTTGCCGACGTTCGGCCGGCCGGCCACCGCCAGGCGGATCACGTGCTCGCCGTTCGATTCCTCGTCGGGGCTGGGGTCGAAACCGCCGAGGTCGGCAAACGCCAGCTCAAGCGCGGCGTCCACCCCCTGTCCGTGCGTGGCGGAAATCGGGATGACCTCGCCCAGCCCCAATTCGTAAAATTCGGTCCACTGACCCTTGTCGCCCATGCCTTCGGCCTTGTTGGCAACGAGCACGCAGCGCTTCCCCAGGCGGCGCAGGTAGGTCGCGATCAGGTGGTCTTGCGCCGACAGGCCGGCGCGCGCATCGACGATGAAGAGCGCCACGTCGGCTTCGGCAACGGCCTGCCGGGTTTGCTCGGCCATCGCGCGCGCCATGGCGTTCTCGGCGTCCAGCTCGAAACCGCCGGTGTCGATAACGATGTATTCGTGCTGCTCGAAGCGACCTTGGCCGTAGTGCCGGTCACGCGTCAGGCCGGCAAAGTCAGCGACGATCGCATTGCGGCTTCTAGTCAGCCGGTTGAACAGCGTCGACTTGCCGACATTGGGGCGCCCCACCAGGGCCAGGACAGGTTTCACGCGCAGCCGGCAACAGCCGTTCAGCCCGGCACGAAGCCGTAAACGCCGCCCGCGCGCGTCACCACCACCAGCGTGTTGCCGGCCAGCACCGGCGTGGCGGCAATGCCCGAGCCATCGGTCGTCAGCCGGTCCAGCGGCCGCCCATCTGCGCGCGAGAGCAGGTGCACCAAGCCGCCGCTGTCGCCGAAAACCACGGAGCGTCCGAGCACCAGCGGTCCCGTCAGATTGCGCCACTTGAGCAAATCGCTGGACCACACCTCTTCACCGGTCGTCGCGTTCCAGGCCAGCACGCGGTCGTCCCACTCGCCGCCGAACACGTGTTGGCCATCGCCGGCCACGCCGGTGGTGCCGTTGGCCTTGTGCGTCCAGAGCACCCGGCCCGTGGCGGTGTCGACGCAACCGACCGCGGTCTGGAACGAACGCGCGCACACCGTCTGCCCCTGACGGGCCACGCCGGCCACCAGTTCGGCCAGCCGTTCCACATCATTCGCACCCCGCGGGGTGCCAACCGGCGCTTCCCACAGGACGCTGCCAGTGTTGGGATTGACACCGATCATTCGCCCCGACATGCCGGCCACCAGTACGTTGCCGACCGGAATGAGCACGCCGCTTTCCTGCAAGACCAGCATGTCGCCCGTCTTGGCTGCGGTGTGCCACAACGGGGCCCCCGTACGCTCGTCGAACGCCGAGAGCGAGCGATCGGCGCCCAGCACGAACACGCGGGCACCCGCGACCAAGGGCGCGGTGTAGCTTTCGGTCGGCAGCGTGTGCTTCCAGAGCACCTGCCCGCCTTCCAGCACGACGAGTTGATTCTTCTGCGTGACCACGGCGGCCACCAGGCCGTCGCTGCCGACCCCGGCCGCCAGCGGCGCCCCGGCGCTCGCGCGCGCCACCTCGCGCCCGCTCGCGGCATCCAGCGTGACCACGGTGCCGTCATTGGTCGCCACGACGACGCGGTTGTTCACCACCTGCACCTGCAGCGGAAAACCGATGGCCGACAGCCGTGTGTTCCACGCCGGCCGCACGCCGATCAAATCGACGTTGGGCGGCAAGGGTTGCGGATTGGGCCGCTTTTCGCCCACCGCGCACGCGGCCAACAGCATCGCACAGCACAGGGGCAACGTCCAGCGCGCCAAACGGGTCACGACAGGATTCAGCATCAGGCAGCGCCTCCCACCTTGGCACCCGCATCGGGATTGATGCCGAGCGCGTTCAGCTTGATGCCGATCAGGCGCCGGTACTCGCCCGCGGCCGGATCCATGGTTTGGTAGGCACGGCTGTATTCGGCCGCGGCCTCCTTGCGCTTGCCTTGCAGCAGCAGCACGTCGCCGCGCCGGTCGGCCGCCAGCGCCCGAAACTGCGGCGGGAAATCCGCCGAGAGCGTCTTCAGCGCCTTGTCGTAGGCCTTCTGGCCGATGTCGAGCGACGCCAGCCGCAGCCGAGCGATGGCACGCAACCCGGGATCGGCGCCCTTGTCTGCCGCCCAAGTCAGCGCGGCTTCGGCTTCGGCAGCCTTGCTCTTGTCGTACAGCGTTTTGGCCGCGAGCAAGGCAGCATAGGTCGCATAGGTGGTGCGGCCGTAATGGTCCTTCATGTCCGAGAAAATGCGCTCGGTATGCGCCACGTCACCCGCGTCGGCGCTGCGTTCCAGTTCACCGTAGAGCGTGGAGGCCAGCGTGCCCTGGCGGCGCTGCCAGTAGTTCCAGCCATTCCAGGCCGCGTAAGCGCCCAGCACGATGATCAGGAGCCACGTCACCAGGTTGCCCCAGCGCTCCCAGACGCTCTTGATCGCGTCGAGTTGCTCCTGCTGTTCCAGATCGAATGTCGCCATGCCGCCTTTAGCCCCCGGTTGAAGCGCCGGATTTTAGGCGCACCGCCCATTTTCCCGATTGCGCCAGCGGCAAGCGCTCTTGCGCGCCGCCGCCATCGCGCAGCGCCTTCAAAGTGACTTCGCCGGCGGCCAATTCGTCACTGCCGAATACCAAGGCGTAGCGCGCCCCCGACGCGTCGGCTTTTTTGAACTGGCGCTTGAAGTTGGCCGGGCGCGCCCCTTCGGCCGCGTACATCTGAATCGTTACGCCAGCCGCGCGCAACTGCTGCAAACAGCGCATGACGACGGCCAGATCCGCGCCCTCGGGCACCACGGCGAATGCATCGGGCACGCTCTCGGGCGGGACCGCGCCCTCTTCCTGCAGCAACGCCATCACGCGCTCGACGCCCAGGGCCCAGCCGACCGCGGGCGCGGGCTTGCCGCCGATTTCCTCGATCAGGTAGTCGTACCGACCGCCGCCGCAGATGGTGCCTTGCGATCCCAACCGCTCGGTGACGAATTCGAACACTGTCAGGTTGTAGTAATCCAACCCGCGCACCAGCCGCGGATTGATCGTGAACGCGACGTCGTTGGCGCGCAGGATGGCCTGCACCACGTCGAAGTGACGTTTCGAGGTTTCGCCCAAAAAGTCCAGCAAGATCGGCGCGCCATCCACCAGGCGTTGCATTTCGGGATTCTTGCTGTCCAGGATGCGCAGCGGATTGGTGTGCAGGCGGCGCGTGGCGTCGGCGTCGAGCTCGCTGGCATGCTGCTCGAAATAGGCCACCAGCGCCGCGCGGTGCTCGCGCCGCTCGTCGGGCTCGCCGAGGCAATTCAGTTCGAGGCGCCAATCGCGAATGCCGAGTTCGCGCCAGAGATGCGCCGCCAGCAAAATCAGTTCGGCGTCAACTTCCGGTCCGCTGAAACCCAGCGCTTCGGCGCCGATCTGGTGAAACTGGCGGTAACGGCCGCGCTGCGGTCGCTCGCGCCGGAACATCGGGCCCATGTAATAGAGGCGCTTGCCGCCGTCGTACAGCACGTTGTGCTCGACCACCGCGCGCACCATGCCGGCCGTGTTCTCCGGCCGCAGGCTGAGCGACGCGGCATCGCCGTGCTTGTCGCTGCGGTCTTCGAAGGTGTACATCTCTTTCTCGACCACATCAGTGACTTCGCCCAGGCCGCGCACGAACAACTGCGTCTGCTCCAGGATCGGCGTGCGGGCGTTGCGATAACCGTAAGCGGCCATTGCGGTGCGCACCACCGCCTCGAACCACTGCCAGTGCCCGGATTGCGGCGGCAGCAAGTCGTTGGTGCCCTTGACGGCAGTGATCGGATTGACTTTGGACATCGCGACGGGTTGAGCGCAGCCCACAGGGACCGCAGAGAGAGGTTGAAGAGAAGGCAGCACCAAGCCCGTTCAGGCCTCGGTTTTGACCTTGCTGCCAAAGCGCTGCTCGATATAGCGCTCGACGATGGCATGAAACTCGTCGGCGATATGGTCGCCGCGCAAAGTGACGGTGTGCTGGCCATCCACGTAAACCGGCGCGGCCGGCGCCTCACCGGTACCGGGCAGGCTGATGCCGACGTCGGCGTGCTTGCTTTCGCCGGGGCCATTCACCACGCAGCCCATGACCGCCACCCGCAAGGCTTCAACCCCCGGGTACCGGGCACGCCAGGCGGGCATCCTGGCGCGCAAGTGGTCGTCGATCGCCTTGGCGAGCGCCTGGAACACCGTGCTGGTGGTGCGCCCGCAGCCGGGGCATGCCGTGACACTCGGCGCGAACAGCCGCAAACCCAGCGCCTGCAAGATTTCGGCGGCCACCACCACTTCCTGCGTGCGCGCCTCACCCGGCTGCGGCGTCAGGCTCACGCGGATGGTGTCGCCGATGCCTTCCTGCAGCAGGATGGCGAGCGCCGCAGTCGAAGCCACGGTGCCCTTGGTGCCCATGCCGGCTTCGGTCAGGCCCAGGTGCAGCGGATAGTCCGAGCGCCGCGCCAGTTCGCGATAGACCGCAATCAAGTCGCGCACGCCGCTCACCTTGCAGCTCAGGAGAACTTGCGCCGGATCCATGCCCCACCGCACCGCCTGTTCGGCCGAACCTGTGGCGGATTGAACCAGCGCCTCGTACATCACCTGGCGCGACGACCAAGGCGCCGTGCGCGTGGCGTTCTCGTTCATCAGGCCAGTGAGCAAATCCTGATCCAGGCTGCCCCAGTTGACGCCGATGCGCACCGGCTTGCCCCACTTGAGCGCGGCTTCGATCATCAGGCCGAACTGGGTGTCATGTTTGGCGCCGCGGCCGACGTTGCCGGGATTAATGCGGTATTTGGACAGCGCTTCGGCGCAGGCCGGGTATTGCGTGAGCAGCTTGTGACCGTTGTAGTGGAAGTCGCCAATCAGCGGCACGCTGCAGCCGGCTCTGTCCAAGCGCTCGCGAATGGACGCCACCTGCGCCGCAGCCTCGGGCGTATTCACCGTGATGCGCACCAGTTCGCTGCCGGCGCTGGCCAATTCTTCGACCTGCCGGGCCGTCGCCTCGGTATCCTGGGTGTCGGTGTTGGTCATCGACTGGATGCGCACCGGGGCGTCGCCACCGACCGTGACCACGTTTTCGCCCCAGACGATGCGCGCCTGGCGTGTCTTGTGGCGCTGCGGCACGGCCGGCGCAATGGGCGGCGCGGCTTGAACCGGCAGATCCATCACTTCACCTGGAAGCGCGCCACGCTGCCGCGCCCCTGCCCAGCCAGATCGAACGGCGCGCCATGCACCTGCACGGTCATGGCTTCCTTGCGGCCGATCGTGACTGCAAACGGCAAGTCGCCGTTCAGTTGCACTTTGTCGCCGGCTTTCAGGGTGCGGTTCAGAAGGGTCTTGCCGGAAGCGTCGCGCACCTCGACCCAACTGTCGCCGCTGGCCGCCAACGCCAGGTCATCGGCCGGCGCGACTGTCGGTTGTGCCGCGGCGGCAGCGTTCGTGGTAGCAGCTTCACCAGCAGGCAACGCCCCCTGGGGTGCTGATGCCGTCGTGCTGGACGACGAGGGGCTGGACGGCAACGCAGACGCCGCGCCACCGGACTGCGGCGCCGGCGTTGCGCTGCTCGATTGCAGTGCCGGCACCGGCTCGGTGACGGTCTTGGCCTGAGTCACTGAACTCGAATCCGCGGCGGCCTGGGACGCCGGGCCACCGCTTCCATCCGGCTTGCTGTCGGATGACGCATCGGAAGAGTCGGCTCGACCAGCCACCGGCGCGTTCGACGGCGATTGGGTTTCGTCCGGGAACGCCTTCCCTTCCACGACATTCGAAGATGCCGCCGCCGGCGTCTGTGCGTTCAAATTGACCGGCAACGTGGGCCAGACCCAGACCAGACCCGCGCCAAGCAGCAGCAGCACCACGACGCCCAGCACCATGCGCGACACTGCGCTCGACAGCAGCGGTGCCGGCGTGTCCCCGGGACGCCGAAACGTTGCCCCGGCACCGGCGCCGTCGGGTTCGTGCAGGCCCACTGCGATTCCCGGCATGCGGGCCAGCACGGGCTTGGGGTCGGCGCCCAGCGCGCGGCAGATCGAAGCCGCCAAACCGCGCGCAAACGTGACATCCGGAAGTTGATCGAAGCGATCGCATTCCAGCGCATCCAGCTTCTGCGGTGCCACTTTCATCATGCTGGCGAGCACCGCCAGATGCACGCCGGACGACTCCCGCATCCGGCGCAACAGCGCACCGGCCGTCTCCGGCTTCGTGGCTTCCGCAGCCACCGTGGCAGTTCCCCGCACCTGCGCGGCCGCCTCATTGGTCATCGAAATCGCCTTTGTCGTAAGCGGTCAGCTCTTTCGAGCCGGCAAAACGGCGGCGCAACTGGTTCGCCAATTGATCCATGGCACGCTGATCGTCCATGCGATGCTCCACCCGAATTCCCAGCCACAATGACTGCGCGTTGGCCAATTCGCTGTTGTTCAACCGCCGGATGTAAAAGCGCGCCCGCTCGTAATCGCCACGCTGATAAAGCAGCAGCGCCAAGTTGTACGCCACGATGGGGTTGGCCGCATCGAGATCGTAAGCCTGCATGAGCGTGGCTTCGGCCTCAGCTTTCTTGCCGGCGCGCGCCTGGCAAACCCCTTGCGCCATCAGGGTGCGCGCACGATCGGCATTCGGGAACTGCAGCGCGTGCTGGAACTGGGTCTCGGCGTCGGCATAGTCGGCGCGCTGGCACTGCAACCAGCCGAGGTTGTGATAGATGTTGCCGTCCCGCGGATTCAGCGTGATGGCGTGCTGGTATTCGGCCTCGGCCTGATCGCGATCACCGAGCGCGGCGTAAGCCATCCCGGCCACGTTGAAGGCCGCGGCAAATCGCGGATCGGCATCCTGCGCTTCTTTGGCCTCGCTCAGCGCAACCCGGCTTTCGCCCCGCTGCAAATAACCGGTGGCGAGCGCCAGGTGCGTTTCAGCGCGCTGGCGCACGGCCGGATCGGCAGCATTGGATTGCCAATCAGACGCTGGACCGCCCAGCCGGGGCGTGGTGCTGCCACTTACGCCCCCCGGCGGCGTCGCGCAGCCCGCCAACAGCAGCGTCAACGCCGCGCAGGCTGCTGCCAGGCCGGCAGGCCATGTGCGGGAGCGACGATTCATGTCAACGCCTCGTGTTCGATCGTGGGGAGGGCACGTGCCGATCGTTCGGGCGCCATGGCGCGTTGCTGCTTCACCCGTTCGGCCACGTGCGTGTGGTCCTGCACGCTGCCGGCCAATTGGCCACATGCCGCCTCGATGTCGTCGCCACGGGTCTTGCGCACCGTGGTGACGATGCCGGCATCGGCCAGGATCTGCGCGAATGCGCGAATGTTCTCGTCGGTGGAGCGGATCAGGCCCGACCCCGGGAACGGATTGAAGGGAATCAGGTTGAATTTGCAGCGCAGCCCCTGCATCCCATACGCACGAACCAGTTCGACCAACGCCCGTGCCTGCTGCGGCAAATCATTCACGCCGTCCAGCATGCAGTACTCAAATGTCAGGAAATCGCGCGGCGCGTACTGCAGGTACTGGATGCAACTGCGCAACAGCTCATCGATCGGGTGCTTGCGGTTGAGCGGCACCAAGTAGTCGCGCAGCGTGTCGTCCGGCGCGTGCAGTGACACTGCAAGCGCCACCGGGCAATCCTGCGCCAGCCGATCGATCATCGGCACCACGCCCGAAGTCGAGACCGTCACGCGGCGCCGCGACAGGCCATAGCCATGGTCGTCCAGCAGGATGCGCAGCGCGGGTACCAGATTGCGGTAGTTCTGCAGCGGCTCGCCCATGCCCATGAAAACCACGTTGGAGATCACGCGCTCGGCACCCCCCAAGCGCTTGCGCAGGAAATGCTCGGCGTACCAGAGCTGCCCGACGATTTCAGCGCTGCTCAGATTGCGCGAAAAACCCTGGTGGCCAGTGAAGCAGAAGCGGCAGCCGACCGCGCAGCCGGCTTGCGACGACACGCACAAGGTGTTGCGCCCTTCTTCCGGGATGAAAACCGCTTCAATCGCATCGCCCCCGCCCACGTCGAACAGCCACTTGATGGTGCCGTCCCTCGATTCGTGCTGATGCGTGATCGCGGCCGTCGCCACGTAAGCGCGCTCGGCCAGTTTCGCGCGGAACGACTTCGCCAGATCCGTCATCTGGCCAAAATCGGACACGCCGCGCTGGTGAACCCAGCGGAACAGTTGCACCGCCCGGAAGCGCTTTTCACCCAGTTCCTCGCACAGCGCCACCAGTGCGTCGAGCTCAAGCCCCAGCAAATTGACCGGAACGATGCTCATGGACTAATCACCCCAGAAGAATGCCACTCAGCGGCTGTGGATCGCCAAGCTCGGAAAGAAGAACGCGATTTCGACCGCGGCCGTTTCAGGCGCGTCGGAACCGTGCACCGCGTTGGCGTCGATGGAGTCGGCGAAATCGGCGCGAATCGTGCCTTGGTCGGCTTTCTTCGGATCGGTGGCGCCCATCAATTCACGGTTCTTGGCGATCGCGCCAGACCCTTCAAGCACCTGCACCATCACCGGGCCGGAAATCATGAATTTCACCAGGTCGGCGAAGAACGGCCGCTCCCTGTGCACAGCATAGAACTGCTCGGCCTCGCGGCGCGACAGATGCACCATGCGGGCGGCGACGATCTTCAGCCCCGCGGCTTCGAATCGGGCGTAAATCTGCCCAATGACGTTCTTGGCAACCGCGTCGGGTTTGATGATGGAAAGAGTGCGCTCAATGGCCATGAAAAAATGCTTTCGAGTTTGAAACTGCGCTTCAGGCGCGCGGCAAAGCGCGTAATTTTAGCTTTTGCGCGCGTCCCTGGCAGGGCGCGCAGGCTTCATCGTCCGGCGTGCATCGGCATCGGCACCGCCTTTGGCCGGTCGCGCCCGCGCGCCAGCGCCCGCGCCGCGCGCTGCTGCCTTGCGGTCACGTGACGCTGCCGCGATCGGAAAGCCGGGCGAGCGCTCGCCGCGACCACGCGGGCGTGAGTTCGCAGCATCGCGCCGCCGCGGTGCATCCGATCGCACCGTCCGGCGGGGACCCTCACGCGCCCCGCCAGCGGCCAACGGCAAGCCGAGCACTTCTTCAGCCTCCGCGCCAGCCAATTCCTGCCAGAAGCCGCGGCGCAGGCCGCGCGGCAAGACCACCGGTCCATAACGCACGCGAATCAGCCGGCTGACAGCGTGACCCAGCGCCTCGAACAGGCGCCGCACTTCGCGGTTGCGCCCCTCGGCAATCGTCACCCGATACCAGCGGTTCGCGCCCTCACCGGCTTCCTCCTCGGTCAACTTGAGGAAATGCGCGCGCCCATCGGCGAGCATCACGCCGTCCAAGAGGCGCTGCTTCTCCTCCAACCCGAGCGCCCCGAGCACACGCACCGCGTACTCGCGCTCCAGCCCGTAGCGCGGGTGCATCATGCGGTTGGCCAGATCGCCGGAATTGGTGAGCAGCAGCAGGCCTTCGGTGTTCAGGTCAAGGCGGCCCACCGATTGCCATTTGCCGCGTTGCAAACGCGGCAAGCGCGCAAACACCGTGGGCCGTTGTTCGGGATCGCTGTGGGTCACCACCTCGCCCACCGGCTTGTGATAGAGCAGCACCCGTACCGGCTCGGCATGCACGGTGATCAAGCGCCCGTCGACCCGCACCTCGTCGCCCGGTTGCACGCGCTGGCCGACGTGCGCCGGGTGGCCGTTGACGCGCACGCGCTGGTCGGCAATCAGCGCCTCCATTTCAAGGCGCGATCCCAGCCCGGCCTGCGCCAGGACCTTGTGCAATTTCGGTTGATCGGGTTCCGCGGCCAACACGCGATCGGCGCGGTACGGGCGCTCGTTCTCGCTGCCCTCGGATTGGAATACCCCATCGGCACGCCCATCCGCTGTTCCCGCCAGCCGTTCGCGCGCCGTCGCGCGATCCCTCGAGGATCGAGCGGTGCCGCGTTCCGACGCGCGCCGTGCCGCAGTCGGGCGCGCGCGTTTGCGTGCCGGACCTTGGTCGCCCCGCTCATCGCGCACGGGTCTGTCAGCGCCGGGTTCGCGACGTTGGCGCGGCGTTGGCAGCCGCTTGCTGCCGCGTGCATCCGCGTCGCCTTCTGAGTCGGGACGTCGCGAGCGCTTTGGTTTATCGGCTCTGGATTTCATGTCGATTCGGCCACGGCGAACGGCCCGGCATCAGCCGCCATGTCGGCACCCTGCACCGGAGCGACGCAGGGCCTCGAGATCAGCTTTGGATCGCTTGCCGCCCGAGTTTCCGCCGCAACGGGCTGGACGTACCCTTCGAGCGCGGGTAATTCCTCCAACGAGCGGACGCCCAGGTCATCCAAAAATTGCCGGGTGGTTGCCAACAACGCCGGCCGCCCAACGGTTTCGCGATAACCCACGGTTTCGATCCAGCCGCGCTCTTCGAGCTGCTTGATGAGCGACGAATTGATCGTGACCCCGCGGATTTCCTCGATATCCCCGCGCGTGACCGGCTGTCGATACGCCACGATCGCCAGCGTTTCCAGGACGGCACGGCTGTATTTCAAGGCCTTCTCCGGTCGCAACCGCTCAAGATAGACGTGCATTTCAGCACGGCTCTGCACGCGCCAGCCGGTTGCCACCTGGACCAATTCGGCACCGCGCCCGATCCAGTCATCCTGCAACTCGCGCAATGCGCCCTGAATCGCCTGTGCGTCGACTTCGCCCGCGAACAGCACGCGCAACTCGCTCACGGCCAAGGGTTGCTGATGGCAGATCAGCGCAGTCTCGATGACCCGTTTGATGTCCACGCGGTCCAACAGCTCAATCTCCAAGGAAAAAACTCGCAAGAAACGACGCCTGCAGCCCCATGGCCGGGTCGTCGCCACAACGCCCCACAGAGACCGCTCAAGCGACCCGTCTGGTCGCGGAAATTGTAAGTCCCCATGATTGCAGTGCCGCAGCCAAATCGGCTGGCAGCGGGGCCTTGAAGTTCAATTGGACGCCGGTGACCGGATGCAGCAGAGCCAGCCGGCGCGCATGCAGCGCCTGCCGCGTCATGCCGGCGGCGAAGGTGCCGCCGTACAGCGTATCGCTCACCAGCGGGTGCCCCAGATGCGCTGCGTGCACGCGGATTTGATGCGTCCGCCCGGTGCGCAGCAGGCAGCGCAGCAGGCAACCGTGCTCCGCGTTTTGCAGCAACTCAAAGCGCGTCTGCGCGGGTTTGCCGGCCTGCCGGGCCAAGTCGACGACCGCCATGCGCAGCCGATTGCGCACGTCTCGGCCGATCGGCAAGTCGACGTCGCAGGTCTGCGGTCCGGTCCACGGACGCCCGGCCAGCGCCAGATATTCACGCCGCACTTCGTGCCGGGCGATGCGCTCGACCAGCACGTCCATCGCGACGCGCGAGCGCGCCACCACCATCAGGCCGCTGGTGCCCTTGTCGAGGCGATGCACGATGCCGGCGCGCGGCAGCAGGGCCGCGTGCGCGTCGCGTGCCAGCAAGCCGTTCAGCAAGGTTCCGCTCCAGTGGCCAGGCGCGGGGTGCACCACCAGGCCCGCAGGCTTGTCGATCACGGCGATGTGCTCATCCTCGTACACCACCACGAGATCCATGGGCTGCGGGATGAACGCCTGGCTCATGGGCGTGGGCCGCAACTCGATGTCGACAACATCCCCCGCGCGCACTTTCTGCGCCGGCTTGAGCACCACGCGGCCGTTGAGGCGCGCCGCGTCCTGCTCGATCAACTGGCGCAAGTAGTTGCGGGAAAACTCCGGAACCAGCTCCGCCAGCGCCTTGTCCAGGCGCGTATTGTGCAGACTCGCTGGCACGGTGAGCTGGCGCAGCTCGGGTGCCGTGTCAGCGGCGTCCGACGCGTCGTCGGCGTCGGCGTCGGCCACGGCCACGTCTTCCGTGGGCGACCCCGATACAATCGTCCGAGCTTGATTCAAAAGGATCGCCACTGATGCAAGGTGCCCCATTATCAGCGGCCGCCGCTGGCGCGTTGATTGCCGCCACTCTCCTGGCCGGCTGCGCGTCCCAGTCCGAGGACCGAACCGCCGGCTGGAGCCCCAACCGCATTTACGCGGAAGCCAACGACGAGATGACGTCGAACTCGTACGACAAGGCCATCCCGCTGTATGAAACGCTCGAAGGCCGCGCCGCCGGGACGCCATTGGCGCAGCAGGCGCAGCTCGACAAGGCCTACGCCCAATACAAGGACGATCAAAAACCCGAAGCCGTGGCCACGCTCGACCGCTTCATGCGCCTGCATCCCACCAGCCCGGCGATGGATTACGCGCTCTACCTCAAGGGCGTGGTCAATTTCAACGGCAACCTGGGAATGTTCTCGTTCCTCACGCGCCAGGACTTGTCCGAGCGCGACCAGAAGGCCGCCAAGGAAGCATTTCAATCGTTCGACGAGCTGGTGAAGCGCTTCCCCGATTCGCGCTACACGCCGGATGCGCGCGCGCGCATGCGCTACATCGTCAATTCGCTGGCGCGGTACGACGTGCACGTGGCGCGCTTCTATTACAGCCGCGGCGCCTACGTGGCCGCCATCGACCGCGCGCAGGAAGCCATCAAGGACTACCGCGACGCGCCGGCGCTGCAGGAAGCGCTCTATATCCTGGTCGAGTCGTACGACAAGCTGGGCATGACACAACTGCGCGACGACGCCAAGCGCGTGCTGGACCAGAACTATCCGAACAGCGCATACCTCGCCAAGGGGTTCACGACGACGACGGACAAACCGTGGTGGCGGCTTTGGTAGGCGACTCGGTGCGCTGACGGCCTCGGCGCCGGCCCGAACTCAAGCCCCAACACCCGCATTCACGGCGCTCAAGTCGTGCAGCGCGGTCTCGAATTCCGCGCGCGCCGGCAAGGCGCGCATAGGCGGCAAGGCGGCCAGCAAGCGCTTGCCATAACTCTTGGTCCGAAGGCGCACGTCGCAAATCACCAGGATGCCGCGATCGCTCTCGTTGCGAATCAAGCGCCCCGCGCCCTGCTTCAGCGCCACCGCGGTGGCCGGCAACAGATAGCGCTGGAACGCCCGCCCGCCTTCGGTTTCGATACGACGGCAGCGGGCATCGACCAGCGGATCATCGGGCGGTGGGAACGGCAGTTTGTCGATCACCACCAACTGCAGCGCGTCGCCGGGCACGTCGAAGCCTTCCCAGAACGACGCTGAAGCGACCAGCACGCAGCCCGTGCCGCGCTGGCCGCCGTGGCGGAAGCGCTCCATCAACACCCGCTTGGGCGCACGGCCCTGCTGCAGCACTTCCAGCTCGGGGTGAGCCAGCAGCAGCTCCTGCAGCGCTGCGCCAATGTGCTGCAAGGCGCGCAATGTGGTCGTGAGCACCAGAGTGCGGCCTCCCAACGCACCCGCGGCCTCCGCTACCAGTCGCGCAACCTGCGTGCTGTGCGCCGGATCGCTCGGCGCCACCAGACCGGGCGGCACATAGAGGCCGGCTTGCTCGGGGTAGCAAAACGGGCTTTGCAGGCGCAACACCTCCGCATCCTGCAATCCACAAGGTTGCGTGAACCATGCGAGATGATCCTCATCGCCCAGCGTGGCCGAGACAAAGATCCAAGCGCGCTGCCGATCAGGCCCGTCGCTCTCGACGGGTACGTCGAGCAGGCGCGTACGCACGGTTTCCGCCACGTCCAGCGGCGATTCCACGAGCCGCACCGCCGACCCCACGTCGACCCAGCGTACGCGCGCCGGATCGAGTGGCCCGGCAAATCGGTGAACCTGCTGCAAAAGGCGATCGGCGCGCGCGCGCAAGCGCATGAAATCGGGGCCGAAGTCACCCGCGGTTTGCAGCGCTTTCTCCACCGCTGTCAACGCGTCATCGCAGCGTTCCAGGGCGTGCGCCCAAGGTGCTTCATCCACGCCTTCAGGCACCTGCTCGCGCCAGCGCAGCCGCCCCGAACGCAAGCGCGTGCCGACTGCCAACCGCAGGTCGCGCGCTGCCTCTTCCAGATCCGC
This sequence comes from Burkholderiaceae bacterium, assembly GCA_004299095.1. Lineage (GTDB taxonomy): Bacteria > Pseudomonadota > Gammaproteobacteria > Burkholderiales > Burkholderiaceae_C > Ottowia. The sequence continues at coordinate 20,841 of SCQQ01000027.1, read as the reverse complement.
TGACAGGGTGCGCCAATCGAATTGCCCGCGCGCCAGTTTCAGCCCGGCCGCAAGCACGTCACGTCCCAGGTTGAGTAGCTGCGCGCTGCTCAATTGCTCTCCCAGAAACTGAATGCCGGTCTCGTTGAAGCGATGCGCTTCATCGAAGATCACACAGCGCACGGTCGGCAGCAGTTCGGCCATGCCGGACTCGCGAATCGCCAGGTCGGCAAAAAACAAATGGTGGTTGATGACCACGACATCCGCCGCCACCGCCTGGCGGCGCGCCAAGTTCACGTGGCAGGATTGGAATTGCGGGCAATCCGCGCCCAGGCAATTCTCGTGCGTGCTGGTGACTTGCGGAATCAGTGGCGAGCGCTCGTCCAGCCAAGGCAATTCGGCCAAATCGCCGGTGCGCGTGGTTTTCGACCAGCGCTCGATCTCCGCCAGTTGCGCGCGCGCGTCCGCCATCGCTGGCGGTTCGCCGTGGACCGCCTGTTCCAGCCGGTGCAGGCAGAGATAACTGGAGCGCCCTTTCAGCAGGGCTTTGCGCACTGGCAGCTTGAGCGCGCGCGCCAGGCGCGGCAGGTCACGGGCATAGAGCTGATCTTGCAGCGCCTTGGTTGCGGTCGACAGAATCACGCGTTCGCCGGACAGGAGCGCGGGCACCAGGTAGGCAAAGGTCTTGCCCACGCCGGTGGGCGCTTCGACCACCAAAGCGCCGCCGCGCTCGATACTGCGCGCCACCGCCTGCGCCATCCGGACCTGCTCGGCACGCGGCCGATAGTCATCGACGGCATCGGTGAGTGCTCCCCCTTCGCCCAGTACGGCACGCACCGCGGATTCCAGTGCACCGGCGTCATCGGCTACAGCAGCCCGCTCGCAATCGTCACCCATACCCGATTTCCATCACGTCCAGTTCCACGTTCTGCCTCAATCGATGCCACTCGTGAACAAAGGCATTCGCGCTTGGCACAATGCGATCCCGACACGCACGCACCGACCGCGTCCACGTGAGGGATTGTCGTTCGACACCGCGCACTCGCGTACGATCGCGGAAAAATTACCTCGGACACCAGGGCGGAGAAGGCAACTGAAAATGGATCTCGGCTTCCACATCAACGGCGCCAGCGGCACCAACCAGGGCGGGCGCCTGGCACAAGAAGATCGGGTATTGCTGATCGAGCATCCACGCTATCAGGGCTGCGTGCTCGGCATCGTCGCCGACGGCATGGGCGGCACGACCGGCGGCCGCAACGCATCGGACCAGGTCATTTTCACGGCGAACCAATTGTTCGAGCGGTTCGCGCCGCACCTGGACGACGCGGCCGGCTTCCTCCGTCAGATTGCCATGGAGGCGCACCGGATTATCCGGCTCGTTGCGCTCACCAGCGAGTTGAAGCCGCACAGCACCATTGCCGCATTCCTGATGACGCCGCAGGCAAGCTGCCACTGGATTCACGCCGGGGACTCGCGAATCTATCAATTTCGCGGCGGGCGGATCGCGCTCAAGACCGCCGACCATTCACGGGTGCAGGCCATGGTCGCACGCGGCGAGTTGAACCGCGAAGAAGTCGCCACGCACCCGGAATCAAATGTCCTGACGTCTTGCCTCGGCACCGAGATCGACCCCATGCTGGAAGAGCAGACGATCGACAAGCTGGCCGTGGGCGACTCTCTGCTCGTCTGTTCCGACGGGCTCTGGCATTACTTGCGCGACGACGAGCTGTGTTCAATCGCCCAATCGTTGCCGCCCAACGAAGCGTGCCGGCTGTTGATCGAAATCGCCTGCCGGCGCAGCCATGGCCGCGGCGACAACGTGTCGGTGATCCTGGTCAACCTGGGTCCGCAGGCCGCGCCGCGCAAGCGTGAAACCAGAACCACGCCGCAGAAAACGATTTACGGCGGATTGGCGGCATAAACCGGGAATCGAGGGCGCCCCGCGGCTCACTTTTTCTGCTTCTGCGCGATCTCTTGCAAGCGCTGGCGCGTCTCGTAGTCGCGCTGCGCTGCGTTTACGGCCAGTTCGGTTTTCGTCACGGGCGCCAGTTTCGCCCGACGCTGGCGGCGCGCGTCCCTGAGGCAATCATTGACGGCAAAACGATGCCAGCAGGTAAACCCGGCGGCGTGATAGCGCTTAGCGATCGCCGCTTTCTCTTTGGCAATCTGATCGCGCTCGCCCTGGACCCACGCGTTGAACTGTGCCTCGGGCAGCGCTTGGACCGAATCGGGCACGGTGGCCGGTTTGCTTGCCGGGGCCGAGGCAGCCAGTGCAGCGCCAAGATTGGCGCCGACGAAAAGTGCAAGGACCAGAAAGCGTTTCATGTCAGCGCAGTATCCACCGCCCGATGGCCCAGTGCCAAGTATTCGGCGGTGCGCATTTCGGCCAGGCGCGAGACGGTACGGGGGAATTCGTACACCAGCGGGCCTTCGGTATAGAGCTGTTCGGCCTCCACTTCGGCCGACAGGATGAGCTTCACGCGCCGGTCGTACAGCACGTCGATCAGCCAGGTGAAGCGCCGCGCTTCCGAGGCCATGCGCACAGGCATGCGCGGCACGTCCGACAACAGCACGGTATGGAATTGGCTGGCGATTTCCAGATAGTCGTTTTGCGAGCGCGGGCCGCCGCACAGCACCTTGAAATCAAACCACACCACCCCGCCCGCGCGCCGGCGCGCCCGGATTTCACGCGCCTCGATGTGCAGCACCGGGTCTTCGTCCGCGCTGCTCACGAGTTGGTCGAACGCGGCTGCCATGGCAGCGTCGGCCTTGGGGCCCCACGGCGTGTGATAGAAGTCCAAGTGCTCCAGCGTCTGGCGGCGATAGTCGATGCCGTTGTCGACGTCAATCACGTCCATGCGCTCGTTGATCAGGGCGATGGCCGGCAGGAAGCGATCACGTTGCAAACCGTCAGGATACAAGTCATCCGGCCTGAAATTGCTGGTGGTGACGAAGCCCACGCCGTTGTCAAACAGCGCCACCAGCAGCCGGTACAGGATCATCGCGTCGGTGATGTCGGCCACGTGGAATTCGTCGAAACACAAGAGCTTGAAGCGCCGCGCCATGCGCCGCCCCAGTTCGTCCAATGGATTGACCGTGCCTTGCAGATCAACCAGTTGACGCTGCACTTCGCGCATGAATTCGTGGAAATGCAGGCGCGTCTTGCGTCGGATCGGCACCGCCTGATAGAAGCAATCCATCAGGAAGCTCTTGCCGCGCCCGACGTCGCCGTACAGGTACACGCCGCGCGGGATTTCAGGATGATGGATCAGCTTCTTGAAGCGATTCGAGCGCTCCTGCTTGTAACCGGCCCAGTCATCGGCGCAGCGCTGCAACACGTCCAGCGCGCGCAACTGTGCGGGGTCGCTGTGATAGCCGCGTGCCGCCAACTCGGCCCGGTAAACCTGACGGACGCTGTCAGACACGGACGCCCACCGGTCGATTCACAAAGTCACCCGGACCGCGCACAACCCCGCCGCATCGATCAGAAATTGATCGTGCGCTTGTCTACCGCCAGCGCCGCTTCCTTCGTGGCTTCGGCAAGCGTCGGGTGCGCGTGGCAGACGCGCGCAATGTCTTCGCTGGATGCACGAAACGCCATGGCGACGCAGGCTTCGGCAATCAGTTCGCTCGCCAGCGGCCCGATCACGTGCACGCCGAGGACTTCGTCGGTGCTCGCATCCGCCAGGATTTTCACCATGCCCGTGGTATCGCCGAGCGCGCGCGCGCGGCCGTTGGCCATGAACGGGAACGTTCCGGCGCGGTAGGCCACGCCCTCTTTCTTGAGCTGCTGCTCACTTTTTCCCACCCAAGCAATTTCGGGCGAGGTGTAGATCACGGCCGGCACCAAGTTGAAATCGACGTGCCCATGCTGGCCCGCCATGCGTTCCGCCACCGCCACGCCCTCCTCATCGGCCTTGTGCGCCAGCATCGGGCCGCGCACGACGTCACCCACCGCCCAGACGCCGGGCAGGTTGGTGCGGCAAGCGTCGTCCACCGTGATGTCACCGCGCTCGCCCAGCTTCAGGCCCACCTTGTCGGCGTCCAGGCCTTCGGTGTTGGGAACGCGACCGATCGAAACGATGAGCTGGTCCGCCGCCAGCGTGCCGTCCTTGCCTTCAGCGCTGGTGTAGCTCACCGCCACGCCCTTCTTCGACGTCTTGACGCCGGTCACTTTCACGCCGAGTTCGATTTTCAGGCCCTGCTTGGTGAACACCTTGCGGGCTTCCTTGGCAATCTGGTCATCGACGTTGCCGAGAAACGTGGGCAGCCCTTCCAGAATGGTGACGTCAGCGCCCAGACGGCGCCACACGCTGCCGAGTTCAAGTCCGATCACGCCGGCGCCGATGATGCCAAGCTTCTTCGGCACCTTGGTGATGGCCAGGGCGCCGTCGTTGCTCAGAATCAGCTTCTCATCGAACGGCGCGCCCGGCAATGCGCGCGCGCTGGAGCCGGTGGCCACGATGACCTGCCTGCCCACGAGCGTCGCTTTGTCGGCGCCGGTCACGGCGATTTCATAGCCCCCGTCGGCCGCTTTCACGAAAGATCCATGGCCGTGGAAGAAGCGGATCTTGTTCTTCTTGAACAGGTACAGGATGCCGTCGTTGTTCTGTTTGACCACGCTGTCCTTGCGCGCCACCATCTGGGCCGCATCTATCTTCAGGCCCTGCACGCTGATGCCGTGGGCAGCAAACGCGTGCTCGGCCTGCTCGAAGTGCTCAGAGCTTTGCAGCAGCGCCTTGGACGGAATGCAACCCACGTTGGTGCACGTGCCGCCCGGCGCCGCGCCGCCCTTGGCGTTTTTCCAGTCGTCGATGCACGCCACGTTCATGCCCAATTGGGCGGCCCGGATGGCGGCGGTATAGCCACCGGGGCCGCCGCCCAAAACGATCACGTCAAACGAATCAGCCATTTCGCAAGTCCTCAAATTCCAATCGAACGAAACCCACCGGAGCGGTGGGTTTCAACAGAACAATTCCGCGCCTACAAATCAAACAGCAGGCGCGTCGGATCTTCCAGCGCCTCTTTCATGGCCACCAGGCCCAGCACCGCTTCACGGCCGTCGATCAGGCGGTGGTCGTAGCTGAGCGCCAGGAAGTTCATGGGCAGCACTACGATTTCGCCGTCGACCACCATGGCCCGGTCCTTGGTGGCATGCACGCCAAGAATGGCGGCCTGCGGCGGGTTGATGATGGGGGTCGACATCATCGAACCGTACACACCGCCGTTGCTGATGGAGAAGGTGCCGCCGGTCAGGTCATCGAGGGTCAACTTGCCGTCGCGCGCCTTGGTGCCGAATTCGGCAATCTTTTTCTCAATGTCGGCGAAGCTCATCTGATCGGCGTTGCGGATGATGGGCACCACCAGGCCGCGCGGGCTGCCGACCGCAATGCCGATGTCGAAGTAGCCGTGATAGACGATGTCGTTGCCGTCGATGCTGGCGTTGATCATCGGAAATTTCTTCAGCGCGTGCACCGCAGCCTTGACGAAGAAACTCATGAAGCCGAGCTTGACGCCGTGCTCTTCCTGGAACTGGTCCTTGAAGCGCTTGCGCAAGTCCATCACGGGCTTCATGTTGGCTTCGTTGAAGGTGGTGAGAATCGCCGCGGTCGATTGCGATTGCAGCAGCCGTTCGGCAATGCGTGCGCGCAGGCGCGTCATCTGGACACGCTGCTCCGGCCGGTCGCCCAAGTCGGGGCGCGCCAGGTTGACCACTTGCGGCAAGGCGTGCGTGGGCACGCCGGTCGGCACCGTGGCAGGTACCGCCGCGGGTGCTTTCCCTTGCAGCGCTCCCAGAACGTCACCTTTCATGACGCGTCCGCCCTTGCCAGTGCCGGCAACGCTTCCGGCCGCCAGGTTGTTGTCCGCCATCAATTTGGCCGCGGCCGGCATTGCGATCGGGGCCGCAGCGGCGCTCGCTGCAGCGGGAGCCACTGTCTTCGCCGGCACAGGCGCCGTCGCAACCGGTGCGGCCGCAGGGGCGGGTGCGGCCACACCCGCCGTGGCCTCGGTATCGATGCGCGCCAACACCTGGTTGGCCAGGACCGTCGCGCCCGTGGGTTCGACGATTTCGGTCAACACGCCCGACACAGGCGCCGGGACTTCGAGCACCACCTTGTCGGTCTCGATTTCGATCAGCACGTCGTCCGCGGAGACCGCCTCACCGGCCTTCTTTTTCCATTCCAGCAGCGTCGCGTCGGCAACGGACTCCGAAAGTTCTGGAACTTTGACTTCAACAATGGCCATTTTTTGTATTTCCTGGTTCTGACTGTCAGTTTTCGGGGCGGCACCTGCCGCCCCGAAAAAGGTTACTTGGTGAGGACGAAGCCCTTGATGCGCCCAAAGGCCGCCTCGACCAGCGCATCCTGCTGCCGCTGGTGCAAATGCGCGTAACCGACGGCCGGTGACGCCGATGCGGCGCGCCCGGCGTAACCGAGCTTCTGCCCCGGCTGCATGTTCTCGTGGATGTAGTGCTGCACGAAGAACCATGCGCCCTGGTTTTGCGGCTCGTCCTGGCACCACATGAGCTCAGTCACGTTTTTGTATTTCTTGATTTCGGCCCCAAACGCCTTGTGCGGGAACGGATAGAGCTGCTCGACCCGCAGGATCGCCACGTTGTCGATGCCCTTCTCCTCACGATGCTTCACCAAGTCGTAATAGACCTTGCCGGAGCAGGCAATCACGCGTTCCACCTGGGCCGCTTTCAGATCGCCCTGATCGGGGATCACGGTGCGGAAGCCGCCCTTGACGAACTCGCTCACCGGCGAGGCCGCGCTCTTGTTGCGCAGCAGGCTCTTGGGCGTCATGATGATCAACGGCTTGCGCAACGGCCGGATCATCTGGCGCCGCAGCACGTGGAAGATCTGGCTCGCGGTGGTCGGCTGCACGATCTGGATATTGGTGTCGGCCGCAAGCTGCATGAAGCGTTCGATCCGCCCCGACGAGTGCTCCGGCCCCTGGCCTTCGTAGCCGTGCGGGAGCATGACGGTCAGGCCGCTCAGGCGTCCCCATTTCACTTCGCCCGACGTGATGAACTGGTCGAACAGCACTTGTGCGCCGTTGGCAAAGTCGCCGAATTGCGCTTCCCAGATCACCAGCGTGTTCGGGTCGTTGGTCGAGTAGCCGTACTCGAACCCGAGCACCGCCTCTTCCGACAGGATGGAATCGATCACCGTGAACGGCGCCTGGTTTTCGGCCACGTGCTGCAGCGGTACGTAGTCGCCCTCGTCCCATTTCTCGCGCTTCTGGTCGTGCAGCACGGCTTGCCGATGGCTGAACGCGCCGCGGCCGCTGTCCTCGCCCGACAGGCGCACCGGATAACCCGAAGCGACCAGCGACGCGAACGCCATGTGTTCGCCCATGCCCCAGTCCACTTCGACTTCACCACGCCCCATCGCGGCGCGATCGTCGATCACCTTGCGCACCAGCCGATGCAAATTGAAATGCTCGGGAATTGTCGTGATCCGCTCCGCGAGACGCCTCCATTCCGCCAGCGGAATCGCCGTGTCGCCGCTATCGGTCCACTTCGCCGTCAAGTACGGACCCCAGTCGACCGCGTACTTGCGCTTGAAGTCGGTGAGCACGGGGTCCACGGTCCGGTGGCCATCCGTCATGGTCGCGCGATACGCCTTGACCAGCCCGTCAGGGCCATCTGCGGGCAGAACGCCCTGGCTCACGAGCTTGTCGGCGTACAGCTTGCGCACGCCGGGATGCACCTTGATCTTGCTGTACATGAGCGGCTGCGTGATCATCGGCGTGTCCTGCTCGTTGTGCCCGAGCTCGCGGAAGCAGACGATATCGACCACCACGTCTTCGCGGAACTGCCGCCGGTAGTCGAGCGCTAAATGGGTGCACAGGACGACCGCTTCCGGATCGTCGCCGTTGACGTGCAGCACCGGCGCTTCGATCATCTTGGCGATGTCGGTGCAGTAGAGCGAAGAACGCGTGTCGCGCGGATCGCTGGTGGTGAAACCGATCTGGTTGTTGATCACCACGTGGACGGTCCCGGCCGTGGTGTAGCCGCGCGTCTGCGACAGCGCCAACGTTTCCATGACCACGCCCTGGCCGGCAAACGATGCGTCGCCATGCACCAGCACCGGAAGAACGGTCGCGCCGCTGTGGTCGCCGCGCCGATCGAGGCGCGCGCGCACGCTGCCTTCGACCACGGGATTCACGGCCTCGAGGTGCGACGGATTGAACGCCAGCGCCAAGTGCACCGGGCCTGCCGCGGTGCTCACGTCCGAACTGAAACCCTGGTGGTACTTGACGTCGCCGGAAGGCAGATCCTCCGGCGCGGTGTGCTCGAACTCGGCAAACAGCATCGACGGCATCTTGCCGAGTGTGTTGACCAGCACGTTCAAGCGCCCGCGGTGCGCCATGCCGATCACGATTTCCTCGATGCCACTGGCACGGCCCTGCCGGATCAATTCGTCCATGGCCACGATGAAGCTCTCGCCGCCCTCCAGGGAAAAGCGCTTCTGGCCGACGTACTTGGTGTTCAGGAAATGCTCAAGCCCCTGGGCGGCCGTGAGGCGCTCCATCACGCGTTTTTTCTGCGCCGCGTCGAGTTGCGCCTTGGAGCGAATGCCCTCCAGCTTCTCCTGCCACCAGCGCTTGCGTGACTGATCGGACGCATACATGAATTCGGCACCGATGGTGCCGCAATACGTTTCGCGCAAGGCGTTGAGCAGCTCGCGCAGCGGCATGCTTTTTTTGCCGAAGAACGTGTTGCTGGTATCGAACACCGTTTCCATGTCGGCATCGCTGAAGCCGTAGAACGATGGTTCCAGCTCAGGGATTTGCGGCCGCTCGGCGCGTTTCAGCGGGTCCAGATCGGCCCAGCGGGCACCGACGTTGCGGTAAGCGGCGATCAATTGCTGCGCCGCCGTACTTTTGCGCGCCAGTTCCGGATCACTGCCGCCGGCCACCACCACGCGCGTGCCGCCTTGCTTGGCGCGCTCCGCGAAAGCGTTGATCACCGGCAAATGCGGCACGTCACGCGCATCGCTGCCGTCGACCGCGGGCAAATGCTGCAGCGCGTCGAAATATTCGCGCCAGGAGTCGGAGACGCTACCGGGATTGGCCAGATAGTCTTCGTACATCTCCTCGAGATACGGCGAGTTGCCGCCGAAGAGGTACGTGTTGCCCTTGTAGGTCTCGTAGACCGACTTTGTTTCACTCATATATGCACACCTCTCATGCCCCTTGAAGGCACTGAAGTTGGTTCAAAAACCCCCGCGTCACGGCTGAACCGGTTCGCGGACGCGACTGGCCGCAGGCGGCCAAAGGCATTGAGTGCGTATTGTCGTACTTTTGATCGCACGCCGCCAATCCGGCGGCTGAATCGCCACCACTCATCCGCCCACGCGCGGATAGCCCAACGCCTTCAGTGCGGCGGTGATTTCCGGCAGCACGGTGTCATCTTCGATGGTGGCGGGCACCTTGATTTGCGTGCCGTCGGCCATGGTCCGAATCGTCACGCGCAGCACTTTCCCGGAGCGCGTCTTGGGCAGGCGCTTGACCACCTTCACGTCCTTGAACGCGGCGACCGCGCCGATTTGCGCACGCACGCTGGCGACCAGCTCCTGGCAGATTTCCGCCTCCGACTTCTTCACGCCCGATTTCAGCACCACCAGCCCGATCGGCACCTGCCCCTTGAGCGGGTCCGCCGCGCCCACCACGGCGCCTTCAGCCACGGCGGGATGCGCCGCCAGAATCTGCTCCATCTGCCCAGTGGACAGGCGGTGGCCGGCGACGTTGATGATGTCGTCGATGCGCGTCATCACCGAGCCGTAGCCGTCTTGGTCGAAATACCCGGCATCGCCCGACAGGTAGTAGCCCGGATAGCGCGACAGATAGGTTTCTTCGTAGCCCTTCTCGTTGTGCCACAAGGTGTAGAGCGTGCCGGGCGGCATCGGCAGCTTGATCACCAGGTTGCCGACTTCGCCTGCGGCTTTCGGCTGCCCGTCTTCATCGAACATCTCGATGGTGAAGCCCGGCACCGGCTTGGTGGCCGAGCCCGGCTTGACTGGCAGCGGCTCGATTCCCATGCAGTTGCTGAGCGCGGGCCAGCCCAATTCGGTCTGCCACCAGTTGTCCACCACCGGCACGCCGAGAATTTTTTTGGCGTAGGTGATGTCGTCCGGCACGCTGCGCTCGCCGGCCAGGTACAGGCAGCGGAACTTCGACATGTCGTACTTCCTCACCAGCTCGCCGTTCGGGTCCTCTTTCTTGATGGCGCGGAACGCGGTAGGTGCGGTGAACAGGGCATTCACGCCGTGCGCCTGGCACACACGCCAGAACGCACCCGCATCGGGCGTGCCCACCGGTTTGCCTTCATAGACGATGGTGGTGCAGCCCTGCAGCAGCGGACCGTAGACGATGTAGGAATGCCCCACCACCCAGCCAATGTCCGACGCGGCCCAGTACACGTCGCCCGGATGGGTGTCATACACCGCCTCCATCGACCAGCGCAGCGCCACCGCATGACCGCCGTTGTCGCGCACCACGCCCTTGGGCTTGCCGGTGGTGCCGGAGGTGTAGATGATGTAGAGCGGATCGGTGGCGGCGACGGGCACGCAGTCGACCGGCTTGGCCTTGGCCACGGCCTCGTCCCAATCGACGTCGCGGCCGGCAATCAACTCGGCTTTCAGTTGCTTGCGCTGCAGGATCATGCAGGGCGTTTTTTCAGCGCCGGCGATCCGTAGCGCCTCATCCAAAAGCGCCTTGTAAGGCACCGCGCGCCCGGGCAGCAACCCGCAGGAAGCCGACAGCACGGCCTTTGGTTTCGCATCGACCACGCGTTTGGCCAGTTCGGGCGCGGCAAAACCGCCGAACACCACCGAGTGCACCGCGCCAATGCGCGCGCACGCCAGCATGGCGACGATCGCCTCGGGCACCATCGGCATGTAAATGATGACGGTATCGCCCTTCTTCACGCCCAGATCGCGCAGCGCGCCGCCGTATTGGGCCGTCAACTCCTGCAGCTCGCGATAGGTGATCTTGCGCACGGTTTGTGCAAGCGGGCTGTCGTACACGATCGCCAGTTGATCGGCGCGGCCGTTCTTCACATGGCGATCGACGCAGTTGTAGCACGTGTTCAGCACGCCACCCGCGAACCAGCGGTAGAACGGCTTGCGCGAATCGTCGATCACGCGCTCCCACGGCTTGATCCAGTCGATCCCCTTGGCGATGTCGCCCCAGAATTTGGCCGGATCAGCTTGCGCGGCTGCGTAGGTCCGGGCGTAATTGCCGCTGACGTTCTTGATCATTGTTTGTCTCCTGGTTGATTGATTTCAGGCAGCTCCGCGCGATCAATATCGCAGCACGCTGCCGATACCTTGAAAAGTGTACGACTGCCAGCGGACCGGAACGCCGGCTTTCGCTCGGAAGCTGGCTCGGTGCCGTCGCCCACATGGGCGCTGTGGGAGGTCGCTCACCGCCTGGACTTTGGCTCTACCGGAAGACCGGAACCCGATCCGGCTACGCGCCGCGTTCGCTCTCGTTCGAGCGATCCATCGCATTGCGCGTGAACCGGACGAACTGGAAGCCGATCACCACGAGTGCAACGAACAAGCCAAACAACGCACTCTTGAACGCACTTTTGAAAAGGAGGAAGTCAATCTGCTGGGAATACATCGAATTCGTGAACAAAACGACACCCAGCAGCGGACTCAAAAACAACATGACGTTGGTATAGCGGGCCCAGAAATTGGCGCGTTCTCGTGTGCCACAAATCTCGGTCAAAACGGCCGATAGCCGGCTATTCAGACTGACGATCGCCGCTGCGCTGACAACGGCACCGATGGCAATTTGAACCAGGAAAGCGAAGAGATCCATCGCGTTCGCTCCGAGAGGTTGTTGATTCGTTTTCTTGAGAGCCATTCACGCATTCACGTCAATCACAACGCGGCCGCGGACGTGTCCGGAGAGCTGACGCGCCGCCATGTCAGCCACGCCTGACAAGCCGATCTTGGCGGTGTTGCCTGCCAACACGTCGGCTGGCAACTCCTGCGCCAAACGCTTCCAGGCCTGCATGCGGCGCTCGTAGGGCGCCATCACGCTGTCCACACCCGCCAGGGTTACGCCGCGCAAGATGAAGGGCGCTACCGTGGCCGGGAAATCCATGCCCTGCGCCAGGCCGCACGCCGCCACGACGCCACCGTAACGAACGCTGGCGCAGACGTTGGCCAGGGTATGGCTGCCGACGCTGTCCACCGCCGCGGCCCAGCGCTCCTTCTGCAACGGCCGGCCGGCCGCGTTCAATTCGGCACGATCGATCAGTTCGCTTGCGCCCAGCGCTTTCAGATGCGCCGCTTCGTTCATGCGACCGGTGGACGCGTGCACGGTGAACCCGAGGCGCGACAAGAGTGCAATCGCGATGGAACCCACGCCGCCATTGGCGCCGGTCACCAGCACCGGCCCCCCATCTGGCGTGACGCCCTGGTCCTGGAGCCGCATGACGCACAGCATGGCGGTGTAACCGGCGGTGCCGATCGCCATGGTTTGCTCGGCCGACAGGCCTGCCGGCAACGGCACCAGCCAATCGGCCTTGACACGCGCTTTCTGCGCAAACCCGCCCCAATGGCGTTCGCCCACGCCCCAGCCGTTCAGCAGCACGGCATCGCCTTTTTTATAGCGGCCATCGCTGCTTTCCAGCACAGTGCCTGCGAAATCAATGCCCGGCACCATCGGCCAAGTGCGGACCACCGGCGACTTGCCGGTGATGGCGAGCGAGTCCTTGTAGTTCAAGGTCGAATACGCCACCTGCACCAGAACATCACCTTCGGGAAGCTTCGCTTCGTCCAGCTCGGTGATCGCGCAATGCGGCGCGGGCTGATCGGTTTTGGTGAGTAACAGGGCCTTGAACATTCGCGTGTCTCCACAGTGGGTTGATGGACAATCTTAGGCGATATGACCAAGCGCCAATTTCCGCACGGACGCCGGTTGGGACGGCACGATTTCAGCGGCGATCCAGTCGAGATCGCGCGCCAACTCATCGGCGCCACGTTGCTGGTCGACGGCGTGGGCGGCCGCATCGTCGAGGTCGAAGCCTATGACCAGAGCGAGCCGGGCTCCCACTGCTACCCCGGCCCGACGCCGCGCAACCTGGCGATGTTCGGCCCGCCGGGGCACGCCTACGTGTACATCAATTACGGCATCCACTTCTGCCTGAATTTCGTTTGCGGCAAGAAGGGACACGGCTGCGGCGTGCTGATCCGCGCGCTGGAGCCCACGCACAACCTGAAGCGCATCCGCGAACGCCGCGGCATGGACAACGACCGACTGCTGTGCGCCGGCCCGGGGCGTGTGGGACAGGCGCTCGGGATCACCATGGATCACTACGGCCTGGCGCTCTACCAGTCGCCGTTTTCCGTGTACGCGCCGGCCAATCCAACGGAGATCGAGGTGATCACGGGGCCGCGCATCGGGCTCAAGAAAGCCGCTGACCTGCCCTGGCGCTTTGGCCTGGCCGGATCGCGCTATCTGAGCCGCAAGTTCTGAACCGCGCAACGCCGCGCGGCGGGACCGGTGCGGCCGAAGGTACGCCATCGACTGCTCGATCGACGCGATGAAAATCGACGCAATGAAGGGTGACCTTGCCGCTCTGCGACGCCATAACGGCGGCGTTGGCGCCACGACGAGTCATGGTCGCCGCTGGCGGCCGTCATCCAAGCACAGAGCGAGGTCATTGCCGCAGCGCAGCGGAGGCAGTCATTTCATCCGACGTCCAACGCCAAGACGCTTTCTCGTTGACACGACCGCGCAAACACGCGGCCGGTGGGTTTACCGCGCCAGCAATTCCCAAGTCCCGATCACGCTGTCGGGGTTGAGCGAGAGCGAGACGATGCCTTCGTCCGCCAGCCAGCGCGCCAGGTCGGGATGGTCGCTGGGCCCCTGTCCGCAAATGCCGATGTACTTGTTCTGGGCTTTGCACGCCTTGATGGCCAGGCTCAGCATGGCGCGCACCGCCGGATCGCGCTCGTCGAAATCGGCCGCGAGCAGTTCCAGGCCGGAATCGCGATCCAACCCAAGGGTGAGCTGCGTCAGGTCGTTCGAGCCGATCGAGAAGCCGTCGAAGAACTTGAGGAATTCATCGGCCAGGATCGCGTTGCTCGGCACTTCGCACATCATCACGACCTTCAGGCCGTTGTCGCCGCGCTTCAGGCCGTGCTCGGCCAGCAGCGTGGTCACGCGCTCCGCCTGTTTCAGCGTGCGCACGAACGGCACCATCACTTCCACGTTGGTGAAACCCATGTCGCCGCGCACGCGCCTCAGCGCTTCGCATTCCATGGCAAAGGCTTCGCGGAAATCCTCGCTGATGTAGCGCGCCGCGCCGCGGAAACCCAGCATAGGGTTCTCTTCGTCGGGCTCGTAGCGGCTGCCGCCGATCAGCTTGCGGTATTCATTGCTCTTGAAATCCGACAGGCGCACGATCACCGGCTTGGGCCAGAACGCGGCCGCAATCGTCGCCACGCCTTCGGCCACCTTGTCGACGTAGAACGCGCGCGGGCTGGCATGACCACGGGCCACGCTTTCCACGGCTTTTTTCAGATCGGCATCGACGTTGGGGTAATCCAGGATCGCCTTGGGGTGCACGCCAATGTTGTTGTTGATGATGAATTCCAGCCGCGCCAGGCCCACGCCGTCATTCGGCAGTTGCGCGAAATCGAACGCGAGCTGCGGGTTGCCAACGTTCATCATCACCTTGGTGGCAATGGTGGGCATCACGCCGCGCTTGACCTCGGTGACTTCGGTTTCCAGCAGCCCCTCGTAAATGCGTCCGGTATCGCCTTCGGCGCAACTGACGGTGACCAGCGTGCCGTCCCTCAGGCGCTCGGTCGCATCGCCACAGCCCACCACCGCCGGAATGCCGAGTTCGCGCGCAATGATGGCCGCGTGACAGGTGCGCCCGCCGCGGTTGGTGACGATGGCGCTCGCCTTCTTCATCACCGGCTCCCAGTTGGGATCGGTGATGTCGGTGACCAGTACGTCGCCGGCCTGGACGCGATCGATTTGCGACACGTCCTGGATCACGCGCACCGGGCCCGTGCCCACTTTCTGGCCAATCGCGCGCCCTTCCGCCAGTACGGTGCCGCCCGCTTTGATCTTGTAGCGCTTCTCGACTTGCCCGTCCTTGCGGCTTTTGACGGTCTCGGGGCGTGCCTGCAGGATGTAGATGCCGCCGTCCTGTCCATCCTTGCCCCATTCGATGTCCATGGCGCGGCCGTAGTGCTGCTCGATCAGCACGGCGTAGCGCGCGAGCTGCTCCACGTCGGCGTCGCTCAGGCTGTAGCGGTTGCGCTGCTCGGTCGGCACGTCGATGGTCTTCACCAGATCGCCGCTCTTGGCCTTCTCTTGCGGCGTGGTGAACACCAGCTGAATCAGCTTGCTGCCCAGGTTGCGCCGGATGATGGCTTTCTTGCCCGCTTTCAGCATCGGCTTGTGCACGTAGAACTCGTCCGGGTTCACGGCGCCCTGCACCACGGTTTCGCCCAAGCCATAGCTGCTGGTGATGAACACCACTTGGTCGAAACCGCTTTCGGTATCGATGGTGAACATCACGCCGGCCGCACCGGTGTCGCTGCGCACCATGCGCTGCACCCCGGCCGACAGCGCCACCACGTCGTGGGCAAAGCCCTTGTGCACGCGGTAGCTGATGGCGCGATCGTTGTAGAGGCTCGCGAACACGGCGCGCATCTTGGCGAGCACATCCTCAATGCCGACGACATTCAGATAGGTCTCCTGCTGGCCGGCAAACGACGCATCCGGCAGGTCTTCGGCAGTGGCCGACGAACGCACGGCAAAGCTGGCCGCCGAATGACCCGCGCTCAGCTTGGCAAAAGCGCCACGGATCGCCTGCTCCAGATCGGCCGGAAACGGCTGCGCTTCGATCCAGGCGCGGATTTCGGCCCCAGCGGCGGCCAGCGCCCGCACGTCCTCGGCGTTCAGCGTCTTCAATCGCTGCTGGATGCGGTCCGCGAGCCCGTCAGTAGCCAGGAACTGGCGAAACGCGTGTGCCGTGGTGGCAAAGCCGGTCGGCACGCGCACACCCTGCGGCAATTGCGAAATCATTTCGCCGAGACTCGCGTTCTTACCGCCGACGACCTCGACGTCGGTCATTCTCAGATTCTCGAACGACACAACCAAGGCGGTTGGCTCAAAGCGCTCTGACATGATGAAAACTCCGGAGTGTGAAATTCGCGGGTTGAAACGTGTCGCAGACGTTCAACATGCGGACGGCAGGAGGGCAGTTTCGGGCACGCACACGACGGGTGCCACTGCGCACGTTCCAGGTTCGCATAATGGGCGCCATTGTAGGTGGCAAGCGCCACCCGCTGTTCACATCGGACACCCCGCTCGCCATGAATCAACGCACGGTTTTTTTCGTCTCCGACGGCACTGGCATCACAGCGGAAACCTTTGGCAACGCGATCCTCGCGCAGTTCAAGATCACCTCGCGCCAGGTGCGCTGCCCATTCATCGACACGCCCGACAAGGCGCGTGCGCTGGCGCAGGAAATCAACCGCACGTTCGAAGCCGAGGGGCAGCGCCCCATCGTTTTCAGCACGTTGGTGAACGCCGGCGTGCTGGCGGTGCTGCGCGAAACCTGCAAGGGCAAGGTGCTCGACATGTTCGGCACCTTCGTCCAGCGCCTGGAGCACGAGCTGGGAATCAAGAGTTCGCACAGCGTCGGCCGGTTCGCGGACATCAGCGGCAACCAGGCCTACCACGACCGTATCGAGGCCATCAACTTCAGCCTGACGCACGACGACGGCCAGAGCAACCGCGGTCTGGACGAGGCCGAAGTAATCCTGGTGGGCGTGAGCCGCAGCGGGAAAACGCCGACCAGCCTGTATCTGGCGATGCAGTTTGGCCTGAAAGTGGCCAATTACCCGTTGATCCCCGAAGATTTCGAGCGCCAGCAACTGCCGCCCGCCATCGTGCCGCATCGCGACAAGATTTACGGCTTGACGATCACCCCCGAGCGCCTGTCCGAAATTCGTTCCGAGCGACGACCCGGCTCGCACTACGCCGAACTGGCCAACTGCCGCATGGAAATTGCCGAGGCCGAAGCCATGATGCGGCGCTCCGGCATCCGCTGGATGTCGACCACCACCCGCTCGATCGAGGAAATCGCCACCATCATCCTGCGGGAGATCCGGCCGAAAAACGCAGCGTTGTAGCGCCCCGGTCAACGGCCGGCCGCAAGCGCCCCGTCAGCCCGCGGATCAGGCCGGGGCGCGGCATGCCGCAGGCGCTCGCACGCCGGGTCGGTCAAAAACCGGCGCCGGGTCGGGCGAGATAAGCCGACTCTTCGGGCGTGCTGGTACGTCCGAGAATCGCATTCCGGTGCGGAAACCGCCCGTACTGCCGAATGACGTCGCGGTGCCGCCGCGCGTAATCGGCGTTGCCCCGGAAGAACGCGTTGGAATCCGCGTCCACAGGCAACTCGGCCAGCGCTTCGATCAGTTCGACGGCGCGATCCTGCAACGCCAATTGTTCGGCGTGTTCCAGTGGCAGATAGCAAAACAGGCGCGCCACCGGCGGCAGTTCCTGATCCCGCTTTCGTGCCAACCCGCCGAGCGCCAAGTCAAGCGCTTGCGCGTCTCCGGCAAAACTGGCCGGGTGGCCGCGAAACGCGTTGCGTGGGAACTGATCGAGCAGCACGATGAGGGCCAGCCACCCCTCGGCCGACGCGGTCCAGTCAGTGAGTCGGCCCGCAAACGCCTCCAGAAGCGTCACGCCGAAGCGTGCGCGCAGGCGGCGGTCGAACGCCTCGTCTTTCTGGAACCATTGCCGGCGCACCTCGGCAGGCACCGGGGTTTCCAATGGATACGCGCCAAACCAGAAAGCCAGCACATCGGCTGGCTTGGCCACGGCACCGCAGCAGCCCGCCATCGCAGCACGTCGTCGACGAGTTTTCAATAAACCACGCGCACCTGCCCGCGCAGTTCGCCTTGCGGAAAGTTCGCGGTCATCACGGTCACGTACCAACGTCCAGCCAGCAAATCATCGCGCTGCTGCGAATTCAGCGTGGCGTGCCCTTCATAGCGCACACCAAAAGGTCCCGGCCAAATCATGACCGCCGGCGCGTTCTGGTTGGCGTTGGCAGGGCCGCTGAACTGCACGCCGACGACCGGGCTGGACAGGCCATCCCAAGACGCCTTCCAGCGCAACGTCATGGTGTCTTTATCGAAAACGGCATCCACGCCGCCCGAGGCGCCCGTGGCCACGGGAGGAATCACGCTGCGCCCATCCATCCGCGCCGACAGCGTGATCAGGTTCGCACTGGCACTCTGGTTGGCTGACTGGTCCGGGGGCACCACTGGCCCCTGTCCCTGCGGCCCCACCGGCTGCGGCAGCGCGGGCTCGGTGACCGGCATCACTTGAACGCCGGGATTGTTCTCGGGCTGCGGGGTCGCAGTGGCGGCACTCGACGCCCCCGGCATCTGGATCGGCGGCGGGTTGTAGTTGGGGCCCAAGGACACGCTGGCGCAGCCGCCAAGCATTGCAGCCGCGGCGAGCCCGACGCACCAGCCGCGAAATCGAGTTGAGATTGGCATCACCATGTTCCACTACCTCCACGTCCATGCGGGTTTCAATCCGGGGCTTGCCCGAAAAACGATCGGATCGGGTCCATTGTAGAAGCGGCGCGGCGCACGCCAAACCGGCTGAACCGGCGCTCTCGGATGGTCGTGGCCGGCCCAGCCGAAAGGCGTCCGCCGGGCACCGGTGCGCCTCCAGGCTGCGAGAATCGGCGCTGTACGCTGGCCACGCTCCCTGCGCCAGCGCACACCGTCGCACGCTATGGTTTCCCATCTCCTCGTCCCCTGGCCCGATCCGATGCTCCCGCAGGGCTGCGCGATCACCGTCCAGATCAAGCCAGAGTCGGGCTCTCTTTTCCTGCACTATGAACTCACGGGTGATCTGGATGCATTGCGCCTGCCCGAACGCGCCGCGCAGCCCAAGCCGCAAGACGATTTGTGGCGGCACACGTGTTTCGAGGCCTTCCTCGGCGACCCCGCCGGCCCGCGTTACGTGGAGTTCAATTTCAGCCCATCGGGCTGCTGGGCGGGCTACGCGTTCTCGCGACTCCGCACGCGCGCAACGCCCGGTCCGGCGGCCATGACGCACGGCCCCATCTGCAAGCACAACAACCACACGTTGACGCTCGAAGTGCGACTCCGCATCGGGTCGCTGCCGTGGCCCATGACCGATGGCGCGCCGCTCGGCCTCGCGGCGGTATTGGAAGCACGCGACGGGCATTTGACGTATTGGGCACTGCGCCACCCCGGAGCCAAGCCCGATTTCCACGATCGCGGTGGCTGGATTGCACGTGCCGTTGCCAAGGATGACCCCGAATGAAGACCGGACTGGAGCGCCTGCTGGACGAGCCCGCGCTGCGCGCGCCGCTGCACGGGCGGCGCGTGGCCTTGCTGGCGCACCCGGCATCCGTCACGCGCAACCTCACCCACGCGATTGATGCGCTCAGTACGCTGCCGGACGTGCACCTCACGGCCGCCTTCGGACCGCAACACGGCCTGCGCGGCGACAAGCAGGACAACATGGTCGAATCGGACGACTGGACCGACCCGCGCTCGGGGCTCCCGGTGTTCAGCCTGTACGGCCGGGTGCGCCGACCGACGCCGGCGATGCTCGACACGTTCGACGTCTTGTTGATCGATTTGCAGGACTTGGGCTGCCGCATATACACCTTCGTCACCACCCTGCGCTACGTGCTGGAAGCCGCGGCCGCCCACGGCAAGGCAGTGTGGGTGCTGGATCGCCCCAACCCGATCGGGCGGCCAGTCGAAGGGCTCACGCTGCAACCCGGCTGGGAAAGCTTCGTGGGCGCCGGTCCCATGCCCATGCGCCATGGCATGACGTTGGGCGAACTCGGGCAGTGGTTCATCCATACGCTGGGCCTGCAACTCGACTACCGCGTGATCACCGTAGACGGCTGGGAACCGCAGGCGGCACCGGGATTCGGCTGGCCCGCCGATCGCACTTGGGTCAACCCGAGTCCGAACGCGCCCAACCTGTGGATGGCGCGAGCCTATCCGGGCACGGTGATGCTGGAAGGCACCACGCTCTCGGAAGGCCGCGGCACCACGCGCCCGCTGGAGCTTTTCGGCGCGCCGGATCTGGACGTGCCGCGGTTAATTGACGACATGCGCACGTTGGCCCCCGCATGGCTGCAGGGATGCCAACTGCGGCCATGCTGGTTCGAACCCACGTTTCACAAGCACGCCGGGGCACTGTGCGCGGGACTGCAGATCCATACCGAAGACCTGACTTTCTATGCCCATCAGGCGTTTCGCCCGTGGCGCCTGCAGGCCTTGGCATTCAAGGCGTTGCGCCGGCAATTACCCCACTACCCCCTGTGGCGGAAATTCGACTACGAATACGAGCACGACCGCCTGGCCATCGACCTGATCAACGGCGGACCCGCATTGCGTGAATGGGTGGACGATCCCGATGTGCCCGCCGAAGCGCTCGATGCCCGCGCCGCCGCCGACGAAGCGGCCTGGCGTGCCGAGCGGGAGCCTTTCCTGCTCTACTGAAAGACATGGCCGAAAGCGCAGCATGGCCTGCTCCGCTACGCTGTGCGCCATCGAACACAACCCAGGGCAGCCGCCGCCATGACCATCACGCTCTATCACAACCCGCGCTGCAGCACGTCGCGCAAAGCGCTCGACTTGCTGCGCGAACGCGGGCTCGAACCCGCCGTCATCGAATATCTGAAAACGCCGCCCTCGCGCGCCGAGCTCAAGCGCATTGCGGCAGCCACCGGAGAGCCACTGCGCCACTTGCTGCGCACCAGGCAACCTGAATACCTGGAACAGGGGCTGGACGACC
>SCQQ01000026.1 GCA_004299095.1 Burkholderiaceae bacterium | reverse complement strand
GCCGGCCGAACATGCGTTCGAAGAATTCGCTGAAATCCTGCTCGTTACCGTTGAACGAACCGTGGAACTGGCCGCGGTCGTTGCCACCCGCGCCGTAGCCCGGATTCCAGCCCGGCGGCGGGCGCACGTCGTCACCCGAGCGCGCGCCCTGAGCCCACGCCTGCGCGCCGACGGCGTCGTAGGCCGTGCGCTTCTCGGGGTCACCCAGCACGGCATAGGCTTCGTTCACTTCGGCCATGCGCTTTTCGGCGTTGGCTTCCTTGCTCACGTCGGGGTGGTACTTGCGTGCCAGCCTGCGATACGCCTTCTTGAGTTCATCCGCAGTGGCGGATTTGTCTGCGCCGAGGGTTTGGTAGTAGTCCTTGAATTCCATTCAGTGTGCCTTTTGAACCGACCGGTGCGGTACGCGCACGAGCTTTCGATTTGAGGGCGAGCGGCAGGGTTCGCAATCCCGTTCGGCCTGTCATCCTTGCCCAGTTCATTGGGTGCCGCCCGCGCAGATCGCTGGCGCGCGGCCACCCGCTGACCGATTGTCAGGCGGTACGCGTCGACCGCACGCGCGAACGCAGCGCATGGCCGGTGTGGTAGCGGCCGTCGAAAAACAGCAACGGCGCCGCGTCGCCTTGGCGCTCGCAGTGTTTCACCCGGCCGATGAAGATCAGGTGATCGCCTTCGCGCCGGCGGTTGACCGTGGCGCATTCGAACCAGGCCGCCGCGTTTTCCATGAGCGGCACACCCGTCATTCCGGCGCGCCAGACCACGCCGTTCCAATCGCGCCGCATCTTGGACGCAAAACGCTGCGCCAGGTGCTGCTGCTGCGTGGCGAGCACGCTCACGCCAAAGTGGTCGGCGGCTTCGAACGCGGGACGCGACACCGAGCGCGTGTTCAGGCTCCACAAAACGAGCGGCGGGTCGAGCGAAACCGAACTGAATGAATTGACCGTGAGGCCGAGCGGCCGCCCGCTGTCGTCAAGACACGTGACGACGGTGACGCCGGTGGCATAGGCGCCGAGTGCGGCGCGGAGTTCGGTCGACGAAAAGAGCGGCGTGTGGAGAAGCGGAGTCATGCAGCGCGGCCATGATAGCAGCGCGCTTCGGCCCAGAAACGGCGGTTCAATGCGCCTGCCAGTGCCGCTCCAGAAGCGCCGCATTGCGTTGCGCCGCGTCTCCGGCAAGGGTCCGCCGCGTCGTCGCGCCCTGGGCGACAGGCCGATCGCGGCGCTGGCGCGCACATTCAACTGCCGGATTCAGGGTGATCCGAGCCTGACCGGTCGCAAAGTCGGGACCGCTGGATTTGTTCGCACGCCATACTGGTGCTCCTGCGAACACCTCAAAAGGAGACAGTTGATGAAACTCTATACCGCCTACCGTGCGCCGAACCCGCGCCGCGTGCTGATGTTCATGCATGAAAAAGGCATTACCGGCATCGAGTCGGTATCGGTCGACCTGAACAAGGACGAACACAAGAGCACAGCG
The DNA here is from genome assembly GCA_004299095.1 of Burkholderiaceae bacterium. GTDB lineage: Bacteria > Pseudomonadota > Gammaproteobacteria > Burkholderiales > Burkholderiaceae_C > Ottowia. The sequence continues at coordinate 3,183 of SCQQ01000026.1, read as the reverse complement.
TTTCGCGCCAAGAACCCGGTGGCGCGCGTGCCGGTGCTGGAATTGGACGACGGCCGCGAGCTGAGCGAATCGCGTGCCATCTGTACCTACCTGGAGGGGCGATACCCCGACCACAACCTGATGGGCGCCGACGCCACCGAGCGCGCTTTCATCGAAATGCACGACCGCCACGTGGAATGGAACTGGATGCTGCTGATCGCCAACTGCGTGCGTCACACGCACCCTGGGCTGGCGACGCTGGAAGTGCCGCAGTTCCCCGAATTTGGCCGCACGCAGGGCGAAAAAGTACGCCAGAGCGCGCGCTGGTTGGACCAGGCGCTCAGCCGGCAGCCGTGGGTCGCGGGCGAGCGTTTCACCATTGCCGACATCACGGCGTTCTGCGCCATCGAATTCGCCAAGCTGATGAAGTTCAACGCCGGCGCCGAAGGCTTTGCCGCGCTGCAGGCGTGGCGCGACCGCGTGGCCGAGCGGCCCAGTTCGCGCGCGATGTAGCCGCGGGCGCGGCTCAGGCAGCGGATGGGATGGGATGGGCTAGCACCGTGCCGGCGTGCGTCGCCGGGGCGATGTGGCCGGCCGAACGCACTTGATAATGAACGCCCCATGAACGCCGTTTTGCTGATCGCTCACGCGCCGCTGGCAAGCGCCCTGCGCGATGCGGCGCTGCACGCCATGCCCGATGCCGCGCCGGACGTGCTGGCGCTCGACGTGTTTGCCGACGTCCTCCCGGAACAAACCACTGAAGTGGCGCGCGCCTTGGTGGCAGAACGGCCCGCAGGCAGTACGCTGGTGCTGACTGACATGCTGGGCGCCACGCCGTGCAACGTGGCCGCCGCGCTGCTGCGCGAGCAGGGTGTCACAGTGCTGGCCGGCGTCAATTTGCCGATGTTGCTGCGCGCACTTAATTACCGCGGCGAACCACTGGCCATCATGGCCGAACGTGCGCTGGCGGGTGGGACGCGTGGCGTGCTCGCGGTGCACGACGACACCGCTCCCGGCGCGGATGGCTGCGCGCCATGACGCGCAGCGAAACCACCATCGTCAACCGACTCGGGTTGCACGCCCGCGCCTCGGCCAAGCTCACTCGGCTTGCCGCCAGCTATCCGTGCGAAATCTGGCTGGGCAACGGCGACCGCCGGGTCAACGCCAAGAGCATCATGGGGCTGATGATGTTGGCTGCCGGCATGGGGTCGGTACTGGTGCTGGAAACCGATGGCGAGCAGGAGCAGGAGGCCATGACGGCCCTGCTGGCCCTGATCGCCGACAAGTTCGGCGAAGGGGAATAACCATGAGCATTCTGCTGCAGGGGCTGGTGGTGACGCGCGGCACCGCGGTGGGCCGGGCGGTGCTGTTCGAAAGCGGCCGCATACCCGTCACGCACGCCTTGATCGAGGCGCATCAGGTGGAGACTGAACTGGCGCGCCTGCACGCCGCGCGTGCCGCCGCGGTGACTGAGCTGGAGCACTTGCGCGCCGACATTCCCGCCGGGGCGCCGGTCGAGTTGGCGGCCCTGCTCGACGTGCATTTGCTGCTGCTGCAGGACGACGCCATGACCGATGGTGTGCGCCGGCGCATCACCGAACAGCACAACAACGCCGAATGGGCGCTGGTCGCCGAGCTTGAGGAGTTCACCCGCCGCTTTGATCAAATGCAGGACAGCTACCTGCGCGAGCGCAAGCCGGATATCGAACAGGTGGTCGAGCGCGTGTTGCAGCAACTGCAAGCCGGCCGGCGCGGGGCCGCCCGGTCCGAAGCGCCGGCGCCGCAGGCAGACGAGTGGCCGGCGATCCTGGTGGCGCACGATCTGTCGCCCGCGGATTTGCTGCAGCTCGCCAAAAACCGCTTTGCTGGCTTCGTGATCGATGCCGGCGGGCAGGCCAGCCACACCGCCATCGTCGCGCGCAGCCTGGATCTGCCGGCGGTATTGGGCGCGCGTTCGGCCAGTCGCCTGGTGCGCGCGGGCGATTTGCTGGTGATCGATGGCAATGCCGGCGGCGTGATCGTCGATCCGCCCGCCGCGGTGCTGTCCGACTACGTGGCGCGGCAACGCCGCGAAGTGCAGCAGCGTCAGGTGCTGGCGCGACTCAAGAAAACGCCGGCGGTTACGCTCGATGGCGAAGCGGTCGAACTGCTGGCCAACATCGAACAACCTGACGACGTGGCGGGTGCGCTCGAGTCCGGGGCGGCGGGGATCGGCCTGTTCCGCAGCGAATTCCTGTTCATGGACGCGGCCGCCCCAGAACCCGATGAAGAGCGGCAATACGCGTTCTACGCGCGCGCCGTGGAGGCGCTGCACGGGCTGCCGATGACCATTCGCACGGTGGATCTGGGCGCCGACAAGACGCCGGCCGGATCGGGCGTCGAGCCCGAATCAAACCCTGCGCTCGGCGTCCGCGGCATCCGCCGCAGTTTGCTGCGGCCAGACGTTTTCTTGATGCAATTGCGCGCGCTGTTGCGCGCCGCGGCACTCGGGCCGGTGCGCGTGCTGATCCCGATGGTGAGCCACGTACAGCAAATTCGCCAGGTGCGCGGCCTGCTGGCGCGGGCGTGCGGCCAGCTCGAAGCATCAGGGCGGGCGCACGGCCCGGTCAAGCTCGGCGCCATGATCGAGGTGCCGGCTGCAGCCCTGGCGTTGCCGCTGTTCCAACGCGCTTTCGACTTTCTGTCCATTGGCACCAACGACCTGATTCAGTACACGCTGGCGGTCGATCGCAGCGAGGAGAGCGTGGCCGGCCTGTACGACCCGTTGCATCCGGCCGTGCTGCGCTTGCTGGCGTCGACCATCGGCGCTTGCCGGCAAAGCAAGCACGAAATCACGGTCTGCGGCGAACTGGCGGGGGACCCCGATTGGACCGATCTGCTGCTCGGCATGGGATTGCGCAGCTTTTCCATGAATCCGGCGCGCTTGTTGGCCGTCAAGCAAAAGATCCGGCAAGCGGATTGCCGCCAGCTCGAACGATGGGTACAGCGTGTGCTGGAGAGCGATGATCCCGCGGCCGCCGTCAGCGCTCACCTGAAGCACGCGAGCGTGGCGCTTCGGTCCGCTGCCTGAAATCAGGCCGGGTCCAGCGAACGGGCCGACCCGAGCCGATTCAGCGCACTGGCGACAGAATCTGATCGAGTTGGCCGGCCAGTTCCTGCGCGACGGCCTGCCAACTTGCATGAACGCCGAAACACGCCAGATCG
>SCQQ01000025.1 GCA_004299095.1 Burkholderiaceae bacterium | reverse complement strand
ATTCAGCCGAACGGGTATCGACGACCAGGTCGACGAGCAGAAGGCCATCGCCCGGCCACTGTTCGATGGCTGTTTTCAGGCGCGGAAGATCATCGACCGATTCGATCCGAATTCCGGTTCCGCCCAAGGCGGTGGCCACTTTGGCGAAATCCGGTTGCTCAAGCCGCGTGAAGTCCGGATCGACGCCGCGCTCGGCGAATTTCTGGTATTCGGTGCCGTAAGCCCCGTCGTCGCAGACGACGGCCAGCACCTTGAGCTTGCGGTTCTGGATGGTTTTCAGTTCGGACAAGCCCGCGTTCATCATCCCGCCGTCGCCCACGGCAAGGATCACGGTGGCATTGGGATCGGCCACCGCCGCGCCGATCGCGTGGCCCAGGCCGACGCCGATCGCGCCGTAGCTGATGCTCGGAATGAAACGCCGTGGATCATCGACAGACACGTTGTGCCACGCGCTGTACTTGTAGCGGCCGCTTTCGGTCACCAGGATGCGCTGGCCCACCGTTTCGTCGATCACCCGCATGGCTTTGTCGTAGGACAGGAAGCCGGGTGCATTGAATTCGGCTTTCTGCAGCGTGCGGCGTTGCTGGATGGCCTTGCGCGCCTTGATGACCACATCCTCGTCGATGAAGCCCGAGCGCTCGATTTCCGCTTTATCCAGGCCCTGGATGACGTATTCCACCGCCGCTTTCAGGTTGACCTGGATCGTCACGTCGGGAATAGCGTATTTGTCGGTGTCGAACGCCAGGTTATTGAACGCGACCACTCGCTTGCCGTTCAGGTACGTGCCGTTGCTGGTGGTGTAGGTGTTGAGGCTGGCGCCAAACGCGATGATGCAGTCGCTGGCAAGCAGCGCATCGACCGCCTCGGCGCGGCATGAGAGCCCCATCAGGCCCAGGTCGGCCGCACTGCCACGCACGTAATCCTTGGCGCGCAACGTCGTGGCGATGGGGGCGCCGATGCGCTGGCTGAGCTGCAAAAGCGCGTCTTTCGCGTCTTCCAGAACGGCACCGTAACCTGCCAGGATGATCGGCCGCTTGGCCGTGGCGATGATGCCGATGGCGTTATCCCACGCTTCGCCCGCCTCCAGCGCAGTCTTGGGCCGGCGCAAATCCAGACTGACGGCTTTGTAGGGCGCATCGATTGTGGTGTGGAGGTTGTACGGCGGCAGTTCGTAGACGATGGGCCGCAGCTCGGCGTGCGCCCGCTGGGACGCGCGCACCAGACTGGCCTGGATGTCGCGTGCGTCGTCAGGCCGCTCGAAGCCGGCACCCGTGGCCAGGGTGAGCGCGCGCTGGTCCACGGTCTGCATGAAGCCGCGCCGATCGTCCCGCGCCTGGCCGGTGAGTACGACGATCGCATGGTGTGCCTTTTCGCCTTCGATCAGCGAAGTGAGCGTGTTGGTAAAGCCCGGGCCGCAGGTGGCCGTGGCCACGCCGATCCGGCCGGTAATGCTGGCGTAGCCCATGGCCATTTGCGTGGCACCGGCTTCGTTGAACGCGCCGACATAATCGCCGCCGCCCGCAACGAAGCGCTCGACCATGTACATGTTGACGTCGCCCATCACGCCGAAGATGGTGCGCACGCCCAGATCAGCCAGCGTCTTGGCGACCAGATTTTCAATATTCATTTAAATTCCAGAAAGCTCATCTCCCCGCCGTACGGGCGCTCCAGACGCATTGCGCTCGCCGCCGTTCACCCGAGCCATGCAAGCGCGTCACCCAATCAGGCTGGAAAGCTCGACCTCGTTTGACAATCGCCTCGTTCGGTCCGAAGGAACTTGAGGGATCATCCACCCGTCGCACCCTGCAGCTACTGGGCGGCCTTGAGCGCTTTTTCGTTCTGTTTCACCGCGTCATCGACGGCATTCTTGTATTGGGCCTCGAACTGCTTCGCCTGATCATGCACCGAGGCCGCGGCGTTCGCCGGCCCGGCCCCGGGCACGGGTGGCAAATGCGCCTGCGTCACGCTCAATTGATCCTTGGCCACCCACGCAACGATCAGCAGCGCGAGCAGCACGCCGACCAGTCCCAACGCTCTCATGGTCGCTCCCTTTTTTCCATCCGCGTCAAGCCGCGAAGGTCGCTATTTGACTCCGCGCACCAGCTTGTAGGCCGCGCTCGAGAGCCGAGTCAACCCTCTATCCGCAAAGTGCGGTTCCTCCGCGAGGATATCGTTGCGCTCCAGCAAACCCACCTGCCAGACCGGCTCCAGATGGCGGCGCACCTCCGCCTCGTCCACCGAAAATGGCGGGCCCTGCATTTCGCGCTGCGGATATTCCATTGCCAGCATCAGGCCGACGCACCGATTGGGTAACGCGCCGTAAACCTGCGCCAGATAACGTTGGCGCTGGTCCGGCGGCTGCGCGACGATGGCGGCGCGGTCGTACACCGCAGCGCAATCGGCCAGCACGACTGGATCCAAGCCGAAGACGTTGCCGCAAATCAACTCGAACGCGCCGGCCACGTGGCGGGTGCCCCAACGCGATGCGTGTTGCTCAGGCCGCAGCTTGCGTTCATCGAAGAACTGCGCCACTGCAAGCGGCGACAACTCCACGCCCAGCACGCGGTGCCCCTGCCCGGCCAGCCACGCCATGTCGATGGATTTGCCGGCCAGCGGCACGAACACTTGCGTTCCTTTGGCTAACTGCAGTACGGGCCAGTGCTTCAGCAACGAAGCTGAAGCGTGCGCCTGATTGAAGCCGATGTTCCCATCGCGCCAAGCTTGCAGCCAAAAGTCGTCGTTCATCATGGGTTGAGTCCGGAGTTTGGAAAAAAGCCTGCTTTGAATTCAAGGTTGATCGGCCCAATGTAACAACGGGCGTAACCTCGACTGCAACTTGGGTCTGGCAGCTCTATCGCTGGTTCCCCAGCCCGCCGGCGCCGGGTACGCGCAAATCAACAATGACCACCGAACCAATCCTTTTTACGCCCTACCGGATGGGGCCGTTCCAGTTGCCCCACCGCATCATCATGCCGCCGATGACGCGCTCGCGTTCCGATTCGCCCGGCAACATTCCCAACCGACTGATGGCGACCTATTACGCCCAGCGGGCGTCGGCCGCGTTCATCGTCACCGAAGGCACGCAAATCAGCCAGCAAGGCCAGGGCTACGCTTGGACGCCGGGCATCCACAGCGCGGCGCAGGTGGCGGGCTGGCGCCTCACCACGAACGCGGTGCACGCGGCGGGCGGCCGCATCTTTCTGCAGTTGTGGCATGTCGGGCGCATTTCGCACACCTCGCTGCAGCCTAGCGGCAAGGCGCCCGTTTCCTCGTCCGAGCGCGTGGCCGAAGGCGTCAAGGTCTACATCGACCCTGATGGCAAGGGGCCGACGTCGGGCGTGGGCGGCATGGTGCAGCACTCGAAGCCGCACGCCCTCACGATTCAAGAGATCGCGGCTGTGGTGCAGGACTTCAGGCACGCCGCCGAAAACGCGAAGGCAGCCGGCTTCGACGGCGTGGAAATTCACAGCGCCAACGGCTATCTGGTGAACCAGTTCATCGACACCGGCGTGAACGACCGCACCGACGCCTATGGCGGCGCCCTCGCCCACCGCCTGCGTTTCCTGCGCGAAGTGACCGCAGCGGTGATCGGCGTCTGGGGGCGCGATCGCGTGGGCGTGCGCCTGTCGCCGCTCACCACGCTCGCCGGCTCCATCGACGACAACCCGCAGGCCACTTACCTCGGCGCGGCCAAGTTGCTGGACACGCTCGGCGTGCTCTACGTGCACATTGCCGAAGCCGACTGGGAAGACGCGCCTTTCATGCCGCCCGCCTTCAAGGAAGCGCTGCGCATGATCTATGGCGGCACGCTGATTTACGCCGGCAAATACACGCGCGGGCGCGCTGAGCAGGCGCTGGAGAACGGCTGGGCCGATTTGATCGGCTTTGGCCGACCGTTCGTCGCCAACCCGGATCTGCCGGAGCGCCTGCGCCGCGGGTTGGCGCTCAATCCACCGCAGCGCGAGCATTTCTTTGGCGGCGGCGCGGCGGGCTATACGGACTATCCGCGCGCGACCCAGGAAATGGCGCCGGCCTAAAGCCGGTGGCGCTGTCCTGCATCAAAACGGTTTTGCGTCGAGCGCCGGGCGAAGTGATGGCCTTCGTTGCGCTGCGGCGTGACCTCGCTGCGCTTCGATGACGGTCACCTGCGGCGGCCATGAGGGTTCATGGTGCAACGCAGCGGCGACGTCATCTTTCATTGTGTCGATCGAAGGGTCGCCCGCGCGAGGTCGAGATTGCCCTCGAGGTCGCACATCGATTCGCCGCCACGCTGCGCAACGCGCGTGCTGCGGGGATTTACCGCGCAGCGATGATCTGGCTCAAGTGGTCTTCGGTGCCTTCCACACGCTCCAGATGCGCGTACTGCGGGCCGCCGTGGTAGGCCACCGGCACGGTGCGGTAGCGATCCTGGTGCTTGAGCAGCAGTTCAATGGGTGCCACGCCCTCCTGGGCCGACTTGATGGCATCCGCCAGCACTTCGGCCTTGTAGGCCTGGCCGTTGACCGCCACCAGTGTTTCGCCAGAACCCACACCGGCTTGCCACGCGGGGCCGTCCCAGCGCACGTCGGCGATGTGGCCGCTTTCGCCCAGCGCGAGCCCGATCGCATAGATGAATCCGGGTTGGCTGTGATAGCGCTTGGAAAACTGTTTTTCGTACTCGCTCGGCTCGTCGGTGTAAACCAGTTTCCAGCCAGCAGCCTTGAGCCCCTGCAGCGGCGGCTGACGCGCCGTGGTGTGTTCGGTCAGAAAAGTGGCCCAGTCAAACGCCACCACCTCATCCAGTGCCGCCACCACGTCCTCGAACACGTAGGTTTTCGTGGCGCGCCGGCCGTCGTCCACGCCGAAGAACGCCCGGGCGAAGTGGTCCAGCGATTTCTCGCCGCCGGTCTGTGCGCGGATTTTCGCGTCCACCCACAGCCACAGCAGTTGCCCGGCGTTGTAGTACTCCTCGCTCATTTGCCAGTTGGTGTAGGGCAGCGACGCGCGCATGGCCACCGTGGGATCGTTGGTGGTGTCGGCGATGCCGCGCCAGGCAAAGCCGGCACGGCCGCGGTCGTAGCGCGCCGCAATCTGCGCCAGCGCGTCGCGGTATTGCTCGGGCGTCCACAGGCCGGAGCGCGCCGTGAGCACGTAACCCCAGTATTGCGTTTGGCCTTCGTACACCCACAGCAGTGAATCGCCCATGGGCACGTTGAAATTGGGCGTCCAGTTGTCGGCCGGACGGCGGAATTTGCCGTTCCACGAGTGCTCGAATTCGTGCGCCAGCAAATCGCGCCGCGGCGCGTTGTTTTTCCACTCGGTGAAATATTCGGCCGCGTGGCCGTCCTCGCTCGACTGGTGGTGCTCCACGCCCTTGCCCGCGAGGTGATCCGAGACCGAGAGCAGAAAGTCGTAGTGCGCGTAATGGCGCGATTCGAACAGCCGGTAGGCCTGCTGCACCAGATTGCGGTGCAACTGGATTTGTTCGTCGGTAATGGCCAGGTATCTGGGCTCATCCGCGAACACGTTGAGCATGACCGGCACCGGAGCCCCCGGGTCCAAGTCGACGCGTTTCGCGTACTTGCCGGCGTACAGCGGCGAATCGATCAGCACGTTGTAAGGCACGGTCTCGAACGTGATCGCGCCGCCCGCGCGCGATGCTTCGCGCAGCGCTGTGCCGTATTCCCAGCCTTGTGGCAGCTTGACGCTGGCCTCCACCATGATCTGGCGCGCGAAGTGGCCGGCTGGGTAAAGCGACGTCTTGCTCCACACCAGGTTCAGCAGCACGTCGGTCATCTCGGTCGGTCCCTGCCCGCGCGAGCGCGGCGAGAGGTACTGGAAATCGACGTCGATGGCGCTCACGCCCGCCGGCACGTCCACGCGGAACGCATGCACGTCGTACTTCTCGCGTTGCCAGGCAAGCGGCTTGCCGTTTGCGCGAATGGTCAAACCGGCAAATTTGTCGATCGGGCCGGTGGGCGAGTGGTGGCCCGGAATCCATTTCGGGTAGAGCAGAAACAGGGGGCCCGGTTGCACCGGAATGGTCTGGTGCACGCGAAAAATGCCCTGGCGCGTGTCGCTCGCGTCGACCTGCAATTCGAGCGTGCCCGGGTAGGGTCTGTCTTGGGGCGCAGGGATTTGGGCGGAGCGGATTTCTTTGGTCATTGACGTCAAAAGCAAAAATGGCGTGGACGACGCGCCAGGAACCGGGGCACATCGGGCTTGGCGCCTGTCGGGAAGAGTTGGAACTCACGCCATCATTCCAGTTTCCCCACTGTAGCCCCTGCGCGCCGGAAAATTCGCGCACGTTGCGTGTGACCAATATTGCTTGGCAGCGCAGCGCAGCACAGTGGCAGCAATCGCCGCGTCGCCGAGTTGCTGGCCGCGTCCTCGATCAAACGGAGCAAAAAATCGATCAGGATGTCCGCATCGAGCGCACCCTCGAAGATGCGCCAGCGCAGCTACCCTTTATCGGTCACGGCGGGATTCGCCAGTCATTCACGCAAATACGTCTACTCGGATGCATCGAGCCCAAACCGCATCAGTGCGTTCGCAGCTCGTGGCGTAACCGCGCCCCCACTTCCGGTGCATTCAGGAAGGGATCCACCGGATTCTTCATCTCCACCATGTTCTGCATGCGGCTCGTGATGTTGCCGAGTGCGCGCGGGCTCTCGTGACTGAAGACGTAGAAGCGGTTGGCAGCGACGGCGTCGAACACTTTCTGCGCCACGTCTTTTGCGGTCACGCGGCCATGCGTGACAGCTTGCTTGCCCATGGCTTGGCCGATGAGCTGGCTTTTGGTGAGTTTTTGCGCGGCCAGGCTCTTGGGCTGGTTGCGCTCGCTGTTCATGATGTTGGTGGGAACGAAATACGGGCACAAAAGGCTGGCGCCGATCTGGTCGGTGACCAGGTTCAAGTCGTGGTAGAGCGTTTCGGTCAGGTTGACGACGGCAGCCTTGGCGGCGTTGTAGATGCCCATGTTGGGTGGCGCCACAAGTCCCGCCATGCTGGCGGTGTTGGTGACGTGGCCGCGATAGGCCGGGTCCTTGGTGGCGGCTTCCAGCATCATGGGGACGAACAGGCGCACGCCATGGATCACGCCCCACAAGTCCACGCCCAGCAGCCAATTCCAATCGGCAACCGAGTTCTCCCATACCAGCCCGCCGCTGGCGACGCCGGCGTTGTTGAAGACGAAGTGCGGCGCGCCGAAGCGCTCCTTGACTGCGGCCGCGAGCGCTTCCATTTGCTCGGCGCTGGAGACGTCGACTTTGCGAGCCATGACTGGCACGCCGGCCGCCTTCATTTCCGCTTCCGCCTGGTCGAGTGCGTCCTGCTGCACGTCGACCAGCACCAGGTTCATGCCCTTTGCTGCACTGATGCGCGCACATTCCAGACCGAAACCCGAACCGGCGCCGGTGAGCACGGCGGTTTTTCCCTTGAAATCCTTGATCACGGTTGAACTCTCCAAAGAAAGATGAAATGTCACGCGGATTGTGCCCACCACGCTTCACGCGCGGAATGCATCACGCAGTCCGTGAAACGGATGGCACGGCGCACTGAAAAAGCAATCACGCAGCGCGCATGCAGCGTTGACAAGACGCGACGGGAGTTACGGCGCCAAGCCCATTGCGTTGCACATTCAGTCGCGAATGGCCTGCCTGGACCGCATCGTCAATCAGCGCTGCACGGAATCGTCGCCGCGGCCCCGTTCGGCTTCCAACGTCTTCAAGCACTCCGCCCGCAATGCCCGCCGCCCCAGCTTTCCGGTACCGCCGCGCGGCAGCTCGCTCGTGCGCAACCAGATGCGCTCGGGAATCTTGAATTTCGCCAAGCGAGTTGAAAGAAACGCCTTGAGCGCCGCCGCGTCAACGTGGGCGCCCAGCTTGGTGCGAACGCCCGCGCCGACGATCTCGCCCAAGTGCTCGTCGGGAATGGAAAAGACACACGCTTCAAGCACATCCGGATGCGCGTGCAGCGCCCCTTCCACTTCCAGGCAGGCGACGTTTTCGCCGCCGCGCACGATGATGTTCTTCTTGCGGTCGACGATGGTGATCAAGCCGGTTGCGTCGATGGTGCCCAAGTCGCCCGTGTGCAGCCAGCCGTCCTGCAAGGTGCGCGCGGTGTCTTCCGGCAGGTTGAGGTAGCAGCGCATGACATTGGGACCCTTGACCAGCAGTTCGCCCACCTGCCCTGCAGGCAGCGACTGGCCGCGCTCGTCCACCACGCGAATCTCCTGCAAGGGCGGGACGGCGCGGCCGGTCGATTCGGGGTGCGCGACGTAGTCCGGCCCCGAGCCGACGGTACCAAGCGCGTTGGTTTCGGTCAGGCCCCAGCCGGAGCCCACGGATGCCCACGGGAACGCTTCTGCGAGAGGCGCGACCTGCGCCGCCGGGCGCTTGGCGCCGCCCGATCCGATCGCCACCAGATGGTCGAGCCGCACACCCAGGCGTTGCGAGGCTTCGAGCAAATCGGCGGTCTGCGTGGGCACCCCCGAGAGCACCGTGACGCGCTCGCGCACGATGGTGCGCACTGCTTCTTCGGCATTCCACTTGTACATGAGGACGACGGTGCCGCCGCGCGCGATGCACTGCAGCGTGATCGCCTGCAGCGCCGTGACGTGGAAGATCGGCGTGGTGGCAAGCGCCACCAGCGGCGTGTCGTCGGGCGGCTTGGGCATGCCGTCGATCAGTGGCGGCAATTCGCGCAGGAACAGCCACGAGTACACCGCCGAAATCGCGCCGCGGTGCGTCAGCACCACGCCTTTGGGGCGACCCGTGGAGCCGGAGGAATAGAAGATGCCGAAATCGTCGTCGGTGCCGATGGCGATCTCGGGCCAGCCGGGATCGGACTGGTCGGCCCGCACCAGTTCGTCGTAGTGCGGCGTCACCGTGGCGTCGCGCACGCCCAGCACGGTGATCCCGAGTTCTGCGCAAATCGGTGCGACGCGTTCGGCCGAGCGCGCTTCGGCAAACACCACGCGTGCGCCGCAATCCTGCAGGCCATAGCGCAGTTCGGGCGCGGTCCACCAGCCGTTCATCGGCACCGCCACCGCGCCGATGGCATTGATCGCGAAAATCAACAGCGGCAGTTCAGGGTAATTGCGCAGCACCAGCGCGATGCGGTCGCCACGCTGGACGCCGAATCGATGCGCCAGCGCGTGTGCGACGCGGCGCACGTCGGCGCAGCCGCGTTCGTACGACCAGTGTTCATCCTGATAGGCAAAAAGTGCGTGGCCGTCGGCATACAGCGGCTCGGCCGCGCGCAGCAGCGCGGGCAGGTCGTTCGGCACATTCGTGAAAACCCGCTCACGCACCCCGCGGATGTCCGCTTCGCCCACCGCAAAGCACGGGTTGGTCTGCGTGACGTGCGCAACGGCCTGTTCAGGTGTCATGGTGCCGCGCCCTGGATCGCTTCCCGGCCCTCAAGCCCGCGGGTTGTACTGCCGGTCCAGCTTGCGCATGCCGCCGATCCAGCGGTCGTAATCGGCCGTCTTGTTGCGCATGTACTGCAGCACTTGCGGGTGCGGCAGCACCAGGAAAGTCTCCTTGCGGATGGCTTCCAGGCAGGCGCGCGCGACCGGTTCGGGCTCCATCATGCCATCCACGCTGGCCACGGAATCTTCGTGGCCCTTGGTCATGCCGGTGCGCACCGCCTGCGGACACAGCACGGAGACCTTGATGCCCTGGTCGCCGTACGTGAGTGCCGGCCATTCCGCCAGCCCGACCGCCGCGTGCTTGGTGACCGAGTACAAGGCCGATCCCACCTGCGACAGCAGGCCGGCGGCCGATGCCGTGTTCAGCAGGTAGCCGCCGCCGCGCTGCGCCATGCGCGGCACCAGGTGGCGTGCCGCATACACGTGCGCCATCAGGTTGATTTTCCAGATGCGCTCCCATTGCTCGTCGCTCTTTTCCGGGCCGCCGGAGGTAAAGATGCCGGCGTTGGAGCAGAACAGGTCGATCGGGCCAACGTTGCGTTCGGTTTCTTCGATCAATGCCTGGATGTCCTTCTCCTGGGCGACATTGACCTTGCGGGCGATGCCACCCACGGCCTCGGCCGTCGCCTCGGCGCCCGCTTGATCGAGATCGGCGCAGACTACGCGCTTGGCGCCCGCTTCGGCAAAAACGCGCGCCAGCGCCCCTCCGATTCCGCCGGCGGCACCGGTGACGACGACCACGCGATCCTTGATTTCCATGTTGTTTCGCTCGGGTTGGTTTTCCAAATGGAGACTACGAACGCCGACGAGTCGGGGCACACGCATTGCCGCCATGCATCGGCGCCTTTCCCATGCTTACGCCGGCAGCGCCCGCTCGATGAGGGCATCGCAATCAGCGCTCGCGGGCAACGTGCCGAACGCGTGACCCCACTGGCCATTCAAGCGGGAATCGCAGAACGCACTGACGGTGCTGGCGGGTGCGGTTTGCGCCAGTAGCGCGGCCTGCACGGTCAGTGCCACGTCCTCTGCCAAGCGCCGCGCCTCCATCTCGTTGGCGAGCGCTTCAATACGATCGGGCAACGTCTGGATGGCGCGGTCCAGCGCGGGATGCACACCGCGGGCAGCGCCCAATTCGTGCTGCAGCGCGCCGGTCACGTCACCCTTGCGCAGCGCGCGCAGCAGGTCGATGGCCATGATGTTGCCCGCGCCTTCCCAGATGGAATTCACCGGCATTTCGCGATAGACACGCGCCATTACGCCAAAGCCGTCTTCTTCGATGTAGCCGTTGCCGCCCTGGCATTCCATGGCTTCCTGCGCGAGCAGGCTGCCGCGCTTGCAGATCCAGTATTTCGACACGGGCGTGATCACCCGGGCAATCAAGCGTTCGTGCTCGTCGGCGTGCCTTTCATAGGAGCGCGCGAGGCGTAGCGCGAGGGCCGTGGCCGCTTCGCTTTCCAGCGCCATGTCGGCCAGCACGTTTTTCATGAGCGGCTGCTCGATCAGGAATTTGCCGAACGCTTTGCGCTGGCGCGTGTGGTGCACGGCCACGCAGACCGATTGACGCATCAGGGCCGCCGTGCCGAGCGAGCAATCCAAGCGGGTGCGCGTGCCCATTTCCAGGATTTGCGCCACGCCGCGGTCTTCGTCACCCACGCGCCACGCGAGCGCATTGTCAAACTCCACCTCGGAGCTGGCATTGGCCTTGTTGCCCAGCTTGTCTTTCAGGCGCTGGATGCGCAGGCCGTTGCGCGTGCCGTCGGGCAGGACGCGCGGCAGGAAGAAGCACGTGAGGCCGCCCGCCGCCTGCGCCAGCACCAGGAACGCATCGCACATCGGCGCCGAGAAAAACCATTTGTGGCCGTTGAGCCGGTAGCGCTCGCCCCAGCGGTCGCTGCCGTCGGGCGTGGCCTGACTGGTGTTGGCGCGTACGTCGGAGCCGCCCTGGCGTTCGGTCATGCCCATGCCCATGGTCACACCGGGCTTGTCCTTGTACGACACCAGGCGCGGGTCGTAGGCGCGGCTGGTGAGCTTGGGGCCCCAATCGGCATAGACCTTGGCGTTTTCACGCAGCGCCGGCGTGACGGCGTAGGTCATCGAAATCGGGCACAGGACGGACGCTTCCAGTTGCGTGAAAAGCATGAAGCCCGCGGCGCGCTGCATGTGCGGCGCGGCGCCGAGCGGCGACGGGCCGCCCCGAGCCGCGAGCGCCCCCTCGGGGGGCAGCGCCACGGCAGAAGCCGCAAGCGTGGGGGCCAAGTCTGCCGCCCACGGCGTGCCGTGCAGACCGGCCCTGGTGGCAGCATTCATCAGCACGTGGTAGCTGGGGTGGAACTCCACCTCGTCGATGCGGCGGCCGCGCGGGTCCAGCCGGTGCAGCTCAGGCGTGTGGATGTTGGCCAGGCGCGCATGCGCTTGCATTTCGGCCGAGCCGGTCACCTGCCCCAGCTTGCGCAACGGTGCCACCTCGAGCTCTGGCGCGTTGAACTTGAGCGCGTCCTGCATCGCGTGGTCCACGTCGAACAGGTTGACGTCAGTCAGCGCCTCCGCCTGATTGAACACTTCGTGGATGTCATGCGTCGTCATGCGGCCTCCTTCAGTGGCGTGCGGTGCAGATCAGATCAGCTTAACCAATTGCTTGCCAAAGTTCTTGCCCTTGAGCAAGCCGAGGAATGCGGCCGGCGCGGCTTCGATGCCTTGGGCAATCGTTTCGCGCGGGTGCAGCTTGCCGCTTGCCACCAGGCCGCCCAGTTCGGCCAGGGCCTGCGGCCAGAACTCCATGTGCTCACTGACGATGAAGCCTTGCAGCTTGACGCGGTTGACGAGCAGCAGCGCCGGATTCGCCATCGGCAGCGGCTGGCCGTCGTAGCCGGCGATCATGCCGCAGAGCGCAATGCGCGCGAAGGCGTTCAGGCGCAGCAGCACGGCATCCAGGATGTAGCCGCCCACGTTCTCGTAGTGCGCGTCGATCCCCTTGGGACACGCGGCTTTCAGCGCCTGGCTCATGCCCTTCACGTCGGTGTGCTGTCGGTAGTCGATGCATTCGTCGTAGCCCAGTTCGTCGACCGCGTATTTGCATTTTTCCGGGCCGCCGGCAATACCCACGACGCGGCAGCCGCGCGCTTTGGCCAGCGCGACGAAAGCGCTGCCAACCGCGCCCGTGGCAGCGGTGATGGTCACGGTATCACCCGCTTTGGGCGCCATGATTTGCACGAGGCCATACCACGCCGTCACGCCCGGCATGCCGACCGCACCCAAGTAATACGAGAGCGGCACGTGCGTGGTGTCGACCTTTTTCAGCGCGCCCGGCTGATCTGCCTTCACCACGCTGTATTCCTGCCAGCCGCCGTAACCCACCACCTTGTCGCCCACGGCGTACTTGGCGTTGTGGCTTTCGACCACCTCGCCCACGGTGCCGCCTTGGAACACCTGCCCCACGGGCTGCGCTGCAGCGTAGCTCTTCGAGTCGTTCATGCGGCCGCGCATGTAGGGGTCCAGGCTGAGGTAATGGTGACGCACCAGTACTTCACCATCGGCCAGCGCAGGCGTGGGAGCGCTCACCAGCTTGAAGTTGTCCAGTGTGGCGGCGCCTTGGGGCCGGTTGTCCAGGATGATTTGGCGATTGGTGGGCATGGAAGTTCTCCTTGTTGCCGGATGGATGGATACCACTGCGGAAAGTGCCGCGGGCCGAACGGAATTCGAGTGACGTTCTTCAGGTGACGATGGTGGTTGCGCCGTCCGGTGCGGCGCGCGAAACGAACTTGAACGTCCCGGTGGCGTGCGTGCACAACTCACCTTGGGCATTGAACACCGAGCCTTCGACGAACGCCATCTTGTGCGTGCGGTGCAGCAAGCGCCCGCGCCCCGCCAGTTCGCTGCCAGTCTGCAACGCCGCCGGGCGCATGAAGGTGGTTTTCATTTCGATGGTGACGGTGGCGTGGCCCGGATTCACGCTGCACGCAGCGGTCGCCATGGTGACATCGAGCAGTGCCATCAGCGCGCCGCCATGCACCACGCCCATCGAGTTGCCGTGAACCGGCCGCGGCGTGTAGCGCAGCAGCGATTTGCCGTCGTCGCACAACTCCAGCGTGAAGCCGAGTTCGCGCGCGAACGGAATCGCCTGAAGGTCGAAATTCATCGCTGTGCCCGCCTGGCCTATGCGGCGCCCAGGACCACGCTCACGCCGCCGTCGACTGCCATCCACTGGCCAGTGATGTGCTTGGCGGCGTCGCTGGCGTACAGCACGGCCAGGCCCTTCAGGTCCTCGTCGTCACCCAGGCGCCCCAGCGGCGCGGCCGCTTTCATCTTGTCTTCGCCCAGCATGTCGATCAGGCCGCCCGCCATCTTGGTGCGGAAAAAGCCCGGGCAAATGGCGTTGACGGTGATGCCGTACCGGCCCCACTCGGCCGCCAGCGTGCGCGTGAAGCCGATCACCGCGGTCTTCGACGTGTTGTACGCCAGCGTCTGCATGCCGGGCGGATTGCCGTTCAAACCGGCAATCGACGCCATGTTGATGATGCGGCCGGCCTTGTTCGGGATCATGTAGGTGTTGGCGACTTGCTGGCTCAGGATGAAGTAGCCGCGCACGTTCAGGTTCATGACCTTGTCCCAGGCCGCCACCGGGTGCTCTTCGGCCGGTGCGCCCCAACTGGCGCCGGCGTTGTTGACGAGGATGTCGATGGCACCCAGGCGCTTGAGGGTTTCGTCGGCCAGATGGCGGGTCTCGTCTTCCTTGGCGCAATCCGCAGCGAGCCACTGGGCCGCTATGCCGGCGGCCTTCAATTCGGCGGCGGCGTGCTCGAGCTCGTCAGCCTTGCGCGCGCTCAGCATGATTTTGGCGCCAGCCTCGCCGAGCGCGTGCGCCACCTGCAGGCCGAGACCGCGCGAGCCGCCAGTGATGAGCGCGGTCTTGCCGCTCAGGTCGAACAGTTTTTGAATGCTGCGGGCCATTTCGGGGTCCTCCTTCAGGTTTGGTAATCCATGGCGTGGCGCTCGGCGGTCACCGACCGCATGAACGCCTTGACCGGTTGGTGCTTGGGATGGCTCTGGTACGCGTCCAGCGCGGCGCGATCGGCGAATTCAGTGAGCGAGATGAAATCGCAGGTGCACGCAAAACCGGGTTCCGCCGCAGCCACTTCCAGCCGCACCATGCCGGGCACGAGCTGCGCCAAGGCTTGAATACGTTCCTTCGCACGCGCCATGTTCGTTGCCTTGTCCGCGCCGGCTGCGTGATCCTTGAAGTTCCAGAGAACGATGTGCTTGATCATCAGAACGCCTCTTCCGTCAGATTGGCACAGGTTGTGTCACGGTCCTCGACCACGCGCAACCAGGCTGCGATCTTGGGCAGATCGTAGTGATAGAAATAAGTCTTGGCAGCGGCCAGACCGGCGGCCAGCGGTGCATCGGCCTTCCGGGCGTTTGCCAGCGCCACGTCCAGCCACATCCACGCGATCACCAAATGGCCGAACGCCTGCATGTACGGCACCGCGTTGGCCAGCGCGATCGCGGGATCGGCGTCGGCCCAAGCGTCTTGCGTCGCCTGGAGGACGTGGTCCAGTGCCGTGCGCAGCGCAATGGCGTCGGCGCTCAGGTCCGGGCGGTCTTGCGCCTGTGCCGCCGTGGCGCGAATCCGTTCCGCCAGCAGCGCCAACGCCTGTCCGCCTTGCATGCGCACCTTGCGCCCCAGCAGGTCGATCGCCTGGATGCCATGCGCGCCCTCATGGATCATGTTCAGGCGGTTGTCGCGCCAGTACTGCTCCACGGGGAAATCGATGGTGTAGCCGTAGCCGCCGTGAATCTGGATTGCCAGGCTGTTGGCCTCCAGGCAGTTTTCGGCAGGCCAGCTCTTGGCGATGGGCGTGAGGATTTCCAGCAGCGTGTGCGCTTCTTCGGCCTGCTCGGGCGTACCGGTGCGCTGCTCGTCCACCAGCCGAGCGCAATACAGCAGCAGTGCGAGCGCCCCTTCGCACCACGCTTTCTGTGCCAGCAACATGCGGCGGATGTCCGCGTGTTCGATCAGGCGCACCTGCGGCTTGGAGGCATCCTTGCCCGCCGGCCCGAGCGGGCGGCCCTGCAGGCGCTCCTTGGCGTATTTGAGCGAAGCCTCATAGCCCGCCATACCCAGCATGACGGCGCCCATGCCGACGCCGATGCGGGCCTCGTTCATCATGTGGAACATGCACTTGAGGCCATCGCCCGGCTGGCCGACCAGGTACCCCACCGCGCCCGGCTTGCCATTCACCGGGAACTGGCCTTCGCCGAAGTTGAGCAGCGTGTTGGTGGTGCCGCGCCAGCCGAGCTTGTGGTTCAGGCCGGCGAGCGCCACGTCGTTGCGCACGCCAGTGAGCCGCCCCTGCGCATCAACGAGTTTCTTCGGAACGATAAAGAGCGAGATGCCCTTCACACCCGGAATCAGCTTGCCGTCCGCGCCCGGGATCTTGGCGAGCACCAGGTGCACGATGTTCTCGGTGAGTTCGTGCTCGCCCGAGGAAATCCACATCTTGTTGCCCTTGAGGCGGTAGCGCGGCCCGAGCGCATCGTGCGCGTCCTCCAGCTCGGCGCGCGTCGCGATGTCCGACAGCGATGAGCCGGCTTGCGGCTCCGACAAACACATGGTGCCGGCCCAACGGCCGCCCAATTCGTGGGTAACGAAGACCTTCTTCTGCAGCTCGGTGCCGTACGCCAGCAGCAGGTTGGCGTTGCCCACGGTGAGCAGGCTCGAATTGATGCTGATCGACGCCTTGCTGAAAAAGCTGTTGGCCGCCGCGTTGACGACGAACGGCAACTGCATCCCACCTTGCGCTTCGTCCTGGGCAGCAGCGAGCATGCCGGATTCGACGTAAGCGACGCGTGCCTCGTAAGTTGCTTTGGGCAGCACCACGCGCAAGCTGCCGTCGGGTGCCTGCTCGGTGCGCGGGGCTTCGCTATCGACCAGCCGATTGAACGGGGCAAATTTCTCGGTGGCTATGCGTTCACAGGTGTCGAACACTGCGTCGAAGGTCTCACACGAATGCTCGGCGAAGCGCGGCCGCGACGTGAGCGTTTCGACATGCAACCAGTCGTACAACAGGAAAGCGAGGGTTTGACGGTAGTTCATTTGCGGTGCGACCTGGCTGTTCGAATTGATGCGCCCCCTCGGGGCGCATCACGTCCCGTTGCCGGCGAGCGCAAAAAATTGGCGCCGGTCAGGCGCCAATCTTCGGGGTTACAGAACCTCGAACACGCCGGCAGCGCCCATGCCGCCGCCGATGCACATGGTCACGCAGACCTTCTTGGCGCCCCGGCGCTTGCCTTCGATGAGCGCATGGCCCGTGAGGCGTTGACCGGTCACGCCGTAGGGATGGCCCACGGCAATCGCGCCACCATTGACGTTGAGTCTGTCGTTGGGAATCCCGAGCTTGTCGCGGCAGTAGATCACCTGCACGGCAAAGGCTTCGTTCAGCTCCCACAGGTCGATGTCGGCGATCTTGAGGCCCAGGCGCTTCAGTACCTTGGGCACGGCGTAAGCCGGACCGACTCCCATTTCGTCCGGCTCGCAGCCGGCCACCGAAAAGCCCAGGAAGCGGCCCAGCGGCTTGAGGTTCTTCTTGCTGGCGTACTCTTCGCTCACCACCACGCACGCGCCCGCGCCGTCGGAGAACTGGCTCGCGTTGCCGGCCGAAATCAGGCCGCCCGGCAGCGCGGGGCGGATGTGGCTGATGGCTTCCTTGGTGGTGCCGGGACGAATGCCTTCGTCGTCGGTCACGGTCACTTTCTGGGTGCGCATACCCATGACCGGATCGGCCACGCCGCGGATCACGGTGGTGGGAACGATCTCTTCCTTGAACAGGCCGGCCTGCAGCGCCGCGGTGGCTTTCTGCTGGCTGGTGGCGCCGAATTCATCCATGGCGTCGCGGCCGATGTGGTAGCGCTTGGCCACCTGCTCGGCAGTCTGCAGCATGCTCCAGTAGATCTCGGGCTTCTTCGCGTTCAGTTCGGGATCGATCACCATGTGGCGGTTGGCTTCCTTCTGCACGCAGGAAATGATTTCGACGCCCCCAGCGACGAACACGTCGGCCTCGCCGGCGATGATGCGCTGCGACGCCATGGCGATGGTCTGCAGCCCCGACGAGCAGAAGCGATTGATGGTGGTGCCCGACGTGGTCACGGGGCAGCCGGCCGCGAGCGCAATCTGGCGCCCGACGTTCTGGCCAGTGGTGCCTTCGGTCAGCGCGCAGCCCATGAGCACGTCATCCACTTCGGCTGGTTCGATGCCGGCGCGGTCGATCGCGGTTTTGACCACGTGGCCGCCCAGGCTCGCGCCGTAGGCCATGTTGAAGGAGCCCCTCCAGCTTTTGCAGAGCGGCGTACGGGCGGTGGAAACGATGAGAGCGGATGTCATGATTTACTCCTGATTCGATGATTCTGGGTGCTTGCCGATCACTTTATGAATGCCCATGACAAAATGACCTCGCTGCGCTTCGATGACGGCGCTGCGCGCCATGACTGGGTCCAAGTCATTTCGTCATTGAAGCCGCGCAGCGGCGAAGTCATTCCGTCATTCCTGTTCAGTTGAACGTCTTGCCATCGGCCGCGAGCTTGGCCAAAAGCGGCGCCGGTTGCCAGAACTTGGCATCATCGCGCGGGTTCTGTGCGAAGCGGTTCATGGCTTGCGCCACATTGAACAGGCCGACCTGGTCGGCGTAGTGCATCGGGCCGCCGCGCCACACCGGGAAGCCGTAGCCCATCAGGTACACCATATCGATGTCGCTCGCCTTGTTGGCAATGCCCTCTTCCAGGATGCGCGCGCCTTCGTTCACCAGCGAATAGACCAGCCGGCCGACGATTTCCTCGCTGCTGATCTTGCGCGGCGTGACGCCTTGGTCTTTGCGGTACTTGTCGATCATGTCGAGCACGACCTTGCTCGGCACCGGCTTGCGCTGGCCCGGTTGGTAGTCGTACCAGCCGGCGCCGGTTTTCTGGCCGAAGCGCCCCATCTCGCACAGCAGATCGGCGGTGCCGCTGTATTTCATGCCGGGATGTTCCTGGGCGCGGCGCTTGCGGATGGCCCAGCCGATGTCGTTGCCGGCCAGGTCGCCCATGCGGAACGGGCCCATGGCAAAGCCGAATTTCTCGATCGCCTTGTCGACCTGCTCGGGCGTGGCGCCTTCATCCACCAGGAAGCCGCCCTGGCGCACGTACTGCTCGACCATGCGGTTGCCGATGAAGCCGTCGCAGACGCGCGCCACCACGGCGGTTTTTTTGATCTTCTTGGCGAGCACCATGATCGTGGCGAGCACGTCCTTGGCGGTCTTGTCGGCGCGCACCACTTCCAGCAGCTTCATCACGTTGGCCGGGCTGAAGAAGTGCGTGCCCACCACGTCCTGCGGGCGTTTGGTGACGGCGGCGATCTGGTTCACGTCCAGCGTGGAGGTGTTGGTGGCCAGGATGGCGCCTGGTTTCATCACCTCGTCGAGCTTCTTGAACACCGCCTGCTTCACGTCCATGTTCTCGAACACGGCCTCGATCACCATGTCGCAGTCTTTCAGGTCGTCGTAGCTCAGCGTGGTCTTCAAGAGCGCCATGCAGGCGTCGTACTTGTCTTGCTTGAGCTTGCCTTTCTTTACGCGCGCTTCGTAGTTCTTGCGCATGATGCCGACGCCGTGGTCCAGCGCTTCCTGCTTGACTTCCAGCATGGTGACCGGGATGCCGGCGCTCAGGAAGTTCATGCTGATGCCGCCGCCCATGGTGCCGGCACCGATCACCGCCACGCGCTTGACGTCGCGCGGCTTGACGTCGCTGCCGACGTCGGGAATCTTGGAGGCGGCGCGCTGGGCAAAGAAAACGTGCCGCAGCGCGGCGCTTTCGGGCGTGAGCATCAATTGGCCAAAGAGTTGCCGCTCGGTCGCCAGGCCATCCTCGAATTTCTTGGTGGCGGCGGCCGCCACTGCGTCCACGCACTTGAGCGGCGCCGGGTAGTTCTTCGCGGTTGCTTCCACCGTGTTGCGCGCGAACTCGAAATAGGCATCGTTCTGCGGGTGCTTGCACGGCAGGTTGCGCACCAGCGGCAGCGCACCGCCCTTGGCATGGTCGGCAGCCGCTTTCTGCGCCAGTTCGATCGCTTCTTCCATCAGCGAATCGGCGCTTTTCGCCAGTTTGTCGAACAGTTTCTGCCTCGGCGCCATCGCCAGCATTTCGCTTTTCACGGCCTGGCCGCTCACGATCATGTTGAGCGCATTTTCCACGCCGAGCACGCGCGGCAGGCGCTGCGTGCCGCCGGCGCCGGGCAGCAGGCCGAGCTTGACTTCGGGCAATGCGATCTGCGCGCCGGGCGCGGCGATGCGGTAGTGGCAGCCGAGCGCCAATTCCAGTCCGCCGCCCATGGCCACGCTGTGGATCGCGGCGATCACCGGCTTCGCCGAATGCTCGATGGTGTCGATCACCGCCAGCAGGTTGGGCTGCTGCAGCGCCTTGGGCGTGCCGAATTCGTGGATATCGGCGCCGCCGGAAAACGCCTTGCCCAAGCCGGTGATCACGATGGCCTTGACCTTGGCGTCGGCGCTGGCCTTGTTCAGGCCGTCGACGATTCCCAGCCGGGTGGCGTAGCCCAGACCGTTGACCGGCGGGTTGTTCATGGAAATAACGGCAACGTCGCCTTGGACCTTGTATTCGGCGGTCATGAATGCTCCTCTACGAAGAAAATCAAGCGGTGCGTGCGCGCCTTTCGAGGCGCGACCCGATCAATGCAGCACGGTGCTGCTCAATGGACGAGAACGAGTATACGGTAGCGATTTCGCGGGCGTGCGCCCGTTTCACCAGTGCAGCGGCCGCGCGCGCCGATGCTGCGTTCAGACCTCAAGCCATTGCTTGCGAACGCCCGTGTTGGCACGCAGTTCGTCTGGCGTGCCGCTGAAGACGATGGCGCCGTGGCCCATCATCAGCACGCGGTCGGATATGTGCAGTGCGATGGTGAGCTTCTGTTCGATCAGCAGAACCGAAATACCGCGCTCCTTGAGCTTCTGCAGGTATTCGCCCACCAGCTCGACGATCTTCGGGGCCAGGCCTTCGGTGGGCTCATCGATCATGATGAGGTCCGGATCGCCCATCAGCGTACGGCAGAGCGTGAGCATTTGCTGCTCGCCGCCCGACATCACGCCGGCTTCGGTGTTTTGGCGCTCCTTCAGGCGCGGGAACATGGCGTACATGTCGTCGAACGACCAGCGGCCCGCCTTCTTCGCATTTTTCTGCCCCAGCTGCAGGTTTTGATGCACCGTGAGCTTGGGGAAGATGTCGCGCCCTTCGGGCACGTAGCCCAAGCCCAGGCGCGCGATCTCGAACGTCTTGCGGTGCAGCAACGGCTGGCCGTTGAATTCGACTTTGCCCTCGGCCTGCACCATGCCCATGATGGCTTTGGCCGTGGTGGTGCGGCCCGAGCCGTTGCGCCCGAGCAGCGCCACGATTTCGCCCGGCTGGACGTTGAAGTCCACGCCATGCAGCACGTGGCTCTTGCCGTAGTAGGCCTGCAGGCCTTGGACTTCGAGCATCAATGCACCCCCTCCTGCGCCGCGGCAATCGGCGAGCCCAGGTAGGCCTCCTGCACTTCCGGGTTGGCGCGCACGGCTTCGGGCGTATCGAAAGCGATCACTTCACCGTAGACCACGACCGCGATCTTGTCGGCTAAGCCAAATACCACGCCCATGTCGTGCTCGACCGTGAGCAACGTCTTGCCCTGCGTGATCTCGCGGATCAATTCGATGAAGCGCTCGGTCTCGGCGGTGCTCATGCCGGCGGTAGGCTCATCCAGCAGGATCACGTTGGCGCCGCCGGCAATCGTGATGCCGATTTCCAGTGCGCGCTGCTCGGCATAGGTTAGGTTGACGGCCAGCACGTCGCGCTTGTGCCCAAGGCCGACTTGTTCGACCAACGCTTCGGCGCGCTCGTTGGCGCTGTGCAGGCCCGACAGAAAGCGCAGGAACGTGTAGCCGACGCCGGCGCTCCAGAGCACGCCGCAGCGCAGATTCTCGAACACGCTCAGTTGCGGAAAGATGTTGGTGATCTGGAAACTGCGCGACAGGCCCATGCGGTTGATTTCATAGGAGTGCTTGCCGTTGATGCGCTGGCCATTCAGCAGCACGTCGCCGCGGGTCGGCTCGAGCCGGCCGCTGATCAGGTTGAACAGCGTGGATTTGCCGGCACCGTTGGGTCCGATCACCGCCACGCGCTCGCCCGCTTCGACCGCCAGGTTGACGCCCCGGATGATGGCGGTATTGCCAAAACTCTTGTGCAAGTCCTTGAGTTCCAGGGCGTAGGTCATGCAGCCGCCCCCGCGCGCTGTGCCATTTCGGACTCGATTTCCTCCAGCGCCACGCCCCAGGTCCGGGCGTAGCGCTTGCCGACCCAGCGCAGCACGGCGCCGCCCCCCACGGCGACAGCGATGGCACCGGCCCACGCGGCGGCATGCGTGGTATCGAGGCGCAGGCCCATGAACGAAATATAGGCACCCGATGCCGCGTTGAGCTGCAAGTGATAAATCATTTCGATCATGGCGGAGACGCCGATCAGCATCACGACACCGGCTGCCAGCAACGCGCCGTAGAAGCCGGCAAACCGGCGCAGCTTGCCGAAGCGTGCCATGCGCACGTTGGCGGCCACCAGGCTGCCGACGCCGCCCGGAACGAACATCACCATGATCAGGAAAGCCAAGCCCAGATACAGCAGCCACGCGGACGTCAGGTCGGCCAGCAACACGTACGCCAGCACCATCAGGATCGCGCCCAGAATGGGGCCGTAGAACACCGTCACGCCACCCAGGAAAGTGAACAGCAGATAGCTGCCGGACGCCACCGAGCCCAGCGCGTCGGTGGCATTCACGATTTCGACGTTGATGGTGGCCAGCGCGCCGCCGATGCCGGCGAAAAAGCTGGAAATGATGAAGGCGTACCAGCGCACGCGCTGGGTGTTGTAGCCAATGAAGCCGACGCGCTCGGGGTTGTCGCGCACGGCGTTCAGCATGCGGCCGAGCGGTGTGCCGGTGAATGCGTACATCAGCACCGTGCAGACGAAGCAATAAAACGCGATCAGATAATAGACTTGGATTTGCGGGCCAAACGTGAAGCCGAGGAATGGCTTGCCGTACACGCGGTCGATGGACATGCCGGCGTCGCCGCCAAAAATGCCGGGCAGCATGACCGCGATGGCCACGATCATTTCGCCGATGCCAAGGGTGATCATGGCAAACGTTACGCCCGCCTTTTTGGTGGAGATGTAGCCCAGCGGCACGGCCAGAAGTGCGCCGGTTATGCCGCCGACGATGGGTATGAACACCAGCGGCAAACCGAGGTCGGCGCCGGACACGTAGTTCACTGCGTAAGCCGCCGCGAACCCGCCCGTACCGGCGTAGATCGCGTGGCAGAAGCTGAGCAGACCGCCCTGCCCCAATTGCATGTTGTAGGACAGGCAGATGATGATCAGGTAGCCCATCTGCGACAGCATGTTGACGCCGAGGCCGCTGTGAAAAATCTGCGGCGCCACGATCAATAGCAGCGCGAATCCGCCCCACACCAGAAGATGATTGCGCGCTGCGCTGCGCCTGGGTTTTGTCGGCATGGAAAATCAGCTTTCGCGCTTGCCCAGCAAGCCGCGCGGTCGAAAGATCAGGATCAGCACCATCAGCAGGTATGGCAGCACCGGTGATACCTGCGCCACCGTGAGCCGCAGGAACTGGTCCCAGGCGCCGCCGCGCCCGACGTGGATGCCGACCAGCATCAGCACGTCCGCGAGCGACTTGTCCACGGCCACGCCGAACGTCTGGATCACGCCGATCAGGATGGACGCCAGGAAGGCGCCGGCGAGTGACCCCATTCCACCGACCACGACCACCACGAAAATGATCACGCCCACGGCGTTGGCCATGGCCGGTTCGGTCACGTAGGTGTTGCCGGCCACCACGCCGGCAAGACCCGCCAGCGCCGCGCCGCCGCCGAACACCAGCATGAACACCTTGGGCACGTTGTGCCCGAGCGCTTCGACGGTCTGCGGGTGCGTGAGTGCCGCCTGGATGATGAGCCCGATGCGTGTGCGCGTGAGCACCAGCCAGATGGCGCCCAGCATCAGCACCGCCACCAGCATGATGAAGGCGCGCGATTTGGGAAATTCGATGCCGTAAACGGTAAAGAGCGGACCCTTCAACTGCGTCGGCAAACCGTACGGAACGGCCAGGCGGCCCCAGACCAGTTGCACCAGTTCGATCACGATGTAGGCGAGGCCGAACGTCACCAGCAGCTCGGCCACCTGGCCGTACTTGTGGACCCGGCGCAAACACAGTTGCTCGAACGCCGCGCCGAAAGCACCAACCAGGAGCGGCGCCACGATCAGCGCGGGCCAATAGCCAATCAGGGCGGACACGGTGAACGCCAGATAGGCGCCGAGCATGTAGAACGCCGCGTGCGCGAAATTCAGCACGCCCATCATGCTGAAGATGAGCGTGAGCCCGGAGCTCAGCATGAACAGCAGGAGCCCATAGCTCACGCCGTTCAACATCGAGACGACAAATACTTCCACAGTGGTGCGGATGTCAGGCCGTAATCAAGCCCGCCACCGGTGCGAAACGACACACGCGGTGGCGGATTTGATTGGGCGTACGACTCAGGACTTGCTGCTGGGGCGCTTCATCTTGCACGTGGTCGGCGTGCTGGCCTCAGTCAACGGGATGTAACTCACCGGCGCGAAGGTATAGCCTGTGTTCTCAACGCTGTAGGGATACTTTTCGCTCGTTTTTTCCCACTTGGCGATCCACAGCCCCTGCTGCAGTTGGTGGTCTGCCTTGCGGAAATAGGATTCACCGTTGAAGCCCTTGAACTTCATGTCTTCCAGCTCGGCGGCGACTTTGGCTGGGTCAGTGGATTTGACGGCCGCCATGGCGTGGCTCAACGACACCAGGGCGTTGTAAATCGCGAAGGTGTAGAAGTCGTCGTCGTACTTCTCCTTGAAGCCTTTTTCCAACTCGCCGATGCGGCCCTCGTAGTTGGAATGGCCGTAGGAGATCTGGTAAATCTCGGAGAACTTGCCCTGAGCCAGTGCCGTAGGCGTGCCCGATACACCGGCGTAGTACGCGTAGATCGGCAGGCTCAGGCCGGCGTCATTCATGGCCTTCACGAGCAACGTGAAATCCTGGCCCCAGTTGCCGGTCACGACCGAATCGGCGCCCGATGCCTTGATTTTCGCCACGTACGGAGCGAAGTCCTTGACCTGGCCCAGTGCCGTGAAATCCTCGCCGGCAATTTTCGAATCGGGTTTGTCTTCGGCGATATATTTCTTGAAGAACTCGGCCACCTGATGACCGTGCGAATAATTCTGGTTCATCAGGTAGAAATTCTTCGACGGCTGGCTTTTGATGAAGTGCGCCAGTGCCTTCATTTTCATGGTGGTATCGGCATCGACGCGGAAATGCCAGTAGTTGCATTTGTCGTTGGTCAGCGCCGGATCGACCGCCGCGTAATTGATGTAAATGATTTCCTTGCCGGGATTGCGCTCGTCGTATTTGCCGACCGCCTCGGACAGCGGAATCGCCACGTTGGAGCCGTTGCCTTGCGTAACGTAGTGGAAGCCCTGGTCTTCGGCCGACTTCAGCAAGTTGACAGCCTCTTGCGGCGAGCTCTTGCTGTCCATGCCGACGATCTCGAACTTGACGCCGGCCGGGTTCTCATCGGGCGTCAACTGGCTCGCAACGTACTGCCAGCTTTTCAACTGGTTGTTGCCGACGTTCCCGAACGGTCCCGACAGGCCTTCGATCATCGCGATCTTGACGGTTTGGCCTTGCTGAGCAACAGCCATTCCGGAACCAGCCATGAGCGCGACGCTTGCGATCGCGAGAACGGATAACTTCATCAGGGGTCTCCTCGTTGAAAAAGTGGGCATAGCATAGCCGCTAATACCAGCCCTCAGCACTGGGGTTCACCCTAGGGAAACCGCCTGGAAACCGGCGGCGCGTCCGTCTGGGATGCTACTTGCCAGGTCGCTTCATCTGGCAGGTGGTGGGTGTACTCACCACGTCGGCCGGCAGGTATTTCACTGGCGCAAACGTGTAGCCCGTGTTCTCGACGTCGTAGGCATCCTTGGCGTCCGTTTTCTGCCATTTCGAAATCCACAGCCCCTGCTGCAATTGGTGGTCGCTCGCACGCATTTCGTCGGTGTCGCCGTTGTGGCCCGTGAACTTGAGCCCTTCGAACGCGTGCGCCACCTTGACCGGATCCGTGGACTTCGCCTTGGCCATGGCGTGGCTCAGGCCGATCAGCGCGTCGTAGATGCCGAACGTCACCAGGTCGTCGTGGTATTGCTTCTTGATGCCCGTCATGACAGCGCCGGTGCGGCCAAGGTAATCGGAATGCGCGGTGGCGATCTGGTATACCTGCACCCCCGGGATGCGCGCCAACGCGGTCGGCGTGCCGGTTGCGCTGGCGTAGTAGGCGTAAATAGGAATGTTCAGGCCGGCGTCGGCCATGGCCTTAACCAGCAGCGTGAAGTCCGGCCCCCAGCTGCCGGTGACCAGCGTGTCGGCGCCGGCCGCCTTGATCTTGGCAACGTAGGGTGCGAAGTCCTTCACTTGCCCGAGCGCGACGTAGTCTTCACCGACGATTTGCGCATCGGGCCGGTTCTTGGCGATGCCTTCCTTGAAATACTTGGCGACCTGATGGCCGTGCGAGTAGTTCTGGTTGTTCAGATAGATCTTGTGGATGCCCGGCTGGTTTTTCATGAAGCGCGTGAGACCGGCCATCTTCATCGTGGTATCCGCATCGAAGCGAAAGTGCCAATACGTGCACTTGTCGTTGGTGAGCGCCGGATCGACCGCGGCGTAGTTCAGGTACACCACTTCCTTGCCGGGATTGCGCTCGTTGTTCCTTTCAACCGCTTCCGCCAGTGGGATCGCTACGTTCGAGCCGTTGCCCTGCGCAATGTAGCGAATGCCCTGGTCGACCGCGGATTGCATGAGCTGCACCGCATCCTTGGGCGAGCCCTTGCTGTCCATGGGAACGATTTCGAATTTCACCCCGGCGGGGTTTTCTTGCGCGGTCAGGTGGCCGACCAGGTAGTGCCAGGTGTGCATCTGGTTCACGCCGTTGATCGCAAATGGCCCCGACAACCCTTCGATCACCGCGATCTTCACGGTCTCGCCCGACTCCGACTGCGCCGACGCGCTGCCTGCCAGCATGCACGCGGCGCACGCAAGCGCCGTGGCCTTGATCCAATTTTTCACGTCCGATCTCCAGGAAGAAAAAAGCGGCAGCGAGCATAACGCGCGCTGCCGCCGGCCCCGTTTGGCCCTGTTGCCGAATCCGTTATCGCAACGATCCGGATTTCAGAATTGCCCTGCTTCGTCCCGGATCAGAGTTCCGGCAATTTGTAATCCTTGAGTTCCTCGCGCAGTTTGCGCTTTTGGATCTTGCCGGTGGCGCCCAGCGGTATTTCCTTGACGAACACCACGTCATCGGGAATTTGCCACTTGGCCAGCTTGCCCGGATATAGCGCAAGGATTTCCTCCTTGGTCACTTCCTTGCCCGGCTTTTTCACGACGACCACGATCGGCCGCTCGTCCCACTTCGGATGCGGTATGCCGATGCAGGCCGCGATCGCTACCGCAGGATGACTCACGGCGATGTTCTCGATGTCGATCGAACTGATCCATTCGCCGCCGGACTTGATCACGTCCTTGCTGCGATCGGTGATGCGCATGAAGCCGTCGTGGTCGATGGTGGCCACGTCGCCCGTGGGGAACCACTTGCGGCCGTGCTCGTCCGTTTTCAGCGGGCTGCCTTCACGCTTGAAATAAGCCGACGCGACCCACGGACCGCGCACCCACAGGTCGCCGAACGATTTGCCGTCCCACGGCCGGTCTTTGCCGTCGTCGCCGACGATTTTCATGTCGACGCCAAACACTGCCCGCCCCTGCGTGTTGAGGATCTGGTGCTTTTGTTCGTCAGGAAGCCCGAGCTGGCTGTTTTTCAATTGCGCCGCGGTACCGAGCGGACTGGTTTCCGTCATGCTCCAAGCGTGCACGGCGGTGACACCATAGTCTTTCTCGAAGGCCACTTGCATCGACAGCGGCAACGCCGAGCCGCCGATGATGGTGCGCTTCAGCGTCGAGAAATGGAGGTTGTTGTTCTGCACGTGGCTGAGCAGCATTTGCCAGATCGTCGGCACGCCCGCCGCGAACGTGACGCGCTCGGCCTCCATCAGCTCGTAAATGGATTTGCCGTCCATCGCTGGCCCCGGAAACACCAGCTTGCAGCCCGAGAGCGCTGCCGCGTACGGAATGCCCCAGGCGTTGACGTGAAACATCGGCACCACCGGCAGCACGCTGTCGGAGGCGGATAGGCCGACGGTGTCGGGCAGCGCCGCGCCATACGCGTGCAAGACGGTCGAGCGGTGGCTGTAGAGCGCACCTTTCGGGTCGCCCGTCGTGCCGCTCGTATAGCACAGCCCTGCGGCGAGGTTTTCGTCAAAAGTGGGCCAGGTGTAATCCGCGGATTCAGCGCCAATCCACGTCTCGTAGCTCAGCAATCCGGGAACTCCCGAATCCGAGGGCAGCTTGTCAGCGTCGCAGAGCGCGACCCAATGCTTCACTGTCGGGCATTTGGCGTGGATCGCCTGGACGATGGGGAGGAAAGTCGTGTCGAAGCACACCACCTGGTCTTCGGCATGGTTCATGACCCAGGTGATTTGCGTCGGATGCATGCGCGGATTGATGGTGTGCATGACGCGCCCGGAACCGCTCACGCCAAAGTACAGCTCCATGTGGCGGTAGCCATTCCAGGCGATCGACGCGACGCGGTCGCTTTGCTTCAGACCGGCATGGTCGAGCGCATTGGCCAGTTGCTTGGATCGTGCGGCTAAATCCTTGTACGTGTAGCGATGGATATCACCCTCGACACGGCGCGAAACGAGTTCCGTGGTGCCGTGGTGTCGTTCGGCGTGATCCATCAGCGCCGAAATCAGCAGCGGCTGATCCTGCATCAAACCCAACATGTAAAGTCTCCTCTTGAAGTAAACAAACAACGCAATTTGCAAATGTTAACTGAGCCGCTGTCGGCTTCGCGTGACGAATCGCGCAAGGCGTCATCACGCGGCTCCGCTTCAGCCACCGCGGCAATCAATTCATGTGCCCGGTCATGAACACCTCTCCCAAGGCCGAGCATCGTTGCTCGCGCTGGCGGCCTCGCGTCTTCTGTCCCGCACGGCAGGTTTCCTCAAGTTCGCCGAAAACATTTATTTCAGCACCCGAGGCTCTCTGCCCGATCAACTCGCGCTTCCGCGATCTTGCCGCACGGATGTAGTGGATCACCGTCGGACGCGTCAGGGAGCGCCAGCGGGTAGCGGCCGGTACGACCAGCACATTTCGGCTGCTCAGGCAGCGGAACTGGTGCTCAGGTGGCCGGTGATGGATGGCGCCACGTCCAGCTTCACATCGGCGATCCGGGCGACATCGGCGTCGTAGCTGCGCATGGCGATGAGGAAAAGTACCGCGGCCCCCACGCTGAACAGCGGGACGATGGCCAGTGCATGCTGCAAACCGAATTGGTCGGATAAGACACCCGTCAGGAACGGCCCCACAGCCAGGCCAAACAGGTTCAGGATCGCGGCCAGCACGGCCGCGCCGGTGGAGCGGATACCCGGGTGGATGACATCCATGACTACGCCGACGATCACGCCAATGATGGAGTTCATGAAGAACCCGCCCAGGAGGATCAGCTTGAACTGTGTGGAGCCCGTGTAGGGGCCGCCAAACGCAACGATGAAAATCACGGCGGTGAATATGCACAGCGTGGCCAGCAGGAGCAGCTTGTAGCGTGGCGTGCGGCGTGCCAGGCGGTCCACCACGATGCCCGAGGTGATGACACCCACGGCACTGACCAGGATCACCAGTGCCGTCTGCTTGCCGGCATCTGCCGGGTTTAAACCGTGGAAGCGGTTCAGGAAACTGGGCAGCCATGCCATGATGGTCGACATCGTCACCAGTTGCATTGCGCCCGCGAAGCAGGCCCACAGCAGGGTGGGCGTGTGTGTCAGCGAGTTGAAAATGTGCTTGACCGTCCGCGTCAGGGAGCGGGCCACGTGATCCTGTCTGGGCGTCAGTTCCACGGTCTTGTAGTCGCGCACGAACAGATAGAGCAGCGCCAGCATCAAGCCTGGTATGCCGACCACGCCGAAGGCAGCCCGCCATCCCCAATGGGCCGCGATCATGCCCCCCAGCATCACGCCCAGCACCGATCCCAGCGAGCCGGCAGCAAAAAAGGCGCCGAGAACGGTACTGCGCAAGCGCTTGGGAAACAGCGTGGAGATCAGCGCAGACCCCACCGAGCCATAGCCGGTTTCACCGGCCCCCACCGTGGCGCGCGCGGCAAATAGCTGGCCGAAGTTGTGGGTGAACATGCACGCGATGGTGGCCAGACTCCATATGGTGGCCATGATGGCGATGCTTTTTACCCGGCTGATGCGGTCCGCCAGCAGCGCCACCGGTATGCCGCCCAACCCGATCACGATGGAGATGATGGACACCAGTGAACCCAGATGTTTGTCGCTCAGTCCCCATTCTTCCTTGATGTGGGGGAATAGCGAGACGATCACCTGCCGGTCGATGTAATCGAACATCATGAGCGCGAAGGTCATCGCGAAAGCAAACCACGCTTGCGGTTTGCCGATCAGGTAGTCGTCACTCTCAGCCGCGGGGCCGTCGGGCATCACGTTCATGCTTGTCTCCTAATGGAAATATCGGCCACGGTCCGTGCGGATGCGGCCGTGGTCAGGGGGCAATGGCTTGGCCAGTGGTCAGTCGTGCTATCAGGTCTTCAGCCATGGGCCACGGGCCAAAGCCGGATGCGGGATTGAGGTGCCCGACCTCGCCCAAATCGACGGTCTCGCTGCCCCAGGCCCGGGCAAACTCGCTCACGCGCTCTTGCGTTCCCAGCGGATCGTTGCGACTCGAGCCGACGATGCTTCGGAACGGCAACTGCTCGCGCGGGACGGGCAGCCAGCCGGCGACGCGGAGTGCCTCCAGAGTCGGGTAGCCCTCAGGCATCGGCCGCTCGAAATCCGGCGGCGCCGCCAATAGCGCGCCGTGTACCGCCCGCTTCGTCTGCCGCGCCCAATGCACGACCATGATGCAGCCGGCACTGTGCGCGAGGATCACGATCGGTCCGGCCAGCGATTGCGCGACACGTTCGATCGCCGCCACCTTGGCACCGCAGTCGAGGTCGTTGCGGCCCATCGGCGGCACGCTTGTCACCGGTTTGCCGGCCTCGCGCAAACGCTCCTCAAGCAGAGTCTGCCAGTGCTGTGGGGCGTGGTCGCGCAGCCCCGGAACGATCAGTACAGTGGGAATTTTCATTGATGGACTTCGTCGGGTTCGGGGTTGTGGGGAGGGTGGCCTACGCGGGGTGGAAAGTTACGGAGCTCGTTCGCGCCCTGCTGCCAACATCAGTGCCAGGCGCGGGCATGTACGCCGCAGGTGACTGGGTCAGGACTGCGGTCGGTCAGTTCGCGAACGCGGCGATACCGGTGATCGCGCGCCCGAGGATCAGCGCATGGACGTCGTGCGTGCCCTCGTAGGTGTTAACGACTTCCAGGTTGACCAGGTGGCGCGCAACGCCGAACTCGTCGCTGATGCCGTTGCCGCCCATCATGTCGCGCGCCAGGCGGGCGATGTCGAGCGACTTGCCGCAGCCGTTGCGCTTGACGATCGAGGTGAGTTCGACCGCGGCCTGGCCCTCGTCCTTCATCCGCCCGAGCCGCAGGCACCCTTGCAGCCCGAGCGTGATCTCGGTGAGCATGTCGGCGAGCTTTTTCTGGATCAGCTGATTGGCTGCCAGCGGCCGGCCAAACTGCTGGCGGTCGAGCACGTACTGGCGCGCGCGGTGGTAGCAGTCCTCGGCCGCGCCGAGCGCCCCCCAGGCAATGCCAAAGCGCGCCGAGTTCAGGCAGGTGAACGGGCCTTTCAAGCCGCGCACCTCGGGGAAGGCGTTCTCTTCCGGACAGAACACCTCGTCCATCACCACCTCGCCGGTAATGCTGGCGCGCAAACCCACCTTGCCGTGGATGGCGGGGGCCGACAGGCCCTTGGCGCCCTTGTCCAGCACGAAGCCGCGGATCGTGCCTTCGTCGTCCTTGGCCCAGATCACGAACACGTCGGCGATCGGGCTGTTGCTGATCCACATCTTGCTGCCGGAGAGCGAGTACCCACCCTTGACCCTCTTCGCGCGGGTGATCATGCTGCCCGGGTCCGAGCCGTGATTCGGTTCGGTCAGGCCGAAGCAGCCGATCCATTCGCCGGTGGCCAGCTTGGGCAGATACTTCTGTTTCGTTTCCGTGTTGGCGAATTCGTTGATCGGCACCATGACGAGCGAGGACTGCACGCTCATCATCGAGCGGTAGCCCGAGTCCACGCGCTCGACCTCGCGCGCAATCAGGCCGTAGCTGACATAGCCCAGGCCGGCGCCGCCATACTGCTCCGGGATGGTGGGTCCGAGCAGACCGAGCGCGCCCATCTCGCGGAAGATGGCCGGGTCGGTCTGTTCGCTGCGGAAGGCCTGCTGCACGCGCGGCAGGAGCTTGTCCTGACAGTAGGCGTGGGCGGCATCCTGCACCGCGCGCTCGTCGTCTGTGAGCTGGGCGCGCAGCGCGAACGGGTCTTCCCAGCTGAAGGTTGGGTGTGATGAAGTGGATGACATCTCGATCTCCTGTGTGCTCTTGTGATTCACTTGTGCAAGTAGCCCTGATTGCCGCCGTTGCGATTCGATGCAAAGCCGTTGGCCATCAAGCTTTCTTCCGCCGTGTCGTAGAACACGCCGATCCTGCAGATCTCGCGCGCCTGGCTCGGGGTGGCAATCGGACGGCCGAACTCGCGCGAGATGCGCACTAGCTGCTCGATTTGCGAGACGGTGCTTGCTTTGGCGCTGCGGTCTTGGTTCCAGAGGTTGTCTTCGGTGCCGCAGCGCACGTGCAGGCCGGCTGAGATGCCCCACATGTTGACGGGCAGCACGTTGCGCACGTGGCTTTCCACCGTCAGTACCGCGCCATCGGGCACTTCGCGCACGAAGTGGGCCAGGCTGTAGAGGCTGGGCTTGTCCATGCCGCCACCGATGGCGACCCAGTTCATCACCAGCGGGCCCTTGTAGATGCCGCGGCGCATCAGGCGCTCCACCGATTCGAAGCTGTTGATGTTGTAGCACTGGAAAGCGCTCTGGATGCCGGCCTTGGTCAGGCGGCACACGTGCTCTTCCACCCAGGCGGGATGCGCGGGCACCGTCATTTCCTTGTAGGCGTTGAAGATGGCGGGGTTCTCGCGCGAGGTGCCCTTGAAATCTGCGAGCTCCGCCTGCTCGGTGACGTTCATCTGCGAGGTGTTCACCGTCACCGTCACCTGATCGGGCTTGGGCTCGAGTTCGGCCAACATGTGGCGCGTATCGTCGGAAAGCCACTTGGCCGCGGCGCCTTCGGTCTCGGGCGCGAAGCTGATGGAACCGCCGACCTGGATGATCATCTCGGGCACTGCCTTGCGTACGCCGGCGATCAGCTTGTTGAACTGGGACAGGCGCTTGGAGCCTTTGCCGTCGAGTTCGCGCACATGCATGTGCAGCACGGTGGCGCCGGCGTTGTAGCAGTCCACTGCCTTCTGGATTTGCGCTTCCATGGTGACCGGGATGTCTTCGGGGAAGTCCGAAGGCAGCCAGCCCGGCGCGTAAGGCGCGGCCGTGATGATCAGCGGTTGCTGGTTTTCGGGGAAAAGGTGACCGTCGAGGAAGTTCATCGGTGCGCTCCGGCGATTTGCTGAGACGAGATTGGAACGAAATCTGGCCCTGACGCCCGTGCAATCGGCGCCATCAACCGTCCTTTTGGTGTCGGCCGTTCAATACGGGATATCGCCCACGATCCCGGCGCGCTCCATCTTGCGCGGCGCAGGCCAGTAGTCCATGACCGCGTAGTGCTGGGTGCTGCGGTTGTCCCAGATCGCCACGCTGTTGGGCTTCCAGCTGAAGCGCACTTGGTACTCGGGGATGTTGGCCTGGCTGACGAGGTAATTCAGCAGGAGGCTGGCGCCGGGTGTCTTGTCCAGACCGTAGCGCACGTTCTCCGGTGTATGGAAGTTGACGAAGTGGGTCGTGAAGCTGCAGACGTTCAGCACCTTTTCGCCGGTCTCGGGGTGGGTGCGTACCACGGGGTGTTCGGCCGGCGGGTTCTTGGCTGCCAGGGCACGGCGCTTCTCTGCCGGCATCACCGCACCGAAGGAATGCTCGATGCTGTTCCTGGCGCGCAGGCCGTCGATGCGGTGCTTGATGTCATCGGGCAGGTTCTTGTAGGCCTCGACCATGTTCACCCAGATGGTGTCGCCGCCGAGCTCCGGGCATTCGATGCAACGCAGGACGGCGCCCATCGACGGGTTTTCGCGCCACAGCCCGTCGGAGTGATAGTTGTTCTCGTAGTTCTCGCGTTTTTCGCTGCGGTAGATCTGCACCAGGCCCGGGTTCTCCGGGTCGCTGCCGGCGACCGGGTGGTCCTCGAGTTTGCCGAAGCGGCGCGCGAAGGCCACGTGCTCGGCGCGCGTGAAGTCTTGATCGCGCAGGAACAGCACGCGGTGCTTGAGCAGCAGTGCCTTGATCTCGGCGAACAGGCCGGCATCGCGCGCAGCATCGCCAAGGGAAACGTCCGAAAGCTCGGCGCCAATAGCGGGGGTGATTTGTCGAATCTTCATCTCTGATATCTCCTGTGGCGGGCGAACGGTCGGCCCACCCGGGTGTTACGGTCCGGCGCCGGCATGACGCTGGGATCTCCTGCAAATACGGCGAACGTTCCCGATCTCTGATTGCCCGTTGGAACCTCTCAATGACTCATTCCGGGCAGCGTCGATTCCTGTCTCCCGCCTCTCCCGCGTTTTTCTGAAAGAGGTGCTGTTCCCACTCGACACAAGGTCGCTGAAGCCGGGCGTTGCCCATTCGGGCCAGTGAGCCCCGATGGCCCCGGCGCGCCGTGTCTTGCGGTGGCGGAGCGGACTGCTGGCTGTGCTCGTGCCGACCTGCGGGCAGCGTTGCCACGCGGAGCGGTTTCAGGGTGTATCCCGACCTCATTGCCATCTCAGCAACCTGCGCTCCAGCCACGACATGCCCGAGGTGACGACCACGCCCAGCAGCGCCAAAACCAGCAACAGCCCCATCACGCCGTTCATGTTGAAGGTCGACTGCATATAGGCCAACTGCTGCCCCAGGCCATGTTCCGCGGCAATCAGCTCGGCGCCGACCACGCCGAGCATCGAGTACACGAGCGCCAGCCGCAGGCCCGATGCGATCACCGGCACAGCCGATGGCAGCGTCACTTGCATGAACAACTGCAGCGGCGACGCGCCCAGGCTGCGCGTCAGCGTCAGCAGATCACCCGACACGCCGCGAATGCCGGCCACGGTGTTCGCCAGCACGATGAAGAATGACAGGCTCGTCCCGACCGCGATCTTGGAGCCAATGCCCAGTCCGAACCACAACAGGAACAAGGGGACCAGCGCAATACGCGGCATCGCATTGAGCAGCGTCAGGTACGGGTCGGCTGCGCGTTCGAAACGCGGCCAAGTCACGAACATCAGCCCAAGAAGAATCGCGAGCACGCTGCCAAGCACAAACGAAACCGCGGTTCCCAGCAGGGTGTACCCCAAATCCAGCCACAGCGTGGGCTTGGACACGAAGCCCTGATAGAGATACGCCGTGATCTCCGACGGGCGTCCGAAGAAGGTGGCGTCGAGCCACCCGTGCGCGCAGGCAAATTCCCACGCGCCAATAAAGACGATCAGGAAGGCCAGATGGCCCGCCACTTCTCGCCAGCTCCAGGAATGCTTGATGTCGTTCAAGGTCTGATCCTCATTCGACGGTTTGCGCGGGCGCGCCAGACAATTGAATGCCGCGCTCGAGCTCTTCCCAGACATGGGCATAAATTTCGTGGAATTCCGGGCTCTTCTGCAGCTCGCGAACCGAGCGCGGCCGGGCCAGCGGAATTGGCACGTCAGCCACCATGCGACCAGGCCGTGCGCTCATCACGATGACCCGGTCCGACAGCGCGACCGCTTCAGCGAGGTCGTGCGTGATGAAGACCACGGTGCGGCGGTGCTTCTCCCACAGTTGCAGCAGCAGGTCTTCCAGCGCGAGCTTGGTCTGCGCATCGAGCGCGCCGAAGG
This sequence comes from Burkholderiaceae bacterium, assembly GCA_004299095.1. Classification (GTDB taxonomy): domain Bacteria; phylum Pseudomonadota; class Gammaproteobacteria; order Burkholderiales; family Burkholderiaceae_C; genus Ottowia. Next base: position 56,936 of record SCQQ01000025.1, on the reverse strand, counting down.
GCTCGTCCATCAGCAGGATCGGCGATTTCAGTCCGAAAGTGCGTGCCAACGCGCAGCGCTGGCGCATGCCGTGCGACAACGCCTTCGGATAGTTGCCCTCGAAACCCTTCAGGCCCACCAGGGCGAGCAGCTCGCGCGCCTGCGCTTCTGCTTCGGCTTTCGGCATGCCGCGTATCTGCATGCCATAGCAGGCATTCGACAGCGCCGTGCGCCATGGCAACAGGCAGTCTCGCGCCAGCATGTAGGCCAGGTCGGAGTTTCCTTCATGCGGTGGCTTGCCCAGGATCGTGATCGTGCCCTCCTGGGGTGGCAGCAAGCCGGTGAGCTGATTCAGGACCGTGGTCTTGCCGCAGCCGCTCGGTCCGACGATGGAGATGAAATCCCCCTCGTTGATGTCCAGCGAGAAGTCGTCCACCGCCAGCACCCGCGGGCCGAAGCGGACTGTCAAGCTTCCTATTGAAATGGCAGGCATGGCGCGTCTCTCGTCAGGGCGCGTGCGAATAGACCAATTGATCGACCAATTCTGATACGTTGATCGCCTTCCCTATCTCGCCCGTCTCGATCATGTATTCAACAGTCGCCTTCACCGCGGCGCGGTCGACGTGTTCATTGTGCCCGCCGGTCTTGATCTGGCGCCGCAACAGCGCCCGTGTCAACTCATCGCCGTCAGGCCCCGAGAACTTGAAGAACGACTCGCTGATCTTCACGACTTCCTCGAAGTTCGCCGGATCGTTGATGAACTTGTTGGCCTCGTGGGCGGCCTTGATCAGTGCCGCGACGACGTCCGGGTGGGCATCGGCATATTCCTGCGTCAGATACAAGCCGTCGCCTGCGAGGTTGGCAGCATAAATCTCGGCGGGCTGGCGATTGGCATCGGCACGCCAGGCCACCTTGCATTGCTTGGTCACCTCGCACATCGTGGCTCCGGGCTCGAAGCTGGCGGCGAAATCGATCTGTTTATGGACCAGCGCTGGGATCGCAGTGGTGGGTCCTCCGACCGCAACGAAAGTGACATCATCCGCCTTCACGCCGGCCTTTTCGAGTATGAAACGTACCTGGGTCTCATTACCACTGCCGCGCGAAGTGACGCCGATCTTCTTGCCTTTCATGTCCTGCACCCATTCCGGAAAGGGTTTGCCAGCGTTCGGGGTGGGAACCTGATTACCAACGAGCACGACACCGACGCCTTTGGCGTAGTCATCTAGGATCCACGTTACCTTGGCGCCCCTCAGCACGGCCGGAATAATGGCTTCCGGGCTCCCAATAGCCGCATCGATGCTCTTGGCCAGCATCGCCTGGATCCCCAATGGTGCGCTCGGGATCACCTGCAATTTGCACGTGATGCCGGCGTCCGCGCAGTAGCCCTTGGCGATGGCGACACGCATCGTCAGACCGATCGTCCCGGGATAGTCTTGGATAGTGATCGTCTCGCCCTTTCCTTGAGCGAACGCCGCCACGGTGACGATAGCCAGCGTCGCCGCGACCAAGGCCCTGAATAGGTGCCCGCACGTCTTCGGGTGATGTGATGTCTTGTTCATGATGTCTCCGGTTGTGTATGTTTTGGGATAAGAGCAATCAACGATGCCGTGTCATCGACAAGAGCAGATGCCACCTTGCGCACCCCGGTTGATTGGCCCACCAGGTGTGGACAGGCGTTTGTGCTCGTGTCGTCGGGTCCGCGAACATGTCAGCGCCGATCCACGCGTAACACGGGTCGGCGTGGTGGTCGTCACGAGCCGCTCGCCCGGTTGACCGCAGGCTCGCCCGATGAGGCCGTGCCGACGGCCTGCAGGCACAGGCGGCCGATTATTGTGAACACGATCACGCGATCCACGGAAGTGGGAAATTAAGGTGTCGCTTCCGCGGCAAGCGCTTCATTACCCTTGTCGTGCTTGCTGGGGTGCGACGCGGCCGAAGTCTTTTGAGCCGGCTTGCGTAGGAAACCTTGGTCACCACCGTTGCGATTGGGAGAGAAGCCGTTGGCTGCCAACGTCTCGTCCGCGGTATCGTAGAAGACCCCTATCCTGGTGATCTCCCGCGCTTGTTCCGGTGTCGCTATGGGTCGGCCGAATTCGCCGGCGATACGCACCAGTTGCTTGATCTGCTCGACGGTGGTCGCCTTGCCCGAGCGGTCCTGTTTCCAGAGCACGTCCTCGATACCGCAGCGCACGTGCAGACCGAGAGCCATGCCGATCATGTTGATGGGCAGCACGTTCAGCACCGAACTTTCCACCGTGACCACGGCGCCGTCCGGCACGGCACGCAGCATGTTGGCCAGGTTGTAGATGTTCGCCTGATCCATGCCGCCGCTGATGGCCACCCAGTTCATCACCAGCGGCCCCTTGTAGACGCCGCGGCGGATCATCCGCTCGATCGTCTCGAAGCTGTTGATGTTGTAGACCTGAAACTCGCTCTGTATGCCGGCGGCCGTCAAGCGCCGGACGTGCTCCTCGAAAAAGCTGGGATTCGAAGGCACGATCATGTCCCTGTAGGTGTCATAGAGGTGCGGGAATCCTCGCGACACGCCTTTGAAGTCATCGATGCCGGCGTGCTCCGTCACGTTCATCTGCGTGGTGTTGACGGTGACCGTCACCTGGTCAGGCTTCGGATCGAGTTCGGCCAGCATGTGACGCGTGTCGTCGGAGGGCCATCTGGCCTCGCCGTTCGGGCCTTCGGGAGCGAAGCTGATGGAGCCACCCACCTGGATGAGCATTTCGGGCACCGCCTTGCGTATGCCGGCAATCAACTTATTGAAAGTGGACAGGCGCTTGCTGCCTTTGCCGTCGGGTTCGCGCACGTGCAGATGCAGCACCCTGGCGCCGGCTTCGTAACAATCCACCGCTTTCTGGATCTGCTCTTCCATCGTGATCGGGATATCTTCCGGGAAGTCGGACGGAATCCAGCCCGGCGCATAAGGGGCTGCGGTGATGATCAGCGGCTGCTGGTTCTCGGGGTACAAATGGCCGTCAAGGAAGTTCATGGTGATGGGTCTCCAGGTTGAAACGTAGGTTTTGAAAATGTCGGACGAACTGACAGGGCGTCCGGAATAATCCGCGACGTGGTTGGGATCATCCGTCTCAGCGCCGCTTCCTGCTTGTCATTGCGTGTCCCAGATTTAGCTTTTCATGACAGCGTCTCGCGTCCGTCCCGGGCCATTTCAATGCAAAGGCAAAGAAGCGCGTCAGCTCGGCAAATGCTTCTTTGCAACGAGATACGAGCCCGATTGATCGACCCGCTTCAAAAGCATTGGCAAATCGGCCGCCTTCAGGGGATGAGCACCGTCGCACCGACAGTTTTGCGCGATTCCAAGGCCCGGTGCGCTTCAGCCGCGTCGGCGAGTGCGAATTCCTGTCGCACATCACTGACGATCCGACCCGCCAATACGTGGTCGAACAACTCCTTGGCCATATCAAGCATGTGCGCACGCGGCCATATGTAATGCACCATCGCGGGGCGGGTCATCCAGAGCGAGCCGTTGGCTGCCAACAAATGCGAATCCACGACCACCGACCCCGACGAGGTTCCGTTGCTGACCAGAGTGCCGCGGGGCTGCAGGCACTTCAACGAATCCATCAAGGTGTCCTTGCCGACCGAGTCGAACACCACCGGTACGCCCTTGCCATTCGTGATTTCCTTCACGCGCTCGACGATGTTTTCACGCTTGGTAACGATTGTGTATGCGCAACCGTTGGCGCGGGCAATCGCCGCTTTTTCGTCGGTGCTCACGGTGCCGATCATGGTGACGCCCAGCGCGCGCGCCCACTGGCATGCAATGGACCCGACACCTCCGGCGGCGGCATGGTAGAGGATGGTTTCCCCCCCCTTGAGGGGATAGACCTGGCGGAACAAATATTGCGCCGTCATGCCTTTCATCATCAGCGTGGCGGCAGTTCGATCGCTCACCCCGTCCGGCAGCGGAATCAAAACCTCGGCCGGCATCACGCGCACTTGTGAATAGGCACCTTGCGGGCCCATTAAGTAGCCCACCCGATCCCCGGGTTTGAGGTAATCAACGCCCTCGCCGACCGCTTCGACCACTCCGACTGCGTCGGAGCCCAGGCCGTTCGGCAGCGCCAGCGGATAGCGGCCGGTCCTGAAATATACGTCGATGAAATTAAGGGCAATATAGTTGTGGCGTACCCGCGCTTGACCGGGGCCAGGGTCACCGACCTCGACGTCCTCGAACTTCAATACCTCCGGGCCGCCTGTTTCATAAAACCGTATAGCCTTCGTCATAAAAATCACCTTTGTCGAACGATGGACGACCATGAGATAATCGCCGCTGGAACACACCGTGCGATGCTTGCGCTTCCACGGACCGAAACCGTAACTTGTACCAACACTGTCCAATTGGCGATGGCCGTCAGAAAATGCTCAAACGCTTCGAATGCAACGGAAATCTCGGTTTAAACAAATCTGAAATTGATGCGAACCGCGTTAAGCCGTGCGGACGGCCAAGTAGGTTCGCTGCACATCCCTGTCATAACTGCGGGAAGCCTTTAAAAAAGACAACGCGGCAAACACCCCGAATATCGGTATGATCGCCATGGCAACTTGCAAACCAAGGGCATCCGATAACGCGCCAGCGATAAACGGTCCCACAGCCAGACCAAACAGGTTTTGAAAGAGTGCCAGTACGGAGGCGCCGGTAGAGCGAACGGATGGATGGACGACATCAATGACAACAGCGGCCACCGGCCCCACGGTGCAGTTCGCAAAGAACCCACCCAAAGCGATCAAACCAAACCGGCCACCCAAACCGGGAGGTAGCCCAAACCACACACCGACGCCAAAGGCGAAGACCAGGATCAGCATGGTCACCAGGCACAACGCGGCGAGCACAAGCAATTTGTTGCAAGGATTCCGCCGACTCGCCCGGTCGACCACGTAGCCCCAAACGACTGCTCCGACGGCGCCGCAAAAAATCACGACCGCGGCCTTGATTCCCGCCTGAGCCACCGGGACGGCGTAGAACCGGTTCAGGTAGCTGGGCAGCCAGGACCACACCGCCGAAAGGACGATCAATTGGCAAGCGCCGCCCACGCACGTCCACAACATCGTTGGAGAACGGGATAGCGCTTGCACGATAAGGCGCACAACACCACCGGTGGACTGCATCGCTGCACTATGTCTCCCCGTCAGTTCGACAGTGCGATAGTCCCGGACTTTCAAATAGAGCAAGGCCAACAGCAAACCCGGGAATCCCATGATCCCGAACGCAGTTTTCCAACCCCAATGAACCGCAATCACGCCACCGAGCGCGACGCCTATGACAGATCCAATGGATGCTGTCGAAAAAAGGACAGCCAATACTGCGCTCCGCATGCGGGACGGGAAATGGCTCGCGATCAATGCGGTACCCACGGAACCGTAACCTGCTTCGCCGGCGCCGACCACGGCGCGTGCCGTGAAAAGCTGCGCATAGTTTTGCGTGAACATGCACGAAATACAGGCCAGGCTCCAGACAAAACCCATGGCCACGACACTTTTGACACGACTGATGCGGTCGGCCACCAACGCGACCGGCACGCTCCCGATCGCGACTGTGATCGACACGATTGAGACCAGTCCGCCCAGTTGCTCGTCAGAGAGCCCCCACTCCGCCTTGATGTGGGGGAACAGCGACACGATGACTTGTCGATCGATGTAATCGAAAAGCATCAGCCCGACGGTCATCGCCAACACAAACCAAGCCGAGCCTGCGCTGTAAAGATAAGTATCCTGATCCTTCGCTAATGAGTTGCTGCTCGTGGCTTCCATGGGGTCGCTTTCAGCTTTGAAATGAATGTCAACTCGAATTGATTAAAAGGATCATTCAACGACAAGTTTGGCTGCGAGACGCTCGGCGGCCGGCCACTCCCCAAATCCGGGAGCAGGGTTGAGGTGGCCGACATCACTCAAATCGACGAGATGGTTGCCCCAGGCTCGCGCCAACCCGCCATGAGTCGCACTTCTTCGAATTCGAGATCGTGCGCTCATGGAGGCGGGAGATCAAAGCGTGACTTCCGCGGCGAGCGTCTTGTCACGTTTGCTGGGATGCGGCACGGCCGAGGCCTTTTGAACCGGCTTGTGCAGGAAGCCTTGATTACCGCCGTTGCGGTTGGGCGAAAGACCATTGGCCGCCAGCGTCTCTTCCACCGTGTCGTAGAAGACACCGATCTTGCAAATCTCGCGCGCTTCGGCAGAGGTGGCAATCTTGCGCCCAAATTCATGGGCAACACGCACCAACTGTTCGATCTGTCCCACTGTGCCCAGTTTTTTCGTGCGCGATTGGTTCCAAAGGTTGTCTTCGATGCCGCAGCGGACATGCAGGCCCATGGCCATTCCGATCATGTTGATCGGCAGCACGTTGCGCATGCTGCTTTCGACGGTCAACACCGCGTTGTCGGGAATTGCCCGCACGAAGTTGGCCAGGTTGTAAATGTTGGGCGCATCCATGCCGCCACTGATCGCAACCCAGTTCATCACCAGCGGACCTTTGTAGACGCCGCGACGCACCAGGCGTTCGACCGTCTCGTAGCTGTTCAGGTTGTAAAACTGAAAGGCGCTCTGTATGCCCTTCGCACTCAGGCGTCGCACGTGTTCTTCGACGAAACTGGGTGTCGAAGGCACGACCATCTCGCTGTAGGCGCGGCTGATCGGAGGTGAGATAAACGAATAGTGAGAGGCGAGATATTTCCGGGTTTTGATGGGATGTCGTGGCGACTCATGGGATTTTGTCAGCAACGGCGTTGCAAAGACTGCAACGAAAAATCGGCGACCGTTTTGGGAAGTTTTGGCGGGGTCAGTTGGCGATGATCTTGTCGAGCCAGCCGGACAACACCTCCAGCACCGTCTGCTCGGCTTCGGGCGTGATCGCGTGGGTTTCCGGGTTCATCGGCAGGAACGGCCGCGCCGGGATGCGCTTGTTTGGGATCATGCTCTGCGCGCTGGTGGTGCCGCCGAAGAACTGCATGGGCGCATAGACCTTGTTGCTGCCGATGCTGGCCCAGCCGTTGCCGTGCTCGACCTGGACCGACGCGGCGAGCTGGCCGCTTTGTTGCAGCGTTTTACCTGGCCAGTAGCCGGCCTTGGCGCGCAGCGCTTGGGTCGTATCGCTCAAGCCCGGCCACGCTCCCAGCGGTCCGGATTCGCTCGCGAACTGGCGCTCCGATTCGCCCAGCAAAACGCCTGCGACGTCGGCCATCAGCGGCGTCGTGTCCGCCATCGCGTCGGCCAGCTTGTGCAGCGCGTCGAGCACGCTGCGGTCGTTGACTTCGATGGTGATCATCTTGATAATTCAACGCGCTGGGTCATGGGTAGATACGCTCCCTGGAGGCGTGGCGCCGCGCAAGCGGAAGTCGATTGGGTTCAAGTCCCTCGCCCGTTGCTCAGCAACTCCCACCGACCGCTTCCCACTGCCGCTTCGACAGAGACCGCCGGCACGATGAATGCCGTATCGGCCGCACCGGTCGCGGAAAACGCCACTTTCAAAACCCGGTTGATGCCGGCATCCACGACGGCCAGCACATTGCCGCTGTCCTTGTCCAGATAGTAGGTCGCGCCTTTCAGCAATTCGGGCAACGCCTGCCACTGTTCGGCCGATAGCGCATTGCCCTCCGCCGTGTGGCGCCGCGCCTTGCGGCCCGCAATCAGGCGGTCATCCACGTGCAGCACCGGCATCACTGGCGTGCCGCGACCGATCAGGTCGCGCGCGGCCTCCAGCGGCAGGATGCCCACCGTCATGGATTGGTTTTGCACCGGCACTTCGCCTCGCGACGTGCGAAACCCCGGCTCGAACGCGCCTTCCGTGAACGCCTCCCACGCTTTCACCCGCGGCTCTGACAGGATCACATCGCGCGTTGCGTTGAAGCCCGCCTCATCCCCCAGCGCCGCCACCGCCTTGCGCGCCAGCAGCTCGTCGAAAGCGTGGCCCGCCATCGGGCTCGCGTTGAATCCCGGGTCGGTCCACATGGTGATCGGCTGGCCGTCTTCACTCGTCACGCGCACGCCGGTTTGCATCGTGGGAAAGAGCTCACCGGTGAGCGGATCGGTGCCGGCGTTGACCGTGCGCGTCACGACGTCGGGCGGCGGCGATGGCGCCAGGCCCTCGCGCTTCATCTGCCCAGCGGTCAGCGGCCGCGTGCGGCAGCGGCAGTTGAAGCCGTTGGGCGGAAAAATCGACTGCCAAATCGGGTCGTTTTTCGGCCAAATCTTGCCGTTGAGCGCCGCGTGCGCCGGGCGCGTGCGGTTGTCCATCACCGCCACATACATCAGCCACGGAAACGCGCCGGAGCTTTCCGCGATCGCTTTTGCCCGGCCCGCCATGTAGGCGCTCTGCAGGTTGGTCTGATAGATCGTCTTCAGCCGGCGCAAGCCGCCAAGCTGCACTTCCTGCGCCTGGCCGTCGCCCGCCACCACGATCTGCTTGCCCCACCAGCCCTTTTGCTGCAGCTTGGGCGCGAGCTCTTTGGAAAAATCGCGCAGCGTTTTGCCCTCTTTCAGCGCGTCCAACAGGTCACTGCGAATATCCCGCAGCACGTCCAGGTTCATCGCCTTGGCCACGGTGAACGCGCGCGCGTGCGCCTCGTCCAGCATCTCCTGCCACTTGAACGTGATGCGCAGGCCTTTGCTCTTCAGGTACTCGATCGCATCCTTGGGCGGCCGATTGAACAGCGCGCCCAGCACGTCCTGGTCGTCAGGCTTTGCCATGCAGCCGGCCCCACACCGCCGCGGCAAACAGCACCTGGCTCAGGCGCTCCTGCAACGCGTCTTCGGGCAGATCGGGGAAGCGTTCCGCCAGCCATCCGAGCATGGCTTGCGGGTCGTTTTCCTTCTGCAACTGTTCGAAGACCGGCGCCAAAACCTGCTCCATTTGCTGCTGCAATGCGTCGTCGGCCAGCATCTTGTCGAGCGCGTCGTCCAGCGCTACCTGGTCTGTGCTGGCGTGCGCGTGCGGCGCCTCGGCAAAATTGCTCGACCCACTGGCCGGAATAGTAAGGTTCGTGTGGAACGAGTTCGCCGGGTTCGCCCCAGCCGATGGCGGATTGGCGCTTTTCTCCCAGCCTTCGCCGTACTTGGCGCGCACCGCCTCTTCGGTCATCTGGAAGCCCATCTGCGTCACGTTCAGGTCGGACTCGCTGGTTGCCTTCGTGTCTTCCTCGGCCTCGACCTTGCGGTACACGGTGCAAGGCGCCAGGCCGTTCAGCTCGCAAATCCACTTGACCAGAGTGGCGTTCAGCGTCTCGGACAGCAGGTCGCTGTCGGCCTGGCTCAACTCCAAGCGCACGTCCTGGCGCTCGTTGGCGGCGGCGGCCAGCGCGCCGCCGCTGCCGCCGCGTGGCGACTGGCCCAGGATCACTTCCATGATCCAGTCGTCCATGAATTCCACGTGCGCCTGGTGCGGCGTACCGCTGCCGCTCAACTTGCTCTCCAGCAGCTCGATCATGGTGCCCTCGGGCGTCATGATCATGCCGTCGTTGCTCACGGCGCGCAGCGCGTCGAACAGCGTGCCTTTCTCGCGCGGCGTGGCGCTCGTCGGGTACTTGCCCCACGGGATCGGCAGACCAAAGCGATCGAGGAACTTGGTCCACGCCAGCACCCCCTTGCGTTTGAAATACACCGGCCAGTAAAGCTGCAGCCCGAGGCCGGTGCCGTAGGGGTTGTCGTCCTCGGCGTTGACCCGATGCACGATGAACTTGCGCTCGGGCAGCGCGATGCCTTGCTGCATGTGCTCGCGCGTCAGCAGCCGCAGCGCGGCCGGCTGGCCCGCCTCCTGCAGGTAGACGAAGCGCCGGTGCGCGCGCTTGACCACGCGCCGCGGCACCACCCGCTCGCGCGCGCCGGCCACGGGCGCCAGCGTCCAGATGATTTCCGCCGGCTGCCAGCCCACCAAGAGCGCGTCCATCAAGTCGTTGCAAAGCTGGTCGAAGGCAAAGCCTTTCAGGATGTCGCTCACCACCGCGGCGTCGGCGTTGCCGGCGGCGTCGTCGCTCACCGGCTCCACCGTCCACGGGCGGCTCACCACCGCCAACTTGCGCTTTTGCAGGCCGGCAAACACCTTGCCGTCGCGCCGCAGGTCGCGGTACAGCTCATGCGCCTGGCTGCCGTTCAGCCCGCGCTCGATGATCAGCGGGTCGTTGCTCTGCAGCACGCCCATGAAGATGCTGGCGAACGGGTCCAGCGCGGCGCTGGCGGTTTCGGTATCCAGCGGCGGGCGCGCCGGGGGCGTGTTAATTCTTGCGGCCGTTTTTGTAGGCATTACAGGTAGCCCTCGTAGTCGCCGGCGCCGATCGGCCCGTCGCTCAGGTATTCAATGGGCGCGGCCGGGCGGGCGGCGGCATGGATCGCCAGCGCCAGTGCCCAGAAGCGGTCGGCGTGGCCATCGGGCGTGCGCTCGGCCGTGAAGCGGATATTGCCTGCGGCGGTGGTCTGCTTGGTGATCGACCGCAGGTCGGCGCGGATCGCGCCGGAAAACGGAATGCGCAGCCGGCGCTCCTGCATGGCCGAGCGCACCGGGTAGGCGAGCTGCTCCTTCACCCGCGCGGTAAACGTCACGCCCTCCACCTTGTACGCGCCGAACTTCTTCTGCGCGTCGTCCGCCCAGCCAATACCCAGCCCGGTGGCGTCGATGCACACCCGGTCGCAGCGCTCAAACCACGGCCACAGCACCTTCTCCTGGTCGCCCTTGGCCATGGCCTGCAGCGCCTCCACGTGGCGCGTGTAGGCCACGTCGCCCAGCAGCTCCACCACCCAAAGAACGGTCAGGTCTTTCTTGCGGCCGATGTCCACGCCGGCGAACAGGCGCCCCTTCTCGCGCGTTTGCCAGCGGGCGCTTTCGGCGTATTCGCAGGCGGCGATCAGGTCGTACTCCAGGAACGCCACGTCGTCGTCGGCGGGCTGGCACATGTACTCCTGCTGGAAGCTCTCTTCGTCGGCCGCGCCTTTTTTCACGAAGTCGAAGTACGCCGCCTCGTCCATCGCCTGGCGCTCGTCGTCCGCCGGCAGCGTCTGCTGCAGCTTGTAGAGAAAGCCCTGGTCCAGCGCGTCCTGCAGCGTCACACGGTGCAGGCTGATGCGCTTGGGGTTGCCGCCCTCGCGCGCCTCACGCACCAGCGCGTTGAAGAAGTTGTGGCTGCCGCGGTGCGTGGAGACCAGCTCCATCGAGCCGCCCCACGTGATGCCGGGGTAGGCAATGCTCCACAGCTTGCGCGGATCCGGGTGCAGCGCGAACTCATCCAGGATGCGGCCGCCGCGCTTGCCCGCCTGCGCGTCGGGGTTGCTGCTCATCGAATGGATGCGCCGCCCGTTGGCGAACTGCAGCACGTAGGCGGTGATCTTGCGCTCCGGGTCGATCACCTGCTCGCCCAAATCCGTGGCCGCCATCTGCAGCGCCTCGGCAAACATCTTGCAGTCTTCCAGGAACAGGCGCGCCTGCAGGTCGTCGCGGCTCGACACCCACTGGTCGTGCCCGGCGCCAGCGGCCGCGGTGCGCTCCACCGCCTTGTACGCCGTGGACCAGCTGATGCCGATCTGGCGGCTCTTTTCCATGAGCTTCAGGCGCGAATCGTCCGCCACCCACTTCGCCTGGAACGGCAGGAAAAGCGCGTCCGGCTGCTCGGGGATGCGCTGGGCGTTGCCGCGGGGCTTCGTTGTCATTGGCGCACCCGCGGCGGGTTCACGCAAACCCAAAGTTCACGCCCGCCGATGTGAATGCAAAAGCCGCGCGCCGCCGGGTGGATGTTTCGCACGACGAATACAACGCGGGCAAAGGACTCGCGCGGTGCGACGCCCATGAAGAATCGTCCGGCTTTCACGGCGCAGCCACCCCCAGAATGCGCTGCCGGATGGCGGCGATCGTGTCTGCTGAAACGCCGGCCTGCTTCATTTCCTTGGCGGCGGCCTTGGCCGCGGCGTCGGCGCGCGCGGCAATCTGCTCGCGCACGCGGCGCAGCTGCAGCTCGACGTCGATGTTGGTCTTGGTGGCGCCCGCCACGTCCTTGATGGCGCGCGCCAGCAGCATGATGTCGGCGGGCTTCGCGTCCGCCTCGCCCTCGCCCATGCTGGTGAGCGTTTGGAACGCCACGGTGCGCAGCATTTCGGGCAGCAGTCGCCCCACGTCGCCCGCGGGCTCGGCCTCCAGTTTGTCCACCCACACCTTGGCCACTTCCTGCGCCTGGCGGTATTTCTCGAACGTCTCGCGCGCGCTCTTCACGTAGCGCCCCACGGCCGAGCGCGACACCTCGGCGCCCATGCCCTGTAGCGCGCCCAGGATTTCCTCGATCGTGTAGCCCTCGCGGATCAGCGCGTGGCAGCGCTCGAGCAGCTCTTTCGGCAGCGCGGCGACGGTGGAGCGGCGGCCCATGTCAATACATCCTCAGTACGTCCGGGGCGACGCCCGATGCAGCTGCTCGCGCAGCAGGTAGCCCTCAAGCGCCCAAATCTTGTCGCGAGCGTCTTCGCGGGCGATCTTGCGGCCGATCTCGGCGTTGAAGCCGGCCGCCGTCACGCTGGCGCTTTCGCCGGTCACGGTGTAGCCGTTGCGCAGCGTGAGCGCGCACACGGTGAGCGTCGTTCCGGCAAAGCGGTGGTACTGCTCTTTCACGATGCAGGCGTCAATCTGCTCGGGCGTAACGCGCGGGGTATCCGTCATCTCGGCTCTCCTTCATTCCGGCCGCGGCCGCGCCACGCCGGGCACCTGGCTCTTGCCGGCGGCGGCGTCCAGGCCGGCGCGCGTCAGGTGCGCAATCGTCACGCCGCCCACGCCGTTGGTCTCCAGCAGGCCCAGCTCGGCCAAATGCGCCAAATCGGCGCGTAGCCGCGCGTTGCTCACGCCCAGCGCCAGGTCTTCCAGTAGCGCCTCCAGCGTGTATTCGTTGGCCTGGTAGCCCACGCTCTCGGCCAGCGTTTGCAGGATGGCCAGGCGGCGCTCGGCGGCCACGTGGTCCTTGAATTTAGACGTCATCACCATGGCGCTTGGCCTCCATCAAATAGTCTTCCACCCGGCGCAGGCGCGCGCCGGTGGCGTGGATTTCGCGCTGCGTGCTCTCGCCCAGCGCCTCCATGCGGCCGAGCTGCAGGCGCAGGTCGGTCATCAACTCCGTCCCCGGCAACTGGTCGATGCGCTGCTGCATGTGCTTTTGCTGGTGGTTCACCTCCGCCAGTACCTTGGCCATGCGCCACAGGTAAACCGCCAGCACGATCAGCCCAATCAACAAGATCGCGTCGGCTTGCCAGCCAGTCCAGTTGGGCGTCATTCAAGCGGCTCCATGAGGCGCGCGGCCTCGGGTTGAATCACCAGCACGTGCGCCTGCAGCCCGATCACTTGGGCCGAGAGGTTTGCAGCGCTTTTTGCCATGCCTGCATATCGGTCTGCGCACTGTCCAAAAAGCTCTCGGGCGCCGGCGGCGGCTGCATCAGGCCCGGCGCCGGCAGCGGCATCCGGGCGGGCTGCACGGTAGGCGGCAAAAGCGCGGTCGGTGGCGGCAAGCTCGCGGCGCAACCCGTCAACGCTGCGGTCAAGATCAGCGGCGCGACTGCGCAAAACGGCTTCGCGGTGTGCCGCAGCGCGCGCGTTTTCTTCCGATGCAACTTGCGCGGCGCGTTCCTTCGCGCGCTCTTGTATTTCGCTTTTCGCGACGGCTTCTGCATGATCCCGCTCCTGTTTCAGATTGGCCGCATCCCACTTGTCCTGCACCTCGGCGCGGCCTTGCGCGCGGTAGTGCTCGGTCAAGGCGTTGGTGCCGAAGTACGACGCCAGCGCCACGACCAGCGCCAGGGCGAGCTTGATGGCGATGCTCACCGCGCCGCCTCCGTGACCGGCAACACCTGCGGGCCCCAAGTGGCGTAGCGCGGCTGCAGCGTGAGCAGGATGCGCGCCGGGTAGCCCAGGTTCTCGGCGCAGTGCAGCTTGGCGCGGCGCGCCTGGCCGCAGGCGGCGTCGATCTGCTGCCGCGTGGGCGCGGCCAGCCCGGTCGCCTTGGCCTCGGCCGTCACGTGGCCCTCGCCGCCGTTGTAGCCGCGCAGCGCGAGCCACAGGCGGTCGAACGGGCCAAAGCGCGCGGACACGCGGTCGTACAGAAACTTGTCGTAGCCCGCCAGCGCGCGCAACGCCCACGTGGCGTTGTGGGGTTGGCAGGCGGTGACCGAAAGCCCGAGCTTCTCGCACCACCACGTGGCGGTGGCCGGCATGAACTGCGCCAGCCCGCGCGCTCCGGCGCGACTCACGGCCTGCGGGTTCCAGGCGCTTTCCTGCTGCACCTGCGCGGCCATCGCGGCAATCGGCGCATTGAGGCCCCATTGCATGTGCGCCTGGCGCGTGAGCAGGCGCTGGTAGCGCGCGGCGGCGGGCGGCGGCAGCTCCGCGCCCAGCACGGCGGATACGGTGGCGGACAGCGCCAGCAACAGCAGCGCCACCACCAGCAGCAAGGCGGTCTGGGCGGCGCGGGCGAACCAGTCCATCGCGCTCACGCCCCCAGGCTCACGGCCAGCATGGTCGCGGCCATGATCAAGGCGCGGCGCAGCATCGCGGTGCGCGCCAGCGTCAGAAGTTGATCGTCGTCGGCCTTGTCCGGGTCGATCACGCGCTCGGTAAAGTTGACCACGCCGCGGATCGCGGTGAAGGTGGTTTCCTGGCCACCCTTGGGCGGATCAAAGTAGCTGTCGGGCCGCGCGTACGGAAACGCGCTGCGGTCGATCCAGTAGCCCGCGAGCGCGGCCAGCGCAATCAGGCTCATCTTGTAGACGCTCACGCCCAGCTGCTGCGGCGCGATCAGCGCCACCACCGCCAGCAGGATCAGCGCGGCCAGCGCCCAATCGGCCATGCGGACGTGCACGGCGCGGCTAAAGAGCGCGGTGGATTTTTGGCGCAGGTTTTTCACGGTGAGGGCTCCAGCGACAGGGGTGAAAAGCGCACGCCGAGCGGCCACTGACGTGGCGCCAGGCGGGCATGTGGCTGCACTGGCCAAAGCCCAGATGACCCAGATCGCTCTTGCGCGGGTCGAAGTGCGCGCACGCGGCGCACGGGTGGGCGGGCTCAGTCATGCAGTGACTGTGCCGCGGGAGTGCGCCCGGGCTTAAAGGACGCGAGTCAATTACGGGACGGCGTGTGCCGCGGGGGCGTCAGGGCTGGCAGTCGCGCTGCGCAGCAGCCGGCCATCGTGCCGGTAGCCACGTCAATCTGGAGTCTGGAAGCTCGTCACCACGCCGTTCTGGAGGTAGACGTACTGCGTTTTCCCGTTGCTCCACCGGTAAACCCACTGCTCATGCACGCCGTACGACCCCACGGATCGGTTGATCGATGTCGGGCTGCCCCATGATGTGCGCATTTGCTCCGCCGTCATGCCGGGCGTGACTTTGCCGGTGGCAACGGCGCGCAAGAGGCGCAGCTGTTCAGGGTCATCGGTGCCTGCGCCGCTCGCGGGCTTCACGTCCATTTTGTTGCCGCCCGCGCAAGGCAGTTGCTGGATCACGGTATGGCCGGCGGCGTCGGGGCATTTGTAGACCTGCGCCACCGCGGGCATGGCAAACACGAGCGCGGAAACAATGAATGCGGCGGCTTTCATGCGGCCGATGTTACAGATTCGTCAGCACCAGCCGGAATTTGCGCGCCGCATCGATCAGCAGCACCAGGGCGGCCGCGTGCAACGCCAGCGCGACGGACATCACGCCGGTGGTTGCAGGCGTACCAAAGAGCAGTGCGAAGCCGAGCATGTCGATTGCCAGAAACACCGCGCCCGCGTAAAACAGCGTGCGTAGAAGGTCGTCGTAATGGCCAGTTTTGTGCATGCGCTGCACGAGCGTGGTCTGCGTGATACTCGCCACGATCGCCAGCGCGGCAAGCGTGAAGCCGAGCAGCGTCGTCGCAACGGTCAGGATCGCGCCGGCGAACGCCAGCGCGGCTGCCCGGTCGGCAAGGGCTGGCGGCCAATGCGTCAAGCCGGCCAGCATCAGCGCGATCAGCGCGACAATCAACGGAGCGATCAGCGGGCGCATCGCGCTCGAGCCTTCAAGACGGCGCGTCGCCTGCGTCGATGAGATTCCGGTTGTGGTCGTAGGCATTCTCGAGCTCCGCGAACACTTCTTTTGCTGCCGGGTAGCGACCCAGCACTTCGACGCTGATCTTATGCTTGAGCGGCGCGGCAAACAAGTCGATTGGATCGCTCTCGTCCGTCAGGCGCACGCGTATCTTCTTTATGCCGTTCAGGCCAAACGCGTCGCGCACCATGTCCTTTGCGCCTTCGGCGAGCTGCCCTTTGCGCGCAGCGCGAAATAGGAATTTTGCGTGCCCGGCCTCCATGGCTTTCATTTTGTCGAACTGCCGCTGATTCCACGCCGGCGCGTTCGCGTCCATCACCGGTGGCCGGTCGTAGCCATAGGAAATCTCGTAAATGCGGTGCCGCAGCGCGTCCTCGAGCTCGGCTGTGTTCATCAGCACTGGCACCAGCACCACCGCCTCGCTTGCCAGGCTCAAATAGTTCTCCAAGCGGCTCATGCCGCCAGACGCCCGGTTCAACTGCCAGACCAGCAGGTTGCTACGTTCGCGGTACAGAAAGTGACATTTTTCCAGCAGCCGGTCGCCGTCGTGCAGCGGCAGCTCGCGCTCCTCGTTGGCACCATTGACCAAGTGCGGCGCGTCGTCGCGCAGCTTGCCAAAAACGCCGTGCCACACCGTGCCGGTGCGCACCAGATCGCGCACCTGGAAACGGTCGCCGCCGCAAACCTGCGCGGGCAAATGCGGTCCGTACACCTTGAATAGCTGCTGCAGCTTGGGCGCTAGCGGCGTCGCTTCCTTGCCCACCACGGGCCGCGCGAAGCGCACCTGATAAGTCCGTTTCATCGTCTTCCTCCCAGCGTTTGCGGCGCACGCGTGACCGCGCGCGTCATTGCCAATTGTTCATTGAACGCAGCGCGCGCTGTTTCACGTTGCAGCCTCTCATCTTCACGCGCAAGCGGCCGTAAGCACTTGGCGATCGCGGCATAGCGCCCGGCGAGTTGCAGGCACTTGGGCCGCGTCCGCCGGCACCCGCGCCACGCGGTCGAGCCGGATGTTCTCGCGCCAGCGGTCCGCCACGGCCAACGCGGCAAACTCGTCCAGTACCTGTTCGAGCGGCAGCGTGTTGGCGCCGCGCGAGACGTCGAACAAGTTGATCGTGATGGGTCGTGTCATCGCTCTGCCTCCTTTGTTTTTGTTGAACCCATTATCGGTTGCGTTCGGGCCGCGTTAGGTGCCCGGCAGCGGTTCGCCGCCCTGGATAGTTGCCCCACTCCATGACTGCGTTTTCTCGACTCCTCAAGTCGCCTGGTTGCCGCGCTTTTTCAGGGGCTTGTCCTTGCCCGTTGCTGATTGCGCTGCAAGAGTAGCCGCCCCCTCAATCACGCGGCGGCCCGCGTCGGGACTGGCGCGGTAGTTGTCCAGCAGCGCGCGCTCGCGCGGCGTACGTGCAAACGAGTAGCCCGCGCCTGGTTCGGTCGCTTTAAGTGCGCCCATTCGGGCCCGTTGCCCCGTGAGGATGTAGAGCACGTCGGCGCCGGCGGCGGCAATGGCCGCGAGAAACGCCGCGTCGGGTGAGCGTTCCGCTTTTTCGTAATGGATCAACGCGCGCTTTCCGACAGCGCCCGCTGCCGCGAAGCCGTCTTGCGTCATCCCCAATCGTTCGCGCTCCTCACGTAGTCGCGTTCCAATAATGTCCATTTGTGCAAGTCAACTATTGCTATGTTGCACGTTTGTGCACTATCATCCTCTCAACCAAAACCCAACCAACGTTCAACAAGTTGCACAGCGATGAAAGTACAAACCCGCGATCAAGTCCGCCAGCGCTTCCGCGCTGAAGGCCGCACGCTCGCCGACTGGGCCCGCGAGCACGGCTACACACCCAACAAGGTCTACCGAGTGATGGGCGGCTTCGACAAGGGCTATTACGGCGAATCACACAAGATCGCCGTGCAGCTCGGTCTGAAGGCCAACGTCCACTCCACGGCCGAAGCCGCGTAGACCGCCATGCGCGAATCTTATTCGAGCCCGCGCGTCGTGGGGTCATCGCGCCCGCTCGCCACCGGCAAAGCCCGCGCCATCGCCGCCGTGCTCATGCGCGGTCACCGGGCAAACGCAAAGCGCCTGCAAGTTCTGCAAGTTCGGCTTGCCAGCCTGGCTCGGGCGCCGTCGCAGCCAGCGTGTCCAGCGACTGCGCCAGCACGTCCGGCCCGGCATGCGGGCGGCGCGCCAACACCACAAATGCGGCCGCCAGCGCCGCGTGGCGCTGCTGGTATTCGGCCAGCTGGTCAAGCAGCGCCTGCAGCGCATCCAGAACGGCGGTGTCGGTCATGAATTCCTCCAGTTTCATTGGGATGGGCCCATTGTTCACGGCCGCCGCCGGCTTGCCCAGACCCATGCCAACTCTTTGTTTGGAGCGCTGAGCCACCATGACCGTCCGCATCGCTCCAATGCGCGCCCGCTTCTGGAAGCGCTACCAGCCCACCAGCTTGCGCGACGCCCTGGCCAAGGCCAAGGATTACGCCCGCGAGCGCCACAACCTCAGCGTCGAGCGCATTGCCGACCTGATGGGCCTGGCCGACCACTGGGCCATCTACAAGTGGATCGAGTCGGGGCGTTTCCCGGCGGTGCTGCTGCCCGCGTACGAGAACGTCTGCGGCATCGACCTGGCCACGCGCTGGCTTGCCGCCACCCAGCACAAGCTGCTGGTGGCCATGCCCGTCGGGCGTGCCGCCGACGCCGCCGACCTGGTGCAGCTCGGCAGCGGCTTCCAGCACGCGCTGCAGCTCCTGAGCGACTTCTACAAGAGCGAAGGCGCCACCGACCCGCAAGCCGTGCTCGACGCGCTGCGCGGGCACCTGGAGGCCGTGGCTTACCACCACCACAACGTGGCCGGCTTTGCCGAGCCGCAACTGGAGCTGGCCGAATGAGCGCCGATACCCGCAACCTCACGCTGCGCACGCTCGACGTGCTGGAGGCGCTCGCGGGCTTTGCCGCCACGGGCGCAAGCAACCGCGAGCTGGCCGACGCCGCGCGCACCAGCGCCTCCAACATCACGCGCGCCATGGCGCAACTGATTGCCAAGGGCTGGGCGCGCAAGAACCCCGAAAACGGCCGCTTCTATCCCACGCCCGATTTCACGCGCCTGACGTTCCGCGTGCTGGCAGACATCGACCGACAGCGCACGCGCCTCGACGACCAGGAGCGCGCGCTCACCGGCCGCTGACCCGTTTCACCACAACCCAAAGAGAAAGCGAGAGAGAGCAATGGCAAGACCCAAGAACACCCCGGCGGCGCCCGCCGACATGCCCGAAATCCTGCCGGCCATGGCCGAGCAAATGACGCGCGGGCAAGACCTGGCCACCGAAGCGCAGGACGCCGCACACCATCTGGCGCTCGAGCTCAGCTATGACGGCACGCTCACCGTGGGCGCGCTGGAGGACGAAATCCGTTTCTACCAGCGGCGCAGCGTGGAAGCGCTGCTGGAGACCGGCAAGCGCCTGCTGCTGCTGAAGGAGCTGACGCCGCACGGGGAATTCGTGCAGCGCGTGGAAATACTCGGTTTCCACATCAAGACCGCGCAGCGCTTCATGCGAGCGGCGGCCAGGGTCGCCAAAAGCGCCACAGTGTCGCTTTTGGCGACCGAAGTCAAAAACCAGAAAGCCTTCCTGGAACTGATCACCGAAGACGACGAGGTGATTGAAAAAACGGTGGCGGGCCTGGACACCATCGACCGCATGAGCGCGTCGGAGCTGCGCGCCGCGCTGCGCGACACCAAGGCCGACCTGCAAGCCGCGGGCGAGCGCATCAACGCCAAGAACAAACAGATCGATCGGTTGGAGCGCGAGAAACAGCGCATTGCCAGGCTGCCGCGCGACGAGGCGCTGCTCGCGCTGCAGAAGGAAGCCACCGACCAGATGAACGATGCGCTCGGCTGCATCAGGGGCAACTTGCGCCAGGCGCTGATCGCACTGAAGGACGACGGCCGCGACGACCCGGACAGCAACGCCGTGTTCTGCGCCGGCCTTGTGGGGCAACTGGCGCACCAGCTCGCGCTGCTGCGCGACGAGTTCGACCTGCCCGACGTGAGCAACGCGCGCGACCTGCAGACCATCGCCGAGATGGCCCAGTGGTCGGGCCCCGCCGCTGCGCCGGCTGCGGCCGTCGAACCCGAAGCCGCCGCGCACTGAGCGCGCCCGCGCCGCCGCCCCAGCAGCCACCCGCCGCCAGTCCGAGCCATGCCACCCAAGGCCGCCATCATGCCCCGCCTGTTGCAGATTGCCCAATCCGCCGCCACCGCGCCGCAAGGCGCCAAGGGCGCGATCTACGCCGCGGCGTGCGCCGAGCTCGGCTGCTCGCTGCCCACGCTGCACCGCTGGATGCACGACGTGCGCGTGGCGCCGCGGCGCAAGGAGCGGCTGGACGCTGGCACGTCGGCGCTGCCGCGCGTGGAAGCGGAAACGCTCTCCGCCTTCCTGCAGGAAAGCCACCGCAAGAACGGCAAGCGCCTGATGAGCCTGGGCGACGCCCTGGACATCCTGCGCGCCAACGGCGAGCTGCGCGCCGAAGCGATCGACGCCGCCACGGGCGAAGTTACACGGCTCTCGGCCAGCGCCTGCGCCCGCGCGCTGCGCGCCTACGGCCTGCACCCCGACCAGCTGAACCGGCCCGCGCCGGCGGTGGAGCTCGCCAGCCTGCACCCCAATCACGTGTGGCAGATCGACGCCAGCCTGTGCGTGCTCTATTACCTGCACGAAGGCCGCGGCCGCGACAGCGGCCTGCAGGTGATGGAGCGCGAGCGCTTCTACAAGAACAAGCCCAGGAACCTGGCGCGCATCACCGCCGACCGGGTGTGGTCATACGAGTGGACCGACCACTTCAGCGGCGCCATCGGCGTGCACTACGTGATGGGCGCCGAGAGCGGCGCCAACCTGGCCGAATCGTTCATTTGCGCCATGCACCGGCGCCCGGACGAGCCGTTCCACGGCGTGCCGCGCATCCTCATGATGGACCCGGGCAGCGCCAACACCAGCGGCCTGTTCAAGAACCTGGCACGGGCCTTGGGCGTGGAGCTGATCGCGCACGCACCGGGCAGCGCGCGCGCCACCGGCCAGGTGGAGAAGGCGCGCGACATCATCGAGCGCGGCTTTGAGTCGGGCCTGCGCTTCAAACCGGTGGCGGGGCTGGAAGAGCTGAACGCGCAGGCCGGCCGCTGGGCCGCCTGGTTCAACGCGAGCCGCGCGCACACGCGCCACGGCAAGACGCGCACCGACTGCTGGATGACCATCGCCGCCGCGCAGTTGCGCGAGCCGCCCGCGGTCGAGGTGTGCCAGAAGCTGCTGGTGCACACGCCCGAGCCGCGCAAGGTGAGCGTCACGCTGACCGTGCAGTTCGACGGGCGCGAGTTCGACGTTTCCGGCATCCCCGGCGCGCTGGTGGGCGAGAAGCTGCAGGTCACCTACGGCGTGGCGCAGCAAGACGGCTGCACCGTGATCGTGCGCGACGCCGACGGCCATGAGCGCTACGAAAACGCGCCGATGGTCGAGCGCGTGGGCGAAGGCAACTTCCGCGCCGATGCCAACGTGATCGGCGAAGACTGGGCGCGCCCGGCCGACACGCAAGCCGACCGCAACCGCAAGGCCATGAAGCGCCTGGCCTACGGCGCCGCCACCAACGATGAGGCCGAGGCCGCACAGAAAGCCCGGACGGCGCCCTTTGGCGGCCGCATCGATCCGGCGAAACGCATCGACCAGGCGCCCGCGCGCACCTGGCTGCCCCGGCGCGGCGAGCAGGTCACGCCCAGCGTGCGCGTGGGCGAAGTGGCCGCGGCCGCGCCGCGCGCGCTCACCTTCTTCGAGGCGAGCAAGGCGCTCACCGACGCCGGCTTGCCAATGGATGCCGAGCGCCTGCGCCAGATGCGCGCCTGGTACCCCGCCGGCGTGCCCGAGCCCGAGTTACCCGCGCTGCAGCAGCGCCTGAGTGTGCGCGCCACCTTGCGCGTGATCGGCAGCGATGCCAAAGCCAACTGACCCCAGAGGAAAGACCATGACCCAAACCATAGACAAAACGATTGCGCACATCGGCGGCATGCGCCCGGCCGAGCGCGAGCGGCTGCGCGCGCACTGCGACCTGCTCGGCCGCATGGAGCGCTGCGCCCTGCGCGCCGAAGACATCGCGGCGCACGCGCACCAGGCGCTGGACGCGGTGTGCAAGCAAGGCGGCACGCACGGCGCCGAAGACCTGGTGGCCATCCTGCAGATCGCCAGC
Organism: Burkholderiaceae bacterium; assembly: GCA_004299095.1. Taxonomy (GTDB): domain Bacteria; phylum Pseudomonadota; class Gammaproteobacteria; order Burkholderiales; family Burkholderiaceae_C; genus Ottowia. The sequence continues at coordinate 34,699 of SCQQ01000025.1, read as the reverse complement.
GACATCCGCGACACGCTGCGCCAGCCGTCATGAACGCACGCCGTTCCACCAAAGAAAACGCCCCGGCTGCGCTAACAGCCGAGGCGGCATCCCCAAGCAGTTCTGTTCACCAAAACCCAACCGAAGGAGAAGACCCAATGCTACTTCAAAACACCCCTGTCACCCAAAAGGCGCTGGCGCACTTCAAGCTGTCGCGCAGTCCGTTCGTGGACGACGTGCAAAGCCGCGACGACGTCTACCAGAGCCCCGCCGTGCGCTACGCCCGCGCCGCGCTGCTGGACTGCGCGCAGAACCACGGCTTCATGGCGCTGGTGGGCGAATCCGGCGCGGGCAAGAGCACGCTGGTGGAAGACCTGGAACAGCGCCTGATCGACGAGGAGCGCGACGTGCTCATCATCCGCCCCTACGTGCTCGCCATGGAGGCGAGCGACAGCCGCGGCAAGACGCTGCGCGCCACGCACATCGCCGAGGCCATTGCCTACGCGCTGGATCCGCAGCTCAAGATCAAGAGCAGCCCGCAGGCGCGCTTTGCGCAATTGCATGAGCTGCTGAAAGCGAGCCGCCGCGCCGGCCGCCGCCACCTGCTGGTGATCGAGGAGGCGCACTGCCTGCCGCTGCCCACGCTCAAGCACCTGAAGCGCTTCCTGGAACTGAAGGACGGCATGGCGCGCGTGATCGGCATCGCGCTCATCGCCCAGCCCGAGCTGCGCCGCATCCTGAACAGCCAGAACCCCGAGGTGCGCGAGGTCATGCAGCGTTGCGAAGTGGTGGAGCTGCCGCCGCTGGACAACGACCTGGAAGGCTACGTGGCGCACAAGTTCGCGCGCTTCGGCCTGGAGCCGAAAGACGTGTTCGCGCCCGATGCGTGGGGTGCCCTGCGCGAGCGCCTCACGCGCACGCCCCGCGGCGCCCAGCCGGGCGACGCCGGCGCCGTGAGCGTGTGCTACCCGCTCGTCGTCCACAACTTGATCGCGCGCGCCATGAACGCGGCCGCCACCGCCGGCTACCCGGTGGTCGACGCCGACGTGGTCGCGCACTGCTGAAGGAGGCCGCCATGCAAATCCGCAAAACCGAATCCGCCCTGGCCGCCGCGCCACGGCAACGGGCCGAGCCCGTGGAATTCCTGGTCACCGTGAGCGGGGCGGGCGCGCGCCTGTACGAAGTGCGCGCCGCCCGCTGCGCGGCCGATGCCCTGATCGACGCGCTGGAGCGCCACGGCCACGCCCGCGGCCTGGCCATCCGCGCCCTTGCCGGAGCCCGCCCATGACCGCCGCCACACCCCTGTTCCTGCTGCCCGCGCCGCGCAACGAGCGCGAGGCGCTCACGCAAATCGCCGCCACCCTGGCGCAGCCGACGGACGCCGACCGGCGCTGGGCCAGCGCCCGCGCCTGCGTCCGCGCGGCCATGAACGCCACCGGCTGGGCCGGCGAAGTGATCGACCTCGCGCCCATGGCCGACGTGCACACGCGCCGCTACCCGCGCACGCTGGAAGAGGCTTTCCCCACGCCCGAATGGCGCCGCGGCATCTACGGCCCGTACCGCAAGGAAGGCGGCCACGCACGCGCCATCCTGATCGTGGTGCTGGTGCTCTCCATCTTCTTGGCCTGGGGGGTGTGGGCATGACCATCACCCTGAAAACCGACTGGGGCGGCGGCACCCGCCTGCTCGCCGTGCAAATGGAGCGCGTGCTGCGCGCCGTGGCCATCGACGCGCCCCGCGCGCACGGTTTTGCCGACGTGCTGAGCGCGCTCAAGGGCATCACGCTCACGCCGCGCCAGGTGTCGAGCTACCTGCGGCAGTTGAGCGACTACGGCTGGGTCGAGAACGCCGGCGGCCACGGCCACACCGGCCGCTGGCGCGTGCGCGCCGACGCGCTGCACGCCCTGGCGCCGCGCGGCGCATTGCCGCTGCGCCCCGGCGATTCGCCCGCCACCACGCCGCGCAAGGCCGAGCCCACGCCCGCGCCGCCGCGCGACCTGGTGCCGCCCGCGCGGCGCAACTGGCGCGAGCAGCCCGCCTGGCAACCGCCCGCGTGGCACAGCGCGCGCCCCGGCGCTGACGACTTCCTCGCCGTGCCGTCGCGCAGCGTGTTCGCCGATCGGGAGGGCGCGCGATGACCGATCTGTCCTGCCCCAACTGCGGCGCCGACCTCGACGTGTCCACGCTCTTCGCCAGCGCCGCCGACCAGAAGGCCCTGGCGCGCCTGGCCAGCGTGAGCATTCCCATGGGCGCACGGGTGTTGCAGTACGTGCAACTCTTCAAGCCCGCGCGCCAGAGCCTGACCGCGCGCAAGAAGATCAAGCTGCTGCTGGAGCTGCTGCCCGACCTGGAGCGCCGCGCCGTCACGTGGAAAGGCCGCGACTGGCCCGCACCCCTTGCCGCATGGGCCGAAGCCATCGACCAGATGCTGGGCCAGCGCGACGCCGGCAAGCTGGAACTGCCGATGAAGCACCACGCCTACCTGTACGCGGTGCTCGCCGGCATGGCCGACAAGACCGAGGCGGCCGCCGAGAAGAAGCGCGAGGCCGACCGCCGCGGCGCGCGGCCCGCCGGCATCCGCTGTGACCCGGTCGACCTCGTGGCCACGCTCACCGTCGCGCTGCCCATCGCCACCGCGGGCGAGCGCGTTGCCGACGCGCGGACGGCGCACGCGCCCACCCATTTGCCGGCGCCGGCAAAAAGGTCGGACGCGGGCGCCGCCACCAGCCCCGCGGTGCGCGCCATCCGCGACGCGGTGCAGCGCGCGCGCCGGGCGCAAACGGCGGTCGACGAAATCCTCTCGCACCCAACCCCAATCCCCGGAGAAAACCCATGAGCACCATGCAAGACATCCAGAAGCGCGCCGCCATCCTGGCCAGCACGCGCGACGCGCTGGCCGGCACGCTGCGCGACCTGCAGGCGCGGGTCGATGCGCTCAAGCGCGCCGAGCTGCCGCGCATCCAGCGCAACGCGCGCACCGTGGCGGCCGACTACAGCCGCCTGGCCGACCTGATCCGCGACAACCGCGAGCTGTTCGCCAAGCCGCGCACCTACATCGTGCAGGGCCTGCGCTTCGGCCTGACCAAGAAGCGCGGCAAGATGACCTGGGGCACCGACCAGCAGCTGATCGAGCGCATCAAACGCCTGGCCGCCGCCGGCGACATCGCGGGCGACCAGCTCGCGATCTTGATCCAGACCACCGAAAAGCCCGTGGCCAAGGCGCTCGAGCAGCTCGACGGCAAGCTGCTCAAGAAGCTCGGCGTGACGGTGGAAGCCGACTGCGACGACGTGCTGATCAAGAGCGTGGGCGGCGACGTCGAGAAGGCCGTCAACGCCGTGATCAAGGACGTGGCCGCCGACGAGCGCGCGGAGTTGGCGGCATGAAGGCGATCGCAACCCGCGAAGCGACCTGCGTAGGCTGCGGCTGCACCGACCGGCGCGCCTGCCTGGGTGGGTGCAGTTGGCTCGCGGTCAACCGCGACGACGGCACCGGCGTGTGCAGCAACTGCCGGGGCGCGCTCGCCGCCTGGCGAGAGCAGCAGGCGGCTGCGCTGTCGCGCGACGACTTCGCGTGGCTTGTCGTGAAAGCAGCGTGCGAAACGGAGCCTGCCGACGAAGATGATCCGGAGTGCATTCGCATCCTGCGTCTCGACCTGAAATCCGCGGTGCTCGCTGCGTTCTTGCAGCGCGACGCCGACTGGGCCAAGGCCAAAGAGGGAGGTGTCGACGCATGAAAAACCTGCAGATCAAATGCACCCGTTGCCGTCACGCGCATACCGAAGCCGATCGCATTGAACGTCCGCGGCCGCGCCGTTCGACATCGGAACTGCAGGTGTACGACCGGGTGTGCCCGCGTTGCGGTTGCAAGAACTACTACGACTGCACGCCACAGGTTGCCTGGTGCTGGTCATCCGGTCTGATCGAGATTGGCGATGCAATGCCGGCAGACTCCTCAGACGGCGGCGGTGCGATCGAGATCGCAAGCGGGCCCAAGTACGCGCTCGACGCGGAGATTGGCGTGCTCGCGCGGCATGCATATCAGACGGGCAAATTGCTCGTGCCCGGCGTTCCAGAGGCCGACACCCCGCGCGCAAAGGGCGACGCGCTTGCGCGCTGGTTGGCCTGGTGCGGCAAACGCAAGAGCCGTGATGGCGTGGTGTGGGCGCACATGACAGAGGTGCCGACATGAGCGCGCGCTCCGACATCGAGCACCAGCTGCAGATCAACAACTCCGGCGCCTGGAAAACGCTGGCGGCGTGGCCGCGCGATGACGACGACAAGCGCAGCAATGCGCTCAACGCAGCGCGGTTCCTCTACTACTGCGACCAGCGCGCCAAGTTCCGCATCGCCACGTGCGAGACGATTCCGAAGGTGCTGCGCGAGCTGAACAACACGACCCGCGGGCTCTGGCGCATCCGTCGCACCGTGAGGATGCGCGCGTGAAACACCTGGCCGCCATCCACGTGCTCAAGGGCAAGCTGCAGCTATCGGATGACGACTACCGCGCGCTGCTGGCAAACCTCACGGGCCAGACCAGCAGCAAGGCCCTGAGCGACGCCGAGCGCGGCCGGGTGCGCGACCACATGCAGAAGCTGGCGGAAAAGCTGGGCGTGGCCGCGCCGCGCCCGGCGGGCTGGCAGAAGACCTACCGCGAGGCCACGCCGATGGAGCGCAAGGTCTGGGCGTTGTGGAACGCGCTCGGCCGCGAGGGCCGCATCAAGAACCCCAGCCCGCAGGCACTGCGCGCGTGGGTCAAACGCCAGACCGGCATGGACGACCTGAAGTTCTGCAGCTGGCCGCAGCTTTCCGGGTTGATCGAAGCACTGAAACGATGGGAGGAAAGGGAATGAGGGAAATCGACGTTTTCAAGTGGCCGATCGCAGGCGGATCAATCGCGATACGCGAGACGGCCGTTTTGCCCGCTTTGCCCGCGGGTACACGGGCCGATCGGCATCAAACGGCTATATCCGGACGTCCGGCACCCAAAAACGCGCCCAAGGCCCGGAAATCGCCGCCGGCCGATTTGCTGGCGTTCGTGCGCACCCAATCGCCCACCGCGGCGGCGCAGGCGCTTGGGCTGGCGCGGCGCACGGTGGCCCGCCTGCGCGACGGCTACTGGCCCCGCAACCCGGAGAAGATCGTGCGCGCCTGGCGCACCTACGCCGGCCACCTGGCCGAGCAGCGCTCGGGCTGGTTCCTGCGCCGCGTGTACGCCGGCGGCGTGGTGCGCCACGCGCGCGCCGCCTGGGGCAGCCCGGCGCTGGCCGCGCGCGTCGGTCAGGTCCTGGTCTGCACGCGCGCGGCCGATGGCGCGCTGCTGGCGCAAACCCTGGCACTGCCCGCCGAGCGCTTCCTGCTCGCGCCCGTCACCAACGCCTGACCCCATGACCGAAGCCGCCACCCTCGACCCCGCCGCCGAAGCCGCCGCCACGGAAGCGGCAGACGTCGATCTGCTGCTGACCGAGCGGCCCGACCTGGCGGACCTGACGCTCGAGCAGATCGCGCCGATCGAGTTGCGCACCGCAGGCTGGCCCGAATCGTGGCGCGACCTGGCGCGCTCGCTCTACATCACCCTGGTCACGCGGCCGCAGGCGCCGGCGGCGCGCGACGCCTGCGCGCTGGCCGCCGAGCTGATGATCGGCATTGCCGCCGACATGGGCGGCATGCAGCCCTACATCAACGTCGGCAGCGAACTGCAGCGCTCCGGCAAAATCACCCGCGTGATTGCCCTGCTGCGCGCGTACCGGCAAGATTACGACCGCGTCGGCAAGGAAGTGGGCCTGACCGCGCGCCACGTGCGCCGCATCGAAGCCAGCTGGCTGCGCCAGGAGCGCGCCCGCCGCCAGCGCGACCTGCCGCTGGAATAGCGGCCGCCGGCCCGTTGCCGGTTGGGCCACGCGGCCCGCAAAGAATGACCAGTGTCATTAGGGCGGCCCGGCCCTGACGCGTGACGATGCCCGCCATGGCATCGCAAGCTGCGCCCGCAGCCACCCCCAACACCGCCGCCGCGCCAGCGCCCGCCGCCAACGACGGCATGACCGCCGCCGGGCCGTCCCAAGGCGGTCAAGCCCCCTCGGGGGGCAGCGCACCTCGCGCAGCGGGGGAGCGTGGGGGCAGTCTTCCGCAGGGCATCGAGATTTTCCGCGCCGGCACGCACCGCGACGACGCCGGCCGCACGCACACCTTCGGCCAGGAGCAGCTCGCGGAAATGGCCGCCAGCTACAACGCCCAGTTGCGCGAGGCGCCGCTGACCGTCGGCCACCCGAAAGACAACCTGCCGGCGTACGGCTGGGTCAAGCGCGTGTTCATCAACGCGCAGGGCAACCTGGCGATCGACCCGCAGCAGGTCGATCCGGCGTTTGCCCGCATGGTGCAAGAGGGCCGCTTCAAGAAGCGCTCCGCATCCTTCTACCCGCCGACCGCCGCGCACAACCCCACGCCCGGCAAGTGGTACCTGCGCCACGTGGCCTTCCTGGGCGCGCAGCCGCCCGCCGTGGCCGGCCTGAAAGACATCGCGTTTGCGGCCGACGACATGGCGCAAGCCATCAGCTTTTCCGAGGATGCGCCCGCAGCGCCCGCCTCACTTTCCCCAGGCACTCAACCCAACCAGGAGCAAATCATGAGTGATGCAGACAAGGCGGAGCTGGACAAGCTGCGCGCCGAAAACAAGGCCAACCAGGATGCGCTGGCCAAGGCGCAAGCCGAAGCCAAGACCGCGACGGAAGCCGCCGCGGCCGCCAAGAAGCAGGTGGCGAGCTTTGCCGAGAAAGCCGCGGCCGACCGGCGCGCCGGCTTTGCCAGCTTTGCCGAGGCGGAGGTGAAGGCCGGCCGCCTGCTGCCCAAGGACAAGAACGTTGCGATCGCTGCGTTGGAAACGCTGGCCGCGGTCGAGCAGCCGCTCTCCTTTGCCGAAGGCAGCACCACCACGCAAGTGACGGCGCTGCAGCTCTGCGCCTGGCTGCAGGGGCAAATGAGTAGCCGCACCGCGGCCGTGAGCTTTGGCGAATTCGCCGGCGGCAAGGCGCCCGAGGGGTTCGACGCCCGCGGCAAGAGCGACGACGAAATCGACCAGGCCGCGCGCCACTACCAGGCCGAGCACCCGAACGTGAACTACGCCGAGGCGCTCGGCAAGGTCACCGCGTTCACCGAATAACCGCAGTCGCACAACGAAGGAACTCGAGAAATGACTCCCAAAGACATCCGCCTCGCCAACCCGATCCTGGGCAACTTGATGCTCGCGGGCGTGGCGCAAGGCACGCAAATGGCGGCGCAGGCGCTGTTCCCGCGCCTGCCCACCGCGCTGCGCGGCTTCCAGCTCGGCCAGATGGGCGACGAGGCCACGCGCCACTACAACACCCGGCGCGCGCCGGGTGCGGCCACCAAGCAAATCAAGATCAGTTGGCAGGGCAAGACGTACACCGTCGCGCAGCACGCCATCGACGTGCCGATCCCGCGCGAGCTGATCCAGGAGGCCGACGAGGCCAAGCGCCTGAACGTGGGCCTCAACATCGACATCAGCACGATCGCGGTCAACACCGCGCTGCAGGTGCTCAACCTCGACTACGAGATCGAGGCCTCCGACATCGCCACCGACTCCAGCGTCTACGGCGCCAACGTGCTGGCGCTCTCCGGCGGCACCAAGTGGAGCGCGAGCACCGGCACGCCGGTGACCGACGTGCGCGCCAAGGCCGAGGTGATCCGCAAGGGCACCGGCCGCCGCCCCAACACCTTCGTGCTGGGCGCGGGCGTGCTGAACGCGCTGACGATGAACCCGGAAGTGAAGGGCTACCTGCCCAGCACCAACCTGGGCCCGGCCACGCTCGACCAGCTGAAGACGCTGCTGAACGTGCCCAACATCGTGGTGGCCGACGCGGTGGTCACGGGCGAAGACGGCACCGTCTCCGACGTCTGGGGCAACAACGCCATCCTGGCGTATGCGCCGCCGATCGGCGCTGACGGCTCGGGCCTGTCGCTCGGCGAGCCGGCCTTTGGCTTCACGTCCTGGATGGACGGCCACCCGTTCGTGGAAACGCCGTACTACGACCGCGCCACCAAGAGCTGGATCTACGGCGCCACGTTCGAGCGCACGCCCACGCCGGTGCGCGGGAGCGCCGGCTTCCTGTTCCAAAACCCGAACTAAGGAGCGCACTCGACATGACCAAGCAACTGATTGCCCAAGTACCCACCGCTGTCGTGGTGGACGGCAAGCGCCGCATCGTCCAGCCGGGCGAGGCGCTGCCCGACGTCTCCGCGGCCGAGCAGCACGAACTGGTGGCCAGCAAGGCCGCCGCACGCGTCGACGCACCGGATCACCCTGAAGCTGAGAAAGCAACGCCCGAAAGCCCGAAGAAGGCCCGCGGCAAGAGTTAGACGGTTGTCTCCTCCGGGCCTCTTGGCCCTTTCGCCCACCCGGCTTCGGCCCGGTGGGCCTTTTGGGTGAAAGCACCCTGTTTCTTTCCGCGCAAGCGCGTATCCACTGGAGCAACCCATGAGCGCCCAATTCGACAAAGTCCACGCCACCACCGTCATCGCCACCGCGGCCATCACCGCCTACCGCTTTGTCAGCTACGGCGGCGCGCACACCGCGACGCTGCCGACCACCGGCCCCGGCGACTCGCAAGGCATCGCCGAAGAGTCGGCCGCCATCGGCGAGGCGGTGAGCGTGGTCACCGGCTACAGCTACCTGGTCGAGGCCAGCGCCGCGATTTCCGCCGGCGCCTACGTCAAGCCCGCCGCCGACGGCTCGGGCAAGGCGGTGACCGGCAGCCTGACCGACCACTGCGCCCGCGCCCTGGGCGCCGCGACCGCGGCCGGCCAGCTGGTGGAAGTGCAGATCACCGAACACGTACACGCCTGAGGAGCCGGACCATGACCGTTCGCGCCAAATTCCGCTGCGACAGCACGAAGCCGAGCGACAGCGGCAATGTCATCGTCCTGACGCCGGTGACCGGCGGCTCGTCGGAGAACGATTCGTTCTTCCGCTACACGCCGGGTGGCTTGATCCAGCTCAGCGTGGTGAACGACGCGGCGGCCGCCCAGTTCGTGTTGGGCGCCGAGTACTACGTCGACTTCACGCCCGTCAATACCGAAGGCTGATCGCGTGGACTACGCCACCCAGCAGGACCTGATCGACCGCTTTGGCGAGCCGGAGCTGATCCAGCTCACCGACCCGGAGAACCAGGCCGCCATCGACCCGGCGCGCATCGACCGCGCGCTGGCCGACGCCACGGCGTTGGCCGATGGCCTGCTGGGCAAGATTTACGCGCTGCCGCTGGCCGGCTGCACCAAACCGGATCCGCAGCCGGGCAACCCCGGCGCCACGGCGCAAGTGCCGCCGCCGCAGCTCACGCGCATCTGCTGCGACCTGGCGCGCTATTACCTTTATGACGACTTGGCGCCCGACGCCGAGGTCTATCGCCGCTACAAAGCCGCAACCGTCGAGTTGCAGGCCATTGCCGGCGGCAGCGCGCGCCTGGTCTGCCCCTGGGGCGGCGAGCCCGGCGCGTTCGCCAGCCGCGGCGAGACCGCCGGCGAAACGCTGGCGGACTTTGCCCCGCGCGGCATCGGCCGCGACGTGGACGAAGGCTATCGATGATGGAAGTGCTCCAGCAACTCACGCGGCCGCGCCTCATCTTGTCGCTGGCCGTGGTCGGCTGCGCCACCTGGGCGCTGATCGAACAGCGCCTGACCGGCAGCGAGTGGGGCGTGGTCTGCGGCGCCGCCATGTGGTGGACCGGCGCGGCCGGCGCCAGCGCTGCGCCAAAAAACGGAGGCGCGCTGTGACCATTGCGTATCACATGGCCGTCGTGTTCTGGGCCTGGTGGCCGCTCTCGCTTTTCTGGGGCCTGGCATGACCATCGCCCAGACCAACGATTTTTCGCAGCTGGAAGACGCCATCGTCGCGCTGCTGAAAGCCGCCGTGGCCGACCTGCGCCCGATGGTGAGCGTGCTCACCGCGGCCGACCTGGCCGACGTGAAAGAGTCGCTGCAGCGCACGCCGGCCATCCATGTGATCGGCCAGGGCTTCGCGCCGCAGGCGGAAGCCGACCCGCGCCTGCTGCGCCTCACGCACACCTGGTACGTGGTGGCCGCCGTGCGCAACGTGGCCACGCAAAAAAGCGGCCACGCGGCAAGGCGCGACGCCGGGCCGCTGCTGGCGCTGGCCATGGAAGCGCTGCTGGGCGAAAAGCTGCCCGGCGCGAGCAAGCCGCTCACGGCCGCGCGCGCGCCGGCCGGCCAGTACCAGAACGGCTTTTTCTATTTGCCCTCGGCCTGGCAGGCCGAGACCGTTTTCCGCAAGACCCGTTTCGCCCACCCGTAACCCGTAACCACTGAAGGAGCCACCATGGCCGCCACCGAACTCACCAGCAAAACCTACCGCCCGAGCATGCAGGTCGGACAGGTCTATGCGCGACCCTACGGCAGCACCGCCGCCCTGGCCGAAATCGGCAACGTGCTCGAGCTCACCATCGAGCACGCCGAAGACGTGAAGCGCCAGACCGACATGACCAAGCTCGGCGGCGGCGTGCACGCCGAAGTGCGCCGCGTGACCGACGTGACGTTGAAGATGAAGCTGGCCGACCTGAACATCACCAACCTGGCGCGCGCCACGCTGGGCACCGTCTCGGGCGTCGATTCCGGCGACATCACCGATGAAGCGCACGACGCCGTGCTGGGCGGCCTGATCCGCCTGGCGCACATCGCCGCCACCGACGTGGTGGTGAAAAAGGGTGCCGATTCCGCCACGGCAACGCCGGTGGTCGAGAAAGACAACTACGTGATCCGCCCCGAAGGCATCTTCATCCTGGCGAACGCCGCCGGCATCCTGGCCGCCGACAAGCTCTGGGTGAGCTACAGCTACGGCGACCAGGCCGTGATCGAGGCGCTGACCACCAAGACGCCGGAGCTGGAATTCGTTTTCGGCGGCCTGAACGAAGCCGACGGTGGCGCGCCGTGCGTGCTGGAAATCTTCCGCGCGAGCCAATCCATCACCAAGCAGCTCGCGCTGATCAATGACAACTTCGGAGCGCTGGACGTCGAAGGCTCGGTGCTGAAAGACGCGACCAAGGTCGGCACCGGCGTGAGCCAGTACTACAAGCAGACGATCGCGGCCGCAGTCGCGGCATAACCGGCGCGGAGGTGGCGCGCCGTGGCGGACAAGAACCTTGAGCTGAAGATCACCGCCGACGCCGCGCAGGCGCGGCAGTCGGTGGCCGACCTGGCGGCGCGCGTGGAGCAGTTGGCCGCGTCTTCCAGTGGCGAACTCAAGGGCGCGCTCACGTCCGCCGCCGCCGGCCTGCGCCAGATGGCGGCGCAGTCGGACCTGACCGCCGCCTCGCTGCACGGCATGGCCGGCAACCTGGCGAGCGATTTGGAGCGCGCGGCCGCCAGCGCCAGCGGCGACCTGAAGCCCGCGCTGCAGGGCGCGGCGCAGGGCGCTCGCGACATCGAAGCCGAAGCCCGCAAGGCCGCGGGCGCCACCGACGAGCTGAAGAATTCCGGCAACGCGGTCGAAGCCGCGTTCACCAAAGTCGGCAGGGCCATGGCGGGCCTGTTTGCCGCGTCCAAGATCAAGAATTTCGCGGTTGACGCCATCGCTACGGCCGACGCCTACGGCCAGATGGCCGAGCGCATCCGGATGGCAACCGCCAGCCAGCAGGAGTACGAGCAGGTGCAGCAGCGCCTGCTGGAGACGGCCAACACCACTTACCGCGGCCTCTCCGAGCAGCAGGAGCTCTACATCCGCACGGCCGACGCGCTGCGCGGCATGGGCTACGAAACCAGCCAGGTGCTGGACATCACCGACTCGTTGAGCTTCCTGCTCACCACCAACGCGGCCAGCGCCGAAAAGGGCGCCGCCGCGATCGACGCGTACACCAAGAGCATCCAGTCGGGCCGGGTGGACTCGCAAAGCTGGCAGACGCTGCTCGCGGCCACGCCCACGCTGGTCGATGCCGTCGCCAAGGCCACCGGCAAGACGGCCGCCGAAATCCGGCAACTGGGTGTCGCCGGTCAGCTTTCGGTGGCCAGTCTGAACGAGGGCCTGCGCCGCTCGGTGGACGCCAACAAGGCGGCCACTGAAGGCATGGTCACCACCGTGAACGACGCGATGAAGCGCCTGTCGAACACGTGGAGCGTGTACCTGGGGCAGGCCAACAGCGCGACCGGCGCCACGCAAAAGATCGTGGGCGTGATCAACCTGCTCTCGGAAAACCTGGACACGGTGATTGCCGCGGCGGTAAAGGCGGGCGAGGTGCTGGCCGCCATGGCCGGCGCGCGCGCACTCACCGCGCTGAGCGCGTACGTGACGCAACTCGGCGCGGCCGCCACCGGCACTGTCGCTCTCACGGGCGCCACCACCGGCCTGGCGGGCGCCCTGGCGCGCGCCAAGGTGGCCATGGAAGGGCTGGCCGCTGCGAGCAAGGGGCTCGCGCTCGCGGCGCTGGCCACCGAGGTGCTCGACTTGGGCCTGGCCCTCAACAAATGGCGCAACGCCGCCGCCGGCGCGCGCGAATCGCAGCGCGGGCTGGACGACGCCAATGCCCGGCTCGCGGCGCGCTTTCGCGAGGTGTCCGAACAGACCGGCGTCAGCGTAGTCAGCATGGAAGAGCTGGACGCCGCCGTTGCCGCCGGCGCGATCCATTTCGACGATGCGGCGCACAAATGGGCGGCGGGCGCCGGCACCGCCGCGCAAATGGCCGGCGCCCAGCGCGGCCTGACCCTGGCGACCGAGGAAGGCCGCAAGGCGGCCGGCGATGCCGCGCTGCTCTGGGGTCAGCTGGCCGAAAGCTACGCCAAGGTCAACGCCGCGACCGCGACGCAAACCGACCTGGCCACCAAGCAAGTCGCCGCCGCCAAGGCGCGCGGCGAAGCCGCGGTGGCCGAAGCCCGGCTGCTGGGCGACGAGGCGGCGCTGCGCAAGGCGACCGGCGACGCCGCCGCGGCGGAAGCGGGCGCGCTCGCCGACCTGGCCGCCAAGCGCCAAACGCAAGCCGACGTGCTGAAGGCCGAGCTCGCGGCCAAGCAGGCCGTGCTCGACCAGTCGCCCGTGATCACGCAGGCGCAAAAAGACGAAATCGAGCAACTGAAACAAAGCATCGAAGCGCGCCAGATCGAAGCCGACGCGGCGCGGGCGCAAGCGCTGGCATCGGCGGCGAACGCGAAGGCCAAGGGCGAAGAGGCGCAGGCCGCCGAAGCGGCCACGGAGGCCGCCCGCGCGGCCGCGATCACGCGCAAGGCCGAATCGGATTCCGCAATCTCGTTGCTGCAGACGCAAAAGGAGCTCGCGGGGCAAAGCGAAGCGCTCGCCCGTCTGATGGGCAACGAAGAAGCTGCGCGGCGCTTCCGCATCCAGCAGCTTGAGATCGACATCAAGATCACCCAGGCCAAGGCCGAGGCCATGAAAGCCGAGGCGCAGGGCTCGATCGCCGTGGCGCAAGCGACGCTGGAAGAGCTGCGCGTGAAGGGCGAGCTCACCAAGGTCAAGGAAGCCGAGCTGCAAGCCAGCATCAAGGTCGCCGAGGCCAAGCTGAAGGAAGCCGACGCCATCCGGCAATCGGCGGGTGTGACCCAGCAAGCCATCAACAACATGCGCGAGTTCGGCAACGAAGCCGGCCGCGCCGGTCGCGCGGGCCGGGAAGCGGGTGACCAGGTGGCCGGGAGCTGGCGCGGCGCCGCCGGCTCGATTCGCGACGCCACCGCGGCGCAAAAGGAATTCGCCGCGGCGCAGGACCTCAAGTACGGCCGCGCCGGCCAAAGCGCGAGCCTGGGAACGCAGAAAAGCGGCGAAATGTCTGTGTCCCAAGGCGTGAATTCGTGGCAGTCGATCTACAGCTTGGCCAAGGGCAGGGGCGCGAGCGAAGCCGACGCGCGCCGCATCGCCGACTCGATGTTCGACGCGAGCGGCAAGTATGTGGGCCAGCCGTTGCAGCGTTTTGGCGAAAGCGCCAGCGCCGCAGCGGCGCGCATGGCGGGCGAAGCTGTCCGGTTTGGCGGCGCCCCGGCCGCCGGTGCTGCGTCCGCGCCGCCGTCTGCGCCCGCAACCGGCAACGGCGGCCCATCGTTCGTGAGCCACATCAATATCCCCGGCCTGGGCACCACCAGCGCGGGCTTTGCCGACCGCCAGAGCCAGGACAACGTGACGAACCTCCTCAAGCGCCTGGCCAGCGACAAGGCGAGGGCGCTGTAGATGGCCATCACGCTCACCTACGCCCCCGAAGGCGGCACGGCCACGACCATCACCCTGAGCGACCGCCTGGTCTGGCGCGACGAGAACGCCTGGCAGCCGCCGCAGATGGAAACCGACTACGGCACCCAAGGCGACCTGATGGTGCACGTGCGCGTGCGCCGCGCCGGCCGCCCGATCACGCTGGAAGGCCAGGACAGCGCCGCCTGGATGTCGCGCGCCGACATCGAGGCGCTGCAAGCCTGGGCCGCCATCCCCGGCGCGCAGTTCACGCTGCATTTGCGCGGGGTGGATCGCACCGTGATGTTCGACGCCACGGGCGGTGCCGCCATTGACGCGCGTCCTTTGTGGGACCTGGCCGACGGCGAGCAAAGTGCCGACATGCCCATGGTTCCCACGTTCCGCTTCATCGAGCTGTAAGGCCGAGCGATGCCCCTCCAACAAGCCGACATCCGCTTCGCGCGCAGCGCAGTCATGGCCGACGTCCCCGAAGGCGGCGGCGCGCCCACCAGTCAGTTGATTCCCGACGGTGCGAGCAACACCATTTACCCCGACGTCTCCGAAGAAACCCGCACCACCGGCCGGGTCGAAATCCGCCAAGTGCATACCGTGCTGCGCAACCAGGATGTGGCGCCGCTGCTGGGCAGCAACGTCATCGTCGCCGCTCCGCCAAATGACAGCAACGTCGACATCACGCTGCTCTCCACCAAGAACCCGTTCGCCACCCGCACCGACATCACCAAGGCCATCGAAGGCAGCATGGTGCCCTCGGTCGAATTCAACGGCTACCTGCTCGAAGACCAGGGCGTCAACCAGCGCAGCATCCAGCTTTTCCAGCGGCCCAATTCCGAGCCGCCCGGCATCGGCCTGGTGTACGTGCTGATCTACCAGGAGGGCCTGCCCACCGAGCGCCGCCAGCGCGTGCGCATCAAGGCGGTCGATACCAAGCAGCGCACCTTCAGCTACAGCAACGGCGGCCAGATCGTCGACTACCAGGCGCAGGTCGTCACGGCGGAACTGTTCGAGCCGCTGCGCTTCGACTTCCCCGGCTCGCCGCCCTCGCGTCTGTTCTCGCGCGACACGACCAAAACCCGCGTGCGCGAGACCGTCTATGCCGACGCCGGCATGTTCTACGGCGCCGCCAAGCTCGCACAAGCGGCGGCGCTGGCCGACAGCGAGCTGCTGCTCGATACCGTCTACTCGCGCCTGGTGCCCAACAGCCGCACCGAGGCGATCAGCATCGACCAGCGGCCCGCGAGCGACCGCACCGTCACGCTCGCCACGCAACCCATCACGGTCACCGTCGGCGTCACGCCGCACACCCAGCGCGTCAAGATCACCGTGGCCAACGTGGGCCTGTCCTACGTGTTCCAGCTGCGGCCGCTGCCCGCGCCCGGCACCATCGTCATCCACTACTGGAGCATGGGCCAGCGCTACACGGTTTCCGACGATGGCCAGGGGCGCCTCACGGGCGCCGGCTCGGGCCTGCTGAATTACAGCTCCGGCGTTGTCCCGCTCACGCTGCAGGCGCTGCCCGACGTGGGCACCATGGTCACCATCGCCTGGGGCGAGAACACCGGCTACACCGACCGCAGCGGCCAGGGCGCGCAAGTGCGCGCGCCCGAGTATTCGTTCCAGCTGCCGCAGACGGGCTACGTGCGCGGCTCGCTCGTCATCACCTGGACCTCGGGCGGCGTGCTCAAGACCGCAAGCGCCAACGTGGCCGGCATCATCAGCGGCGACGCCGCAGGCAGCATCGACGCGCCCAGTGGCTTGGTCTTCCTGCAGCCCGCCGCCATGATCGACGCCGGCGGCCAGTTCGCGCTGGCCTACAGCACGGTCGACGTGGTGGAAGAAACGCTTTCCGTCCCGTCGCTCGATGCCGGCGGTTTCGCAACCTTGAACCTTGCGCAGCAGCCCGCGGCCGGCACGCTGCAAGTCACGTGGAACACGTCGCAGGAGGTCAGCAACACCTCCGGCGGTTCGGTGAACGCGGCCTCGGTCAACAAAACGGCCAACAGTTTCACCTTCTTCGCGCCGTATTACACGTTTGCGGGCGGCGCCGGCACCACGTACTCGAAAACCAGCACCGGTGGCAACACCAGCACCACCTCGAGCACGCAAGACGGCAGCAACCGCGTGATCACCACCCACACCGCGGCCGACGACGGCGCGGGCAACATGGTCGGTTCGCTCGGCACCGTCAACTACAGCGGCAAGAGCGTCAACCTGCGCTTCGTCGCGCTCGGCAAAAGCGCCAGCGCCTACAAGAGCGACTACCAGAACGCGGCCGAATTCGAGCAGGCCGTCACCGGCGGCACGCCGGGCGGCAGCGGCTCGGGCAGCCAGACCAGCATGCAGGGCGGCGAATACAGCACCACGGCGGTCACCGAGGAAGTGCTCGCCGCTTCCACCGTCACGGTGCGCTACATCGTCGGCAGCCCCGCGCCAACGGCACAAAACGCCACCGTCACGCCGCCGCCGGTCTACATCGACCTGTGCCCGTACACGTCAGACGCCATCGTCCCCGGCAGCGTGCAATTTGCTTGGATGGGCCGCACCTACACCGACATCGACGGCACGCTCTATCGCAGCGGCGGCACCGGTACCAAGGCCAGCGGCACCATCGACTACGCCGCGGGCCTCGCGCTCATGACCGACTGGGTCGTGGGCGCCAACCCCAAAACCGTCACGCTGCAAAGCCTCTGGACCCGGCGCGGACAGTGGACCACCGCCAGCCTGTTTTTCGACACCACGGCCGCACCGCTGCGCGCCGGCGCCGGCGGCTTCGTGCTCTCGGTGGTCGATACCGCCGGCAACGTGCTCACCGCCAATGTGGATGCGCAGGGCAACATCACCGGCAGCCACATGACCGGCAAGGTGCAGTTCGCAACCGGCTCGGTCGAACTGCAGTTTGGCGACTTGGTGGACGATGCCACGCTGACCGCCGCGCAGAAAGCCGAATGGTGGTACCAGGCCGCCGACGTGGGCGCGGTCGATCCCGGCAAAATCTGGCGCCCGTGGCCGGTCGATCCCACCACGCTGCGCTACAGCATCGTCTCGTTCATTTACCTGCCGATCGACAGCGAGCTCTTGGGCCTGGACCCGACCGCACTGCCCGCCGATGGCCGCGTGGCCGTGTTCCGCCCCGGCGACCTGCTGGTGGCCGCCAAAACCATTGAAGGCGTGGCGTTCGCGCCCAGCAACGCGCAGGTCTACGACGTGGGCACGCCGCGCCTCTCGCTCGTGCGCGTGCTCGATGCCGCCACCAAGGAGGCCATTGCCGATGGCTGGAGCGTTGACCTCGATGCCGGCAAAGTCACCTTCATCGACGTCTCAGCCATGCCCGCGCAGGTCGAGGTCTACGCGCGCCAAGAGGTCTACCGACGCATTGCCGAGGTGCGCATCGACGGCACCGTGCGCCTCACGCTGCCGCTTGGCATCGACCTCGGCGTGGGCGCCGTCATCAGCAGCGCGCTGCGCCAGGGCGACCTGTTCGCGCGCGTCAGCCGCACCTACGGCCAGAAGACGTGGGACGGCGTGAACTGGGTCGATGGTCTGAGCGGCGATGCGTCGGTCGGCAAATACGACGCCGTCAATTTCCCCATCACCGTCGCCAACATCGGCGCCATCACCGAGCGCTGGGCCCTGCGCCTGCGCAGCGATGCCACCACGTTCGATCTGATCGGCCAGCACTTCGGCCAAGTCGCCAGCGGCACCATCAACGCCAACTTCGCCCCCATCAACCCCGCCAGCGGCCAGCCCTACATGACCGTCAAGGCTGCCGGCTGGGGCAGCGGCTGGGTGGCCGGCAACACCCTCTTCATCGACACCGTCGGCGCCAGCTTCCCGGTGGACGTGATCCGTTCGATCCAGCCCGGCACCCCGCCGGGCGGGGACTATTCATTCCTGCTCGAACAGCGCGGCGATGTTGATAAGCTGCCGGCGGGGCCGTTTGAGTAATGGCATGACGAGCTATCCCGTCAAATGGTTTTCCAGCGACATGCGCGGCGCGCCGGTGCTGTCCGGCACCGCGGGCGCGTTGCTCAGCGTGCTCGATGCGTGCCTGCTTACAGGTTTCGGCGGGACGACGTTGCAATCGCTTGTGGTCGCGGGTGGCATCGCCACCGCAACCGTCACGTCGGGCGGTGCCTTCCCGCCGAACGCGGTCGTTCTGCTCAGCGGCGCGGCGCCGACAGAACTCAACGGCGAATGTCGCGTGCTCGCGTCGACCGCAACGTCATTCACGTTTGCAACCAGCGCCGCGGACGGCGCCGCGACGGGGACGATTACAGTCAAGATCGCCGGGTTTGGCGACGCGTGGGAAAAGCGCTACGGCGGCACGAACAAAGCGGTGTATCGCAGCACGGACACGCTGTCCGCGCAGCATTTCTTGCGCGTCGATGATGGCGCGGATGCACGATGGGCCCGCGTTGCCGGCTACACCGCCATGACCGATGTGGATACTGGCACCGGTCTTTTCCCCACGGCAGCGCAAGTTACCGAGAGCCGCTGGCTCAAAAGCTACGTGACTTCGACCGCGGCAATCAAATGGCGGCTCTTTGCCGATTCACGCGCGTTCATTCTGGCTATCGCGCCGGGAACGTCCATCAATGCCGCGTATACCGCCGCGCCGGCGCGCGGGTTCGGCGACCCGCTGCCATTCGATTGGGCCGGCGACCCCTGGTCGACATTTCTCTCCGTGCAAGGCAGCGTGGTTGAGACCGATCTGGCCAACGGCGCGATCGATTCTGCCTACACCGCAGGCGCGACCGGAGCGCTGGCGCTGTCAATGGACCGTGCCGGCGCCAACGTCTCGCCGAACGGGAGCGTGCGTACGCTGACGGGCGGCGCCAACGTGTCGGGCGCCAGCGCAACGTTCGGCGCGCTGGCGAACGATGCCCCCAACGGCCGTGTGATCACTACGCCGATGCTCGCGTTTGCTCCGGCCGCGGATTTGCGCGCGCGGCTGCCGGGCGTGGTGCACATACCTCAAACTGTCGGCGCGGCCGTCGCCGATGGCGACGTGCTGACCGGCAATTCAGCTGCGGGGGCGCGCTTGTATAAAGCGGTGGCCACGGGCACGCGCGGGCAGGCATTGCCGTCCGGCGTTTACCTCGTGGACATTACTGGGCCGTGGAGATAGCGGGTGCTCGTCGTTGACCGGCTCGACCTTACTCAACTGGCGCGCGACATGCGCTCGCCGGTCGTCACGCCGGGGCGCGTTGCCGATCAAGTGTTGTACCGGGCCGATGCCAATGCGCCCGAGCTGCCGATGCCGGGCGCCATCGTCGCGCTGCACCGGGCCGCCGACGGCAAGCGCGCATGGGTCGGCGCGTCCGACGCGCATGGCAAATACAGCGCAGACACGCTCGAAGCCGGCGTGGATTACGTCCCCGTCGCGCTCGATCCGGGTGGGCAATACGAGGCCGTGGCCGCCGGTCCCGTGCGCGCCGGCGCGCTGCAGATTGCGCCCGTCACGATGATCGTGGGTGAGCCCTTTGCGGCCGACCTGCCGCTGCTCGGTGCACAGGAGCCCGCGGCGGTCACTCTGGCCGAGGGCACGCTGCCGTCTGGCGCACAACTGTCCGGCCGGTTTCTGTCCGCCGCGGCGCCCACCGGCGCGCCCGGACGATACGCGGCCGCGATCGACGTGAGCGAGGCCGGCAAAACCACGCGCGTCCCGCTCACCATCGATCTGCGGCTGCGCCCGCTCGAGATTGCCATGCGCAAGCAGTGGCCGACCGGCATCGTGCAAACCGGCGTGCCGATCGATCCGCAGGCGTTCACCGCGCGCGGTGGCGAGCCACCGTATGCCTATGCCGTCAGCACCGGCGCGCTGCCCGTCGGCCTGAGCCTCGACGGTGTCACCGGCGTGCTCTCGGGCACGCCCGGCGTCGCCGGGCAAAAGAACTTCAGCGTTCGCGTGACCGATGCGCGTGGCGCGCAGAAAACGCGGAATGTCGCGGTCCGGACCTCGCTCGACGTTTACGTCGACAAAGTTGTCAATCTGATCATCGTGGACGCGGTTGCAACGCCGCCCGCGGCCACCGATTACACGGGCGCTGTGCTCACGCCGATCGGCGGCCCGGTCGTACACGCGAGCGGCGGGCCGTTCGGTGACGGCTATGTGACATTCAACGGTGCCAGCCAGTCCTTGCAAGCCGCCTATGCTGACGGCCAGCGTCTGGTCTACGACCAGGATTTCACCGTCGAGCTGTGGCTGCGCATTCCGAACGTAACGCACGCCAATCAGGTTATTTCGCGCGGCAACGGCAACGCAAACGCGCTGAGCTGGTGGATCAACTGCAACGCCGGCCTGTTGCGCAGCTCGTTCAGCTCAAACGGCTCCGGCACGCCATCGACACAGCTGGATTCGACGATCCTGCCGACGGTGGGCCAGTGGACGCACGTCGCGCTGGTCAATCGCAACAAAGCACTTACGGTCTACGTCAACGGCGCAAGCGGTGGGGCCGCGCCGCTTGCGCCGTTTTATGCGTCGCCTTCGTACGGCACCCGGATCGGATCGTTTGATTACACCCTGTTCCCGAACTGGTATGAGGGTGACGTGGCATCGGTGCGCATAACCAACGGCGTTGCGCGCTACACCGGGCCGTTCGTGCCGCCTACCGAGCCGTTTGCAGTCACGTGACCATGGCTGCGCTCAATCCAACATCTGCACTGCGCGCGGCACGCAACGCCGCCAGCATCAAGCTGGCTGATACCGGCGCCGGCGCTAGCAGCATCAAACTCTACACCGCGCCGGGCGACACGTTGCTTGCCGTGCGTGTGCTGGCCCGCCCCTGCGGCAGCGTGGACGCCGCCGGTCGCATCCAGCTCGCCCAGGCCGCCACCGACGACCTGGTGCTGGCCGACGGCGGCGCCAGCTACGGCGAGTGGTGCGACGCCGACGGCGCGCCCATCGCCAGCGGACACGTGACCGACGCGGCGGGCAACTACACTGATGCGGACGGCGCCGTCGTGCCGCACCCCGACGGCGTCGGGCCATTCGTCGTGTCCGGCACTGCCGGCACGCGGCTCTACGCCGGCGGCGTCCTGCGACTCGCCACCGCGCTCATTGGGTAACGCGATGTGGCCGGCGCACCCGATACACCAGCACTCAGCGGCAAGCTCGTCTTCTGGCTGCCCGCGAGGGACGGCGGCAGGCTCGTCTTCGGCGCGCGCGGCGACGACAGCACGCCGGTGCCAGACGTCGCCCTGGATGCCGACATCGCGGATGACCTGCGCGCACAAATCGGCGTCGCAGTCGTCGTGCATGCGGGCATCGACACCATCCTCGCCGACGACCTGGCCGCAACCGTCGGCCTGGCGTGGGACGCCAACGTCAGCCGCGGCCTGCGCCACCACGCCGGCGACACCTGGCAAGACGCCACGCGCACCGCAAGCGCCGCGGCCAGCGCGTGGCAGCAATCCGACCCCGCCATCGGCGCCGCCGCAAATCATTGGGAAGACGCCACGCCGCGCCCGGCCGCCATCGCCGCAAGCTGGCAAGACACCGACCGCCGGCGCCGCATCGACGCCACGCACTGGCAAGATACCTCCGCGCGCCGCAGCGCCGACGCAACCGGCTGGCAAGACACCACGCGCCGGCGCAACATCATCGGCCTGCACTGGCAAGACGCCGCCGCGCTGCGCCACCCCCTCGCGCACCGTTGGCAAGACCTGCAGCGCCTGCGCGGCACGGCCAACCTGCACTGGCAAGACGCCGCCGCCGCGCGCCGCTGGCTGCAAGAAGTGGCCGCAGACGCCACGCCGCTGCGCGGCCTGCTCGCGCACCACTGGCAAAACGCCCGCAAGCCGCCGCCCGGCTACTCGTGGCACGACCAGCCCGACGACGGCCGCGACCTGTGCT
This sequence comes from Burkholderiaceae bacterium, assembly GCA_004299095.1. Lineage (GTDB taxonomy): Bacteria > Pseudomonadota > Gammaproteobacteria > Burkholderiales > Burkholderiaceae_C > Ottowia. The sequence goes on along the minus strand of SCQQ01000025.1, from coordinate 12,662 downwards.
ACGACCCCGCGCGCCTGGGCCTGCTGGTCTTCGAGCGCGCATTCACGGGCGATGGCAAGATGGTTTTCATCTGCTGCAAAGCGGGCACCGTCACGCCGCCCGGCCCCGGCGCGTCCGTCGTCATCGCGCGCCGCCGGAGCTACGTCGTGATCAATTCGATCGAAGTGCGCCGCGCCGATACCGGCCAGCTCCTGCCCGCGCTCGACAGCGGCTTTTCCATGCGCCTCGACTGGCGCTCCTGGACCTGGGGCTTCTCGGTGTCGTTTCACGCCAGCGCCGAGCCGCTGCTGCAGCCCGCGGCGGGCGGCGACCCTGCGGAGCTGGAAATCACCGTCAACGGCCAGCCCTTCCGCATGCTGGTCGAATCGCTGCGCCGCTCGGTGCGCTTCCCGCGCGCCGTGGTCGACGTGGAGGGCCGCGGCAAGGCCGCGCTGCTCGACGCGCCCTATGCGCCCGAGCAGAGCTTCAGCCAGCCCGCCATGATCAACGCGCAGCAGCTCATGCTGGAGGTGCTCACCGCCAACGGCGTGAGCATGGGCTGGACGCTCGACTGGAAGATCACCGACTGGCCCATCCCCGCCGACACGTGGAGCCACCAGGGCACATGGATCAGCGCCGTGAGCGACATCGCCGCCGCGGCCGGCGCGTACGTCCAGCCGCACGACACCGCCCAAACCCTGCGCATCCTGCCCGCGTGGCCCGCGCGCTCGTGGGAGCTGGCCAGCGCCACCCCTGACCTGGAACTGCCCGCCGGCATCGCCACGGTCGAGGAAGTCGCGTGGGTACAAAAACCCGACTACGACGCGCTCTACATGCAGGGCACGCCCGGCACCAAGAACTACTACCGCAAGCGCGCCGGCACGCCCGGCGCCACGCCCGCGCCCATGGCCGTGCACCCGCTGCTGGTGGACGCCGCCGCCGCGAACCAGCGCGCCATCGCCGATCTGTCCGACACCGGCCGCCAGGTCGAGGAAACGCTGCAGCTCATGCTCTTGCCCGAGACCGGCATCATCAAGCCCGGCACCCTGCTGCGCTACACCGACGACGCGGCGGTCCAACGCACCGGCATCGTCCGCTCCACCGAAGTGCGCCAGGCCGGCTCGCGCATCGACCAGACCCTCACAGTGCAGGCGCCCGCATGAGCAGCAACCTCTTCACCGACTGGCGCGACCTGTTCGCCGCCGGCCCCCTGCAAGTCGGCAAAGCCATCGCCTACGCCGACGGCACCGCCACCCTGCAACTCGCCAGCGGCGGCACCCTGCGCGCCCTGGGCGAGGCCACCGTCGGTCAGCACTACTACGTGCGCGACGGCGTCATCCAGGCGCCCGCTCCGGATCTACCGCTCGACAGCGGGGAGGTGTAGCCGCGACTATCCGCCCTGCAGCTGAGCGAAAAGCTGTTCGGCTTCGGGGGAACAAGATGTCCATTTGTGCCCGCATTCGCATTGGCACTGGTACGTTCCGTTAGGGTTGTGAGCCGTCACAGTCACGCGGCGGAAAATGGATGGCTCAATCCTGTAGCGCGCAATGCGTTCACGATAGTTTTCACGGCATCGGCTGCAGTAGAGACGCGTCGTAGCCATATGTCATCTCCCGTTTGAAAGGTGTGCGCCCTTCGGGGAACCGGGGGCCGGCCACCGAAGCCGCGGATTACCATCCGCGTAATTCCGTTGCTCACACTGCAAAGCAATGGGCAATCAAATATCGCACAAATCAAGGCGCAAATATCTCAGCGCGCTTCACGCGGCGCCCCGCGGGCGTGGCCATGGAAGTCCCCGCGATATCGGCTTCTTCCATGTGTTCGATCACGTTCATTTGCGTGGTGTTGACGGTCACGGTCACCTGGTCGGGCTTCGGTTCGAGTTCGGCCAGCATGTGCCGCGTGTCGTCCGACAGCCACTTCGCAACAGCGCCTTCGGACTCGGGCGCGAAGCTGATCGATCCCCCGATCTGGATGACCATCTCGGGCACCGCCTTGCGCACGCCGGCGATTAGTTCATTGAACCTCGACAGGCGTTTGCTGCCTTTGCCATCCTCTTCGCGAACGTGCAGGTGAAGGACCGAAGCGCCGGCGTTGTAACAATCAACCGCCTTCTGGATTTGGGCCTTCATCGAGACCGGGATATCCTCCGGAAAATCGGAGGGGATCCACTCCGGACCGTAAGGGGCAGCGGTGATGATCAAAGGCTGCTGGTTTTCGGGGTAAAGATGACCATCGAGGAAGTTCATGATGCTCTCCAAAAAACGCGAGTTAAAAATAAGATGTTCCCATACGCGACCCGCCACACGTAATCAGGTTAGAAATTGTGACGAAGACCAACACCGTAGTTACCACTTCCATCAAGGTGCAGGTATGCGGCATAAACAAAGGTCCGCTTGGATAGCGCATAGCGCGCCTCGACCAGCTCATTGGTATATTTTCTCATGTTCCAGTCGTTCTTGATATCGCGTGTCACGTCAAGCGTCAATGTCATTGCCCCAAAGGCGCCTTGACCACCCAGTGAAAATCCGCGTCGAAGCGCATCATTCCGGGCAGACTGGTTATACGACGATGCGAACGAAAATTGCCCAAATTTGTACTTCCCGCCAAGCGTGTAACTGGTTTTTGAGCCATCGGTCTTATCTGCCGAGAGTGCTGCCACGACTGGACCGGCTGAATATCTGATAGCCCCGTCCCACCGAGCGTACCCGGTCCCGTTGATGATGTTATTGTCCTTCATGATATAACTCACATCACCGCTGAATCCGTTGAAATTCGGTGTGCGGTAATCGATCAAGCCATTTTGCCGGACCCCGTTTCCACCCCAGTTGTAGGTGTTACCGACGACGGAATAATTCGCAGCCATGGTCAACTGCCAACTGATCATGGCCAAAAAAGCTGGATTGTAGGTGCGACCCAACTGGAGCGTACCCCATGGGCCTCCCAGCCAGATTTTCGATGTACGACCCCAATAGCCGGCCCCGGGCCCGGTCGTGAGGTTGCTGCCGTCTTTCAAGTTCAGGTTGCTTCCAAAATCAAATCCTGAATTCAGGCCTCCACCCAGGTCCTCCCGTCCAGTGAATTCGATATAGCTGGTAGAGTTGTTCATGAGGCTGCCGGAAATCATTTCCGTTTTGCCGCTACCGCCGACCAAGGTCTTGCCTACCCCCGCATCAGCGGTGCCGTACAGCGTTACGGACGACTGCGCGAACGCAGGTACCACAGCGAATGCTGATACCGTCATGGTGATTATTTTTTTGTGCATGTTTTTATATTTTTGGTTTTGTCGGATTCACGTCGATCGTTTGACTGAAAATATGGGAACTATTTCGAGGTCAGCCACCTTTGGCTAGAATGGTTTGTCGCCGATGATTGCGGCCCGTTCCATCTTGCGATGGCAAGGCGGATAATCCATCACGGCATAATGCTGCGTCGAACGGTTATCCCAGATGGCGACGCTGCCCGGTTGCCAACGCCATCTCACTTGGTATTCAGGAATTGCCGCCTGATCGACCAAATACTGCAAAAGCTCCGCACTGCCCCGCGTGGCATCCTGACCCACGCGCACGTTGGCGGGAGTGTGGAAATTGATCAAGTGAGTCGTAAAAGCGTTGACGAACAATACCTTTTCGCCCGTCTCTGGGTGGGTACGGACAACCGGATGCTCAGCATCTGGATATTGTGCCTTGAGTGCATGTCGTTTTTCGATTGGCATCACGGCACCAAACGAACATTCGATGCTATGGCTCGCGCGCAGCGGCGCAATTATGTCTTTGATATGTTGCGGCAATTTCTCATAGGCAAGTGCCATATTTGCCCATATCGTGTCGCCTCCTTCAGTGGGGCATTCCACGCAATGCAGGACACAACCCATCGTCGGCGTCTCCCGCCAGGTGCCGTCGCTGTGCCAGGCGTTTTCATAATGCTCGACTGGTTTGTCGGGAGATTTATAAATTCTCACTAAACCAGGATAATCGGGATCGCTGCCAACCACCGGGTGATCTTCCAGCTCGCCGAATCGATGCGCGAACGCGACGTGATCGGCACGGGTCATATCCTGCTGGTCGCGCAAGAACACGACTTTGTATTTGAGCAGCGCGGCTTTTACTTCAGCGAAGAGACTGTCGTCGTGCGCGGCGTCTCCAAGTCTGATGTCAGCTAATTCGGCGCCGATCGCACAGGTCAGCGGTTTGATTTTCACGATGCGTCTCCAAGTTAGAGGTGGTGGCTATTCTTCCGATAGCTATGCTTTCGCACTGTAGGCAGGGTTGCTTTACTGCGCGCACCGATCGACGCCATGCGGTTAGCATTTCATGCCAAAATCGTCCAGCGGATCCCAGTAGCGAGCAATCAAGTGGCGGAAAAATTCGTACGCGCGGCGGCACTGAAGAACTTCAGAGAAGTCACCGCGGCGTTTGGCTATGACGTCGACGCGGCCATGCGGCGCGCCGGTTTGTCCCAGAAGGCGTTGAAGAACCCTGACCTGCGCTTGCCGGCCAACAAAGTCGCGTGGCTCCTCGAAGACGCAGCAAGGGCCACTGGATGTGACTCGATAGGACTGCGCATGGTGCAGTCGCGCAAACTGTCGAATCTCGGCTCGACAAGCCTGCTGCTCACCTACCAAGCGACTCTGCGCGACGTGCTCACGACGATCATTGATCGCCTGCACTTGCTCAACGATGCGCTAGTGCTGCACATCGAGAACGCGGGCTCACTGGTCATCATTCGCGAGGAGGTCATGGCGCGTTCGTCGGGACGACAGGACATCGAGATGGCGGTCGGTGTCCTCTACCGCATATGCGAGGGGCTCCTCGGGTCGCGTTGGCGGCCCAAGAGCGTCCACTTCAGCCATGATTCGCCGTCTGATCCGACGGTGCATCGCGCCATGTTCTCGTGCACCGTGGTATTCAACGCGGATTTCAACGGTATCGTTTGCCTCGCGTCCGACCTCGACGCATCCAATCCGTCAGCCGATCCGTTGTTGGTCCATTACGCGGAAGAGATGTTGGAGCCGGCGGCCGAGCCGAACGATGCGCAGGTGAGCGACGAGGTCCGCCGCATGATCTACGTGATGCTGCCTTCGGGACGCGTCACGTGCGAATTGGTGGCGCGGAACCTGGGCCGAAGCCTGCGCACCCTGCAGCGTGAGCTGGATGAAACGGGCACGAGCTTCACCGTGCTGCTCGCGGAAGCAAAAAGAAATCTCGTGCGGCGATATATCGTCAATCCGCATTACAGCCTCGAGCATATTGCCGACCTGCTCGGGTACAGCACGCATAGCGCCTTTGCGCGGTGGTTCAAGACCGAATTCGGGCAGTCACCGATCTCGTTGCGCCGGCAATCCGCAAAACGGCACAAAGACGCGTGAACAGGATGGGCACAGTCGTCGACACTCGGACGCACGGGGCGTTTTGGCGGGCGAACCACGACCCATTGCGTTGAGGACGCCCTGCATGGCCTCTCGCGCGTCACGCATTGCGCATCGCCGGGCTTCGGCGGTCTGCCACGTTGTTTTCCTTGGTAATAGCCCGGCTATTGCCGGCAAAAAGCGCCTTGCAATCCATCCGAATCCAGCGCGTGCGCCTTCGCTCGGGTTATCCATGGAGCGTCCTTGACAGTCCCTGTCGAACCCAAATTGCCCCCGGTTATCTGGCACAAGCCCCGCAAGCGACGTGAAATTGCATCGCAGCCGACAATAGCCGCATGGTCGCAGTTGTCGCAAGCAGTTTCCCGTATTCGGTCCGAAACGTGCCATTCGACGAGTTGGGCGATGCCTTCTATACGCGCGTCCGTCCAGCGCCGCTCCCTGATCCGTACTGGGTCATCCGCAACCCGGCATTGGCACGCGAACTGGACATCGCCCCTGATTGGCTCGCGAGCGACGACGCCCTGCAGGTCTTCAGCGGCAACACCGTGCTGCCTGAAAGCGAGCCGGTCGCCACGGTCTACAGCGGTCACCAATTCGGCGTCTGGGCCGGACAACTGGGCGACGGCCGCGCGCTGCTCCTCGGGCTGCTCGCGAATGGCGACGAACTGCAACTGAAAGGTAGCGGCCGCACGCCCTATTCGCGCGGCGCCGACGGCCGCGCCGTGCTGCGCTCGACCATCCGCGAATTCCTGTGCAGCGAAGCCATGCACGCGCTCGGCATCCCGACCACGCGGGCGCTCTGCATTACTGGCTCTGACCAGCCGGTGCTGCGAGAAACGGTCGAAACGGCGGCCATCGTCGCGCGGGTCGCGCCGAGTTTCATCCGCTTTGGCCACTTCGAGCATTTCAGTTATTCGGGCGAGCACGACGAGCTGAAAAAGCTGGCCGACCTGGTGATCGCGCAGCATGAGCGCGCCTGCCTGGGAACCGACAACCCCTACGTCGCGCTGCTGAAAACCGTGGTGCGGCGCACCGCGCGGCTGCTGGCGCAGTGGCAGGCAGTGGGCTTCATGCACGGCGTGATGAACACCGACAACATGAGCATCCTCGGGCTCACCATGGATTACGGGCCGTTCCAGTTCATGGACGCGTTCGATCCGGCGCACATCTGCAACCACTCGGATCACTACGGCCGCTACGCCTACCAGAACCAGCCGGCGATCGCGCACTGGAACCTGTGTGCGCTGGCCACGGCGCTGATGCCGCTGATTCGCGAGCCGGCGCCGGCGCAAAAGATCCTGGACGGCTTCGGCGCTGCGTTCTCGGCCGCTTATGCGCGCCAAATGGCGCGCAAGGCGGGCTTCGCTGAAGTCTCACCTGACATCTCGCAATGGATTGCCCGCACGCTCGAACTGATGGCGCGCGACCACACCGACTACACCATTTTCTGGCGGCGCCTGACCGATTACGCCACCGGGCAGAAGGCCGAACCGGTGCTGGCGCTGTTCTCCGACCGCGCCGCCATGGCCGCGTTGCTGCACGAGTTCGACGCGCTGTGCGCACACGCTGCGCACGACCCCGGCTTGATGAAGAAAACCAATCCGGCGATCGTGCTGCGCAACCACATGGCGGAAAGCGCCATCGCGCGCGCGAAACTAAAGGATTTCACGCTGCTCGAAGAATTGCTGGCGGCGCTTCAGCGCCCGTATGAAGCGCCCGCCGCTCACCCGGAATGGACCGGCCTCCCGCCCGACTGGGCATCCCAAATCCAGATCAGTTGCTCATCATGACCACCACCGTAGAAAAGTCCGACGCCGAATGGCGCGCGTTGCTGAAAGACAAGGGCGGCGCTGAACCCGGCGCCTATGAAGTCACGCGCCATGCCGCCACCGAGCGGCCATTTACCGGCAAATACGAAAGTCATTGGGCCGACGGCAGCTACCACTGCGTCTGCTGCGGTGCCAAGCTGTTCGAATCCAGCGCCAAGTTCGACGCCGGCTGCGGCTGGCCGAGTTTCACGCAAGCCGCGGTGCCCGGCGCCATCATCGAGCGCCAGGACCGAAGCCTCGGCATGGTGCGCACCGAGACGTTGTGCGCGAATTGCGGTGCGCACCTGGGACACGTGTTCGACGACGGACCCGGCCCCACGCATTTGCGTTATTGCATGAATTCGGCGGCGCTCGACTTCAAGGACCGTTGATCCGTCCCGTTCCCGACGAATCGAGGCCCTGTTCCGCGCGCCCGCCGCTCGCGCTGCTGGAACCCTCGGCCGCTTCATTCCGCGATAATCACCCGCTCCATGCGCCTGCTGCTCGACTTCATCCCCATCCTGCTGTTCTTCGTGGCCTACAAGCTGCACGGCATATACGTGGGCACTGCGGTCCTCATGGGCGCCACGGTGATCCAGATGGCGATTGTCTACGCGCTGGATCGCAAGCTCAGCACCATGCACAAGGCAACGCTGGCGCTGATCCTGATTTTCGGCGCGCTCACGCTCACACTGCAGGACGACCGTTTCATCAAGTGGAAACCCACGGTGCTGTACGGCGCCATGGCCATCGGCCTGGCGCTGGCACTCTGGGTCTATCACAAGAATTTCCTGAAAGCCATGCTGGGCAGCCAACTTGCCCTGCCCGACCGGGTCTGGCACCGCTTGAGTGTCGCGTGGGTTTTTTATTGCCTGTTCATGGCCGCGCTCAACGGCTACGTGGCAGCGTATTTCTCAACCAACGCATGGGCCGATTTCAAGCTGTGGGGCTATGTCTTTCCGCTGATCTTCATCGTCGGCCAAGGTCTGTATGTGGCGCGCCACATGACCGAACCCAAGCAAATCGCCGCGGGCGGCAACGAGTCCTCGAAATGAAACCCACCCTGGCCGACGAAATGGCCGAACGCCTGCGCGCACAACTGCACCCCGATGCGGTGCAGGTCGACGACGAAAGCTGGCAGCACGAAGGCCACGTGGGCGCCAACGGAACCGGTTTCGGCACGCACTTCCGGGTGCACATCACGTCGGCCTCGTTCGCCGGTTTGTCGCGCGTGGCGCGCCATCGGCTGGTGTACGATGCGCTGCAGGATTTCATCAGCGACCGCGGCGTCCACGCCATCGCCATCGATGCGCAGCAATCCTGAAGTCCGCACCCCTTCCAACGCCCCGCTTTCCGCGGGGTTCACTTCCTCGAAGTTCATCATGAAAAAACAACTTTTCGCCGTTGCGTTCGCGTCGCTTTTGATCGGCGCGACCCCCGCCTACGCCCAGAACGTGGCGATCGTCAACGGCGTCGCCGTGCCGCAGACGCGCCTGACGGCGCTGGAAGAGCAGATCAAGGCGCAGGCGGCGCGCTTGGGGCAACCGGTGCCGCCCGGCGTGCAGTCCCAGTTGAAAGAAGAAGTGATTGCACGCGAAGTGTTTGCGCAAGAAGCCAAGCGCCTCGGCCTGGAAGCCACGCCGGGCTTCCGCGCCAAGATGGAATTGGCGCGCCAGGGCCTGCTGGCCAATGAACTGTTTGCGCGCTATCAGAAAGCGCATCCGATCACCGATGCCGAGGCCAAAACCGAATACGACAAGGTGGTGAAGGAACAAACGCCCGCCGCCGGGGCCAAGGAATACAAGGCGAGCCACATCTTGGTCGACAACGAAGCTGAAGCTAAGAAAATCATTGCTGATATCGACGGCGGCGCCAAGTTCGAGGACCTGGCCAAAAAAGACTCGAAAGACCCGGGATCAGGCGCGCAAGGCGGCGACTTGGGCTGGGCCACGGCCGGCACTTACGTGCCCGAGTTCGCGGCCGCGCTGGAAAAGCTGAAAAAAGGCGAAATGACGCAGGAGCCGGTGAAAACCCAGTTTGGCTACCACATCATTCGCCTCGACGATGTGCGCGATGCCGCCGCTCCGAAGTTGCCGGCGTTCGACGAAGTGAAAGCGCAGATCAAGCAGCAGCTGGAACAGCAGCAGCTGGCCAAGTACCAGCAAGAACTGCGCGCCAAGGCGAAGATTCAGTAGGCGACCGGCGCCGTTCCGCGCGCCAAGGGCGCCAGAAAGAAGGCTTCGCACCGGGCGGCTGGCGGGATGACCGCCTTTGCTGCGCTCCGGCATGACTTCGCTACGCGTCAATGACGGGCGCTTCCGCGCCGATGACTTCAATCATGGCGGCACTGCCGCCGTCATCGAGCCGCGCAGCAGCGAAGTCATTTTTCATGGCCGGCGAGGCCGGCCCGTTCAGAGCTTCTCGGTCTGCCCCACGCTCGGGCGCCAGCGCATCAGGCGGCGCTCGGCCACCGTGACCAGCATGTCGAGCACCAGCGCCAGCGCCGTGAGCAACACGATGCCGGCAAACACCGTGTCGACGTCGAAGCTGCCTTCGGCTTGCAGGATCAGGTAGCCGACGCCGCTGGCGGATCCCAGGTATTCGCCCACCACCGCACCCACGAACGCCAGTCCGACCGAGCTGTGCAAGCTGGAAAACACCCAGCTCATGGCGCTCGGCACGTACACGTGACGCATCAGGTCGCGTCGGTTGGCCCCCAGCATCTGGGCGTTGGCAAGGACCACCGGGCTTACTTCGCGCACGCCCTGGTAGACGTTGAAAAACACGATGAAAAACACCAGCGTGACCGCGAGCGCCACCTTGGACCAGATGCCGAGGCCGAACCAGAGGCCGAAGATGGGCGCGAGGATCACGCGCGGCATGGCGTTGGCGCCTTTGAGGTAGGGGTCCAGTACCGCCGATGCGAACGGTGCGAGCGCCAGCCACAGGCCCACGGCAATGCCCGCCAGCGTGCCGATCACGAACGCGAGCAGCGTCTCGACCAGCGTGACCCACAAGTGCGGATAAATGTCGGCGTTGACGAAAAACCAGTTCCAGAGGCGTTCGGCCACCACCTGCGGCCGGCCGAAAAAGAATGCGATGTCCTGGGAGCGATTGGCGGCGACGTACCAGACCGCCAGGAAAACGACCAGCAGGCTGATCTGCCAGGTGCGCAGCTTGAATCGGTTCATGCTGCCCGCCTCTGGCGGTCGTAGCCCTTCAGGACTTCGTCGCGCAGCACCGCCCAGATTTGTGCGCGCAGCTCGGTGAAGCGCTCCTGGTTGCGGATTTCGGCCACGTTGCGCGGCCGCGGCAAATCGACCGCGAAGCTGCCCATCGCGTGCGTGGCCGGACCGGCCGACAGCACCACCACCCGATCCGAGAGCGAGATGGCTTCGTCCAGATCGTGCGTGATGAACAGCACGGCACGTCCGGCACGCGGCGCGCCCTCCTTTCCGGGCGCGGGTTCGGCCCAGAGCGCCAGCAACTCGTTTTCCATCAGCTGCCGGGTTTGAATGTCGAGCGCGGAAAACGGCTCGTCCATCAGGATGATGTCGGGGTCCAGGATGAGCGTTTGCGCCATCGCCACACGCTTGCGCATGCCGCCAGAGAGCTGGTGCGGATAGCGGTCCTCGAATCCGGCCAGCCCCACGCGTTCCAGCCAAGCACACGCCTTGCGTTCGGCCTCGGGGCGCGCGACGTCGCGAAAAACCAGCCCGGCCACGACGTTGGCCAGTGCCGTTTTCCACGGCATCAGCGATTCCGACTGGAACATGTAGCCCGCGCGCCGATTGATGCCGGCAAGCGGCTCGCCAAACACTTCGACGCGCCCACTGGACGGCGCGAGCAAACCGGCACCGACGTTCAGCAACGTGCTCTTGCCGCAACCCGTGGGGCCGACGACCGAAACGAATTCACCCGGCGCGACCGCCAGATCGACGTCCTTCACGGCGACATAGGCGGGCGCGGCCGAACCCCGACGCGTTCCGTTCCCGCCGAAGGCACAGGTGATGTGCTGGAGATCAAGCGCTGCGATTGCTTGAGCTGCCATCATTTCAACGCTGCTTTCGAGCCCTTACCGCCCGGCGGCGCGGCGCTCATGCGCACCCGCCGGTTCGTATGACATGCCGATCATGCGAATTTCGCCGGCACCTTGCGCACGAAGGCGTTGGTGTAGGTCTTGGCCAAATCGATGTGCTTGTCTTGCATGGTGGGTTCGAAAGTCCGCAACATGCGCAGCGCCGTGGCGGGGCCCTCCTTGGGCATCAGGCCGTCGGGCGAAAGCGCTTCCCTGACGTGCTGCCAGGCGTCCAGGTAAAGCGCGCGGTCGCCCAGCAAATACGATTCCGGCACGGTCTTCACCAGCTCCGCGGGGCCCGCGGTCTGCAGCCAGCGCAAGGCACGCACCATGGCGTTGGTGAGCGCCTGCGTGGTGTTGGGGTTCTCTTCGATGAACCTGGTGTAGGCGTAGAGCACCGCGGCCGGCATCGGCCCGCCATACACCGCTTGCGTGTCTTTCAGCGTGCGTGTGTCGGACACCACCTTGATCAGGTGGTCGCGCTGCAGCATGGTGATCACCGGGTCCAGGTTGGCGATGGCGTCGATCTGGCCGGATTTCATGGCGGCGATGGCGCCGCTCGATGCGCCCACGCCCACGAACGCCACGTCGCTGGACTTCAGCCCGGCCTTGGCGAGCACGTAACTCGCCATCATGGCGGTCGACGATCCTGGCGCGGTCACGCCGATTTTCTTGCCTTTCAGGTCGGTGATCGTCTTGTAGTCCGGCATGGTCTTGGTCGAGACCGCCAGCACGATTTGCGGCGCCCGCCCCTGCAGCACGAACGATTGGATGAACTGGCCCTTGGCCTGCATGTTGATGGTGTGCTCGTAGGCACCCGAAACCACGTCGGCACTGCGCCCCACCAAGGCTTGCAGCGCCTTGGAGCCGCCGGCGAAATCGGGGATCTGCACGTCCAGCCCCTCGTCCTTGAAATAACCCAACTGCTCGGCGATCGTGAGCGGCAAGTAGTAAAAGAGATTCTTTCCGCCGACCGCAATCACCAGCTTGGTTTTCTCAGGCTTGCCAGCTTGCGCCCACACGCGCGGGAACGCGGCCAGCACGGGCGCGAGTGCCAGGGTCTTGAGTACGGTACGGCGCATGAAAGTCTCCTTGTTGGATGGAATGCTGTCGGCAAAACCGCGCCGGAGTCGCCCGGTTTTCCCGGGGCCGGCGCGGGCCAGACTTTACTGCGATTCATGACCGCCGCCGCGCCCGCGTGGCCTCGCCGCGTTGCGGTTATCCTGCTGTCATCGATTGCGCCGACATATCACGCCATGGCTTTCAAAATCCTGCTCCCCATCGACGGTACCGCCCTTTCCTTGCAGCAAACTCGCTTTGCCATCCAACTCACACTGAACGGGCTGAAAGCGCATTACGTGGTGGCCAACGTGCAGGAGCCCGCCAGTTTTTACGAACTGATCACGCTGCGCAACGTGGCCGAGATGAA
>SCQQ01000024.1 GCA_004299095.1 Burkholderiaceae bacterium | reverse complement strand
GGTGGACGATTCCATCGTGCGCGGCACCACCTCGCGCCAGATCGTGCAGATGGCGCGCGAAGCCGGCGCCCGCAAGGTGTATTTCGCCTCGGCCGCGCCGCCGGTGCGCTACCCCAACGTGTACGGCATCGACATGCCGGCCGCGAGCGAACTCGTGGCGCACGACCGCAGCGTGGAGGAAGTGCGCGAATTCATCGGCGCGGACTGGCTGATCTACCAGGATTTGCCGGATTTGGTCGATGCCATCACCGAAGGCAACGAAGACTTGCACCAGTTCGACGATTCGTGCTTTTCGGGCCGTTACGTGACCGGCGTGGAGCCCGAATATTTGCAGCGCATCGAGCGCGCGCGCTCGGATGGCGCCAAGGCTGCGCGCCGCAGCGCGTAGCCGCGGATCTGGCACGTTTTCTCAGTTGCGGCGCCCCGGGCCGTCGCACGCGGCGTTGGCCGCACAATCAGGCCATGCGGATCCTTCTGGTCGAAGACGACTCCATGATCGGCGAAGTGGTGCAGGACGCGCTGCGCGCCGAGCATTACGCGGTCGACTGGATCCGTGACGGCGCCAGCGCGCAGAGCGCGCTCGCGACCACGCCGTATGACCTGCTGCTGCTCGACCTGGGCCTGCCGCGCACCGATGGCCTGACCGTGCTGCGCGCCCTGCGGGCGAAAAAGAAAACCTTGCCGGTGCTGATCGCGACGGCGCGCGACGCCGTGGCGGACCGCGTGCGCGGGCTCGACGCCGGCGCTGACGACTACATCGTCAAGCCCTACGACCTGGACGAACTGCTGGCGCGGGTGCGCGCGCTGCTGCGCCGCGGTCAGGGCGGCGCGGAGACGACCTACCAGTGGCGCGACGTGCGCATCGACCCGGCCACGCACACCGCCAGCCGCGCGGGCGCGGGCGTGCCGCTCTCGGCACGCGAATGGGCGGTGCTGCAGGCGCTGCTCGCGCGGCCCGGGCGCGTGCTGTCGCGCGAGCAACTGGAGGACAAGCTCTACGCCTGGGGCGAGGAAGTCAGCAGCAACGCGGTCGAGGTCTACATCCACGGCATCCGGCGCAAGCTCGGCGCCGCGCTGATCGAGAACGTGCGTGGTCTGGGCTATTCGGTGCCGAACTCGAACCCCGTCGAGACCTTGCCGAAAGCGGTGCGGACATGACCTTCCGGGCGCTGCCGCGTCGCCAACACGACAAAGCGGAGCGCGCGCCGAAGGCCACCGCCGCGCCGTCGCTGCGCCGGCGGCTGACCCTGCTGCTCCTGCTGGCGGTCCTGCTGACCGCCTTGATCCAGGGCGTGGTGACCTGGCGCGCCGCGCACGTCGAAACGGAAGCGCTGTTCGATGCCCAGATGGAGCGCACTGCGCTGTCGCTCACCGGCGGCGTGGCGGCCAGCGTTCTCGGCAGCGAGTCGGCCGCACCGGTGCCGGGCGAGCCGGACCAGATCATTCAGATCTGGCGCGCCGACGGCACCATGCTCTACCGCTCGCCGTCGCGGCGCCTGCTGCCGCCGCAAGCCATGATCGGTTTTTCCAACGTGCGCGCCGGCGGTGATCCGTACCGCGTCTACACGCTGGAAACGCCGATCCAGGTGGTCCAGGTGGCGCAGTCGGAGGCTGCGCGCGACCGCGCCGTCGGCCGCCTGGCGGTGCGCGCGGTGCTGCCGATTGCGTTGCTGGCGCCCGTGCTCATGCTGATCGTCTGGTGGGTGGTGGGCTACACGCTGGCGCCGGTTGACCGCCTGCGGCGCGTGCTGGCCGCGCGCGCGGCGGGCGATCTGGCGCCGTTGCCCACCGCCGGTTTGCCAGCCGAGCTGCGCCCGCTGGTGCTGGAAATGAACGGCCTGCTGCAGCGCCTGGAATCGGCCTGGCGGGCGTTGACCGACTTCACCGGCGACGCAGCGCACGAACTGCGCTCGCCCCTCGCTGCTCTGCGCTTGCAGGTGCAGAGCCTGCAGCGCGCGGGCGATGCGGAGGCCCGGCAGGTGGCGACCGAGCGCCTGCTGACCGGTGTGGACCGCGCCACGCGCCTGATCGAACAGTTGCTCACGCTGGCGCGTCAGGAAGGCGCGCCGGAGACCAGTTCGGAAGCGCCGGTTGATTTGGCACCGTTGGCGAGCTCGGCCGTGGCCGCCTTGCAGGCCGAAGCGGATCGGCGTGCGGTTGCCGTGGCGCTTGCGGGCGACGCGACGGTGCCAGTGCGCGGCAGCGCCGACGCGCTGGCCGTGCTGTTGCGCAACTTGCTGGAAAATGCCTTGCGCTACGCGCCCGAGCACGGCCAGGTGCGCGTGACGCTGCGCGCCGCGGCGGCCGAAGCCGGCGCCTGGCTGCGCGTGGAAGACAGTGGCCCGGGCGTCGCGCCCGAGGACCGGCTGCGCGTGCTGGATCGCTTCTATCGCGCGCCCGGCTCGCGCGGCCATGGCAGCGGCTTGGGCTTGGCCATCGTGCAAACCGTGGCCGCACGTGGCGGCGCGGCGGTGGAGGTCGGCGCCTCGGCGGACCTGGCCGGCGCCAGCTTTACGGTGCGCTGGCCGGCGCGTGCGGCAATAAAAGGCTGAGCGCGGTGGCTCGGGATGCGGGTTTTTCGGCCGGCAAAAATATTTTTCGTTTTTAAGTTTTGCTTAAGTTTGGCTCATCACAGTGCACTCACGGCTCCGGTTTCGGGGCGACGCATTGAAGGACGAGTCATGACGACATTCAAATTCAAACAAACGCGGTTGATCGCGGCCCTGTTGACCGCAGGCGTGATCGGCGGTATTGGGGCGGTGGGCATCGGGCAACTGCCGCACGCGGCATATGCGCAAACGCCGGCCGCCACGGCGACGGTGCCGGTCGTACAGCCGAACATGATGGAAGTGCCCAACTTCGCTGCCATCGTGGCGCGCGAAGGCAAGGCGGTGGTGAACATCAGCACCTCGGGCACCGAGCCCGCGAGTGAGGCCAGTGGCCAGATCGACCCAGGCCTGCGCGACTTCCTGCGGCAGTTCGGCCTGCCTCCAGGCGCGTTCCAGTTCAACCCGCCGAGCAAGAAAGGCATTCCGATCCGGGGCGAAGGCTCGGGCTTCATCATCAGCCCGGACGGCTTGATCTTGACCAACGCGCATGTGGTGAAAGGCGCCACCAAAGTCACCGTCAAGCTGACCGACCGGCGCGAATACCAGGCCAAGGTGCTGGGCATGGATCCCAAGACCGATATCGCCGTGGTGAAGATCGATGCGCATGACCTGCCCACCGTGACATTCGGTGATAGCACCACGCTGCGCCCCGGCGACTGGGTGCTGGCCATCGGTTCGCCGTTCGGTTTCGAGAATTCCGTCACCGCCGGCATCGTGAGCGCCAAGGGCCGGTCGCTGCCGGACGACAGCGCGGTGCCGTTCATCCAGACCGACGTGGCGGTGAATCCCGGCAATTCGGGCGGGCCGCTGTTCAACCTGCAGGGGCAGGTGGTCGGGATCAACTCGCAAATCTACACGCGCTCGGGCGGCTTCCAGGGCATCTCGTTCGCCATCCCGATCGAACTGGCGCAGCGCATCGAGCAGCAGATCGTGGCGCATGGCAAGGTCGAGCACGCCAAATTGGGCGTGACCATCCAGGACGTGAACCAGACCTTTGCCGATTCGTTCGGCCTGCCCAGCCCCGAAGGCGCATTGATCGCCAAGGTGGACAAGGACAGCGCCGCGTCGGCTGCGGGACTCAAGCCGGGCGACGTCATCCTGAAGGCCGACGGCAAGGACATCACCTCATCCAGCGACCTGCCCAGCATGATCGCGCTGGCCAAGCCAGGTGACGAGCTGCACATGGAAATCTGGCGCGACGGCAAGGCCCAGCAAATCACCGCCAAGCTGCAAGCGATCGGCAGCTCGTCCAGCACCAAGCCGGCTGAAACGACCACCGCCGATTCGGGCAAGCTGGGTTTGGCGCTGCGCCCGCTGCAACCCGATGAACGCCGTCAAGCGCACGTGAGCGGTGGCTTGCTGGTGGAAGATGCCAGCGGCGCGGCCGCGGCGGCTGGCGTGCAACAGGGCGACATCCTGCTGGCCATCAACGGCCAGCCCGCCACCAGCGTGGACGAGGTGCGCAACATCCTGAAGAAAGCCGGCAACTCGGTGGCGCTGCTGATCTGGCGCGATGGCAACCAGTTGTTCGTGCCGGTTCCGTTGTCCTGAATGACGGGAGGTGCGCAGGGCGCACCTTGAAGTGAGGAGCGTTCGGGCCCTGGCGGATTTTTCGTCAGGGCCCGAACCGTTCCGGAAGCGCGGCGAACTACCGCGTGTACCCGAGGCAGGCGCCCGCGTTGGGTTGCCCCTTGCATTCACGCAGCAGCCGCCGTTCGCGCTCGGCGTGCGTCTCGGCGCTGCTGCTTTTGTCGATCTTCACGCGGCTCTTTTTCGCCTTGGCTTTTTTCTTCGGCTTGGCGGCTGGGTCCGCGCTTGTTGTCGTCATGCTCTGCGCAACCACGCTCATGTCAGCGTGTGCCGGCGCGATGGCAAAAACGCTCAGGGCAAAGGCCGCGAGCAAGGTTGTGGCTGCAAGGCGCATGGGTTTTCTCCTCGGTTTCGGCGTTGCCTCCGGATGGGGCGCTCGTCGCCACCCGCCATCAAGGGGAAGGCGGAAGCTACCATGAAATCGGTTATCCAGGCCGTCCAAGGAGTGCGGATGCTCGGTGGGTGTGATTCCAAGGCAAGTTGTCCAGCCGTAGCGAATGCCAAGCGCTGGGCGCGCCAACTGAATCGGTGCTGACGGGGATCGAGATGAGCGGCCGTGCAGGCAGGCGGGGCAGCCGCAGGAACATCGCTTAAAATCAGCCGGTTCCGCAACCCGCGAAACACACGAAGCGCGCAGTTCCGGCGCGCTTCGCACGTCAAATCATTTGGAACGCAAGGATCGATACGATGATCTCGAAAGAGAACAAGGCGGCTGTCGTCAAGGACAACGCGCGCGCGGCGAACGACACGGGCAGCCCCGAAGTGCAGGTGGCGCTGCTTACGGCGCGCATCAACGAACTCACGCCGCACTTCCAGCAGAACGTCAAGGATCACCACGGCCGGCGCGGTCTGCTGCGGATGGTGAGCCGGCGGCGCAAGCTGCTGGATTACCTCAAGCACAAGAGCCCCGAGCGCTACCTTGCGCTGATTGCCAAGCTGGGCTTGCGCAAGTAGGGGAGAGTGGGTGTCCGTGGCGTGTGCAAGCCCCGGGCACCTCGTTTTTTGGGCACGGCACGCGGGGCGACGCTGTGTCATTGCATAAAAGCTGCCGGACCGGCGCAGCGTTTGTGCAATGGCATCGCGCTCCGACAGCAGGCGACCGGCCCGCAGCGCTCGCGCAATGTTGCCGCAGCGCATCCATACAGGAGCAGAGATGAGCATTTTCAACAAGGTCACCAAGTCGTTTCAGTGGGGCGACAAGACGGTGGTGATGGAAACCGGCGAGGTCGCTCGCCAAGCCACCGGCGCGGTGCTGGTGAGCGTGGACGGCACCGTGATCCTGGCCACCGTGGTCGCCAGCAAGAAGGCCAAGCCGGGGCAGGACTTTTTCCCGCTGACGGTCGATTACATCGAGAAAACCTATGCCGCGGGCAAGATTCCGGGCAATTTCTTCCGCCGTGAAGCCAAGCCGAGCGAGCTGGAAACGCTGACGTCGCGCCTGATCGATCGGCCCATCCGTCCGCTGTTTCCCGAAGGCTTCCTGAACGAAGTCCACGTGGTGATCCACGTGGTTTCGCTGAATCCGGAAGTGGACGCCGACATTCCCGCCATGATCGGCGTGAGCGCGGCCTTGTCGATCAGCGGCATCCCGTTCAACGGCCCGATCGGCGCGGCGCGCGTGGGCTACATCAATGGCGCATACGTGCTGAATCCGGGCCAGACCGCGCGCAAGGACAGCCAGCTCGACCTGGTCGTGGCCGGTACCGAGACCGCCGTGCTGATGGTCGAATCCGAGGCCGACCGCCTGCCGGAAGACGTGATGCTGGGTGCCGTGATGTTCGGCCACGAGCAGGGTCGGATCGCCATTGCCGCGATCAATGACCTGGTGCGCGAGGCGGGCAAGTCGCTCTGGGCCGAGGACGGCACCTGGAAACCGGAAGAAGAAGACAAGGCGTTCGTCGACAAAGTGACGGCGCTGGCCGAAGCCAAGCTGCGCGCGGCCTATCAGATTCGCGGCAAGCAGGCGCGCACGCAAGCGCTGCGCGTGGCCTATGCCGAAGTCAAGGATGCGTTGAAAGCCGAAGGCGGCGACGTGGACGAGGCCGAGGTCGATACGCTGCTGTTCGAGCAGGAACGCCACATCGTCCGCAGCCAGATCCTGGCGGGTGAGCCGCGCATCGACGGCCGCGACACGCGCACCGTGCGCCCGATCGAAATCCGCACCGGCGTGCTGCCGCGCACGCACGGTTCGGCGCTGTTCACGCGCGGCGAAACGCAGGCGCTGGTGGTGACCACGCTCGGCACCGACCGTGACGCGCAGCGCATCGACGCGCTGGCGGGTGAATTTCAGGACAACTTCCTGTTTCACTACAACATGCCCCCGTTCGCCACCGGCGAAGTGGGGCGCATGGGCTCGACCAAGCGGCGCGAAATCGGCCATGGCCGCCTCGCCAAGCGCGCGTTGAAAGCCGTGCTGCCGAGCCGTGAGGAATTCCCCTACACCATCCGCGTGGTGTCGGAAGTCACCGAATCGAACGGCTCGTCCTCGATGGCGTCGACCTGTGGCGGCTGCCTGTCGCTCATGGATGCCGGCGTACCGTTGAAAGCGCACGTGGCGGGGATTGCCATGGGCCTGATCAAGGAGGGCAACCGCTTTGCGGTGCTCACCGACATCCTGGGCGACGAAGATCACTTGGGCGACATGGACTTCAAGGTGACCGGCACGTCCACCGGCGTGACCGCGCTGCAGATGGATATCAAGATCCAGGGCATCACCAAGGAAATCATGCAAGTGGCGCTGGCGCAGGCCAAGGAAGCACGCTTGCACATTCTGGGCAAGATGCAGGAAGCGTTGGGCCAGGCCAAGACCGAAGTGAGCAGCTACGCGCCCAAGCTCTACACCCTGAAGATCAATCCGGAGAAGATCCGCGACGTGATCGGCAAGGGCGGCGCCACGATTCGTGCGCTGACCGAAGAAACCGGCACCACCATCGACGTGCAGGAAGACGGCACCGTGACTATCGCCAGCACCGATGGTGCCAAGGCCGAGGAAGCCAGACGCCGCATCGAGGAGCTGACGGCTGAAGTCGAAATCGGGCAGATCTACGAAGGCCCGGTCACCAAGGTGCTGGACTTTGGCGCGCTGGTGAACGTGCTGCCGGGCAAGGATGGCCTGGTGCACATCAGCCAGATCGCGCACGAGCGCGTCGAAAAAGTGAGCGACTACCTGCACGAAGGGCAAGTGGTGCGCGTCAAGGTGCTTGGTACCGACGACCGCGGCCACATCAAGTTGTCGATGAAGGCGCTGCTGGAACGCCCGGAGCGTGAAGACCGCGTGGTGACCGACAACGGTGCCGACGCGGGTCCCGATTCGGGCAAATAAGCTCCTCATCGGTCGATTCGACATATTGGAGATTCCGTCATGAAGTGCATTGAGATTCGCGCATACGGAGGCCCCGAAGTCCTGGTTCCGGCGACGCGCGACAAGCCCGTCGCGGGCGCCGGCGAGGCGCTGATTCGCGTGAGCGCGTCGGGCGTGAACCGCCCCGACGTGTTCCAGCGGCAAGGCAATTACGCGCCGCCGCCGGGCGCGTCCGATTTGCCGGGCCTGGAAGTGGCTGGCGTGATCGAGGCGGGCGATGAGGCCGCCCTGGCGCAGGCCGGGTTCAAGATCGGCGACCGCGTGTGCGCGTTGCTGGCGGGCGGGGGTTATGCTGAATACTGCACCGCGCCCATTCCGCAGTGCCTGCCGGTTCCGGCTGGCCTGAGCGACGTCGAGGCGGCGTCGCTGCCCGAAACGTTTTTTACCGTGTGGTCCAACGTGTTCGATCGCGGGCGCCTGCAGAGCGGCGAAACCCTGCTGATCCAAGGCGGCAGCAGCGGCATTGGCGTGACGGCCATCCAGTTGGCCAAGGCCGCGGGCGCGCGCGTGATCGTGACCGCGGGCAGCGACGCCAAGTGTGGTGCCTGCCTGAAGCTGGGCGCGGATCACGCCATCAACTACAAGAGTGCCGATTTCGTCCAGGAAACGCGCCGCTTGACGGACGACCGCGGCGCCGACGTCATCCTGGATATGGTGGCAGGCGATTACGTGAAACGCGAGGTCGAGTGCCTGGCGAACGATGGACGCCTCGTGATCATCGCCCTCCTCGGTGGCCCAAAAGCCGACTTCCATGCCGGTTTGCTGATGACGCGCCGGCTCACCATCACCGGGTCGACCTTGCGCGTGCGTTCGGTCGCGTTCAAGGGCGTGATCGCCGCGGCGCTGCGCCAGCACGCTTGGCCGTGGATCGAGCACGGACTGGTCAAACCCGTGGTCTACAACCAGTTTGACGCGTTGACGCCGGCCAACGGCTTGCCCAGCGGCGCGGCGCGCGCGCATGCGCTCATGGAGAGCAGCCAGCACGTCGGCAAGATCGTTTTGACGTGGGGTGCCGTGTGAGCAGGAAGCTGGTCGCCGGCAACTGGAAAATGAATGGCGGCGCGGCTGCCAATGCAGCGCTGGTGAATGGGTTGCTGGCGGGCATCGGGCAACCGCGTTGCGACGTGGTGGTGTGCCCGCCCGCCGTGTATTTGCACCAGGTGCGTGGGTTGTGCGGCGAAAACGCGGTGCTGCAACTCGGCGCCCAGGATGTGTCGGTTGCCGAAGGGGGTGCCCATACCGGGGACGTCGCGGCTTCCATGCTGGCCGAGTTCGGCGTGCGCTACTGCATCGTCGGCCACAGCGAGCGTCGGCGCTATCAGCACGAGAGCGATCTCACCGTGGCGCACAAGGCGGAACGGGCGCTGGCCGCGGGTATCACGCCGATCGTGTGCGTCGGCGAGACGTTGGAAGAACGCCAGCACGGCTTGACTGAGTTCACGGTGCGGCGCCAGTTGGACGCCGTGATCCAGATCAACCACGGCCGACTGGCCGGCATGGTGGTGGCATACGAGCCGGTCTGGGCCATCGGCACGGGCGAGAGCGCCACACCCGAGCAGGCGCAGCAGGTGCATGCGGCGTTGCGCGCACGGCTGAAAGCGGTCGATACGGATGCTGCCGGGGTGCGAATCCTCTACGGCGGCAGCATGAACGCCGACAACGCCGCTGCGCTGCTGGCACAAGCGGACATCGACGGCGGATTGATTGGCGGCGCCGCGCTGAAAGCGGCCGAATTTTTGCAAATCGTGGCGGCGGCAGGCTAGGACGGCCGGCGCGCCTGTGATCTTTGGAGTGGTTTGATGAATTTCCTGTTGAATCTGGCGCTGGTGCTGCAAATCCTGTCGGCGATCGCGCTGGTGGTGCTGATCCTGCTGCAGCACGGCAAGGGCGCGGACATGGGCGCGTCGTTTGGCGGCGGGGCGTCCGGCAGCTTGTTCGGTGCCTCCGGCAGCGCCAATTTTCTGTCGCACGCCACCGCAGTTCTGGCAACGATTTTCCTGGTGACGACGCTGGCGCTCGCGCACTTCGGCTACAGCGTGCCAACCTCGCAATCGGGCGGCAGCGTGCTTGACCGGGGTGCGGTCACGGCGCCCGCAGCGCCCGCTTCACAAAAAGAGAGCAAGAATGCGCCCGCGTCCACTGCCCCGGCGGCGCCTGCGGGTGTGGGCACAGTGCCCGAAAGCGTGGTGCCCGCGGCAGGAAACCAGAAACCGGCAACGCCTCCGGCACCTGCAACCCCTGCCGCGCCGGCGTCGCCTGCAGACCAGATTCCGACCAAGTAAATTGCTGCGTTAAAAGACCCTTTGTGGCCGGTAACGGCGCCGTTTGCGAGTAAACTTCGCTCGCTTTGGCAGCCTTGGAAGCAGTGCTTTCAGGACCAGTGCCAAACAAGCCGTCGTGGTGGAACTGGTAGACACGCTACTTTGAGGTGGTAGTGGCGAAAGCTGTGCGAGTTCGAGTCTCGCCGACGGCACCAGATACGGAGCAGCGCACGCGAGGTGCGCCGCGGCACTCGTCAAACAAATTCACGACACACACCATGGACCTGAGCGGCTACCTTCCAGTCTTGTTATTCATTTTGGTAGGGCTCGTGGTTGGTGCGGCGTGTCTGATGATCGGCGATATCCTGCAGCCGCACAAGGCCGATCCGGCCAAGGATTCGCCTTACGAGTGCGGCTTTGAAGCGTTCGAGGACGCGCGCATGAAGATCGACGTGCGCTACTACCTGGTTGCCATCCTGTTCATCCTGTTCGACCTCGAAATCGCCTTTCTCTTCCCCTGGGCCGTGTCGATGAAGGAAGCGGGGCTCACGGGCTTCATCGGCGTGCTGATCTTCCTCGGCATCCTGCTCGTCGGTTTCCTGTACGAGTGGAAAAAGGGCGCTTTGAACTGGGAGTAGGAACAACGGGTCGAACAACGTTGTTCTCTGGAGCTGTGCAATGAATCCAACTTATCAATCGCAAAAAGGCTTCATGCTGACCGGCATGGACGCCGCCATCAACTGGGCCAAGACCGGGTCGCTCTGGCCGGTGACGTTTGGCCTCGCGTGTTGCGCGGTTGAAATGATGCATGCCGCCGCGCCGCGCTACGACATGGCGCGTTTCGGCTGCGAAGTGTTCCGCGCCAGTCCGCGCCAGTCCGACCTGATGATCGTGGCGGGCACGCTGGTGAACAAGATGGCGCCCGCCTTGCGCAAGGTGTACGACCAGATGGCCGAGCCGCGTTGGGTCATCAGCATGGGATCCTGCGCCAACGGCGGCGGCTACTACCACTACAGCTACTCGGTGGTGCGTGGCTGCGACCGCATCGTTCCGGTCGATGTCTACGTGCCCGGCTGTCCGCCGACGGCCGAGGCGCTGCTCTACGGCATCATCCAGCTGCAGGAAAAAGTGCGGCGCACCAACACCATCGCGCGGAGTTGAGCGTGCCTGAATACCGAATTGCTCCTGAGGTTCTCAGGGAGAACATCGCCGCCGCGCTTGGGGCGCTGGCGCAGAACGTCACGCTGGCGCTGGATGAGGTCACGGTGATCGTGGCGCCCGAGCACTACATCGAGGCCATGACGGCGCTGCGCGACGCGCCGCAGTGCAGGTTCGACCAGTTGCTCGACGTCTGTGGCGTCGATTATTCGGCCTATGGCAGCCCCACGTATGAGGAGCGCACGTGGGCGGGCAAGCGCTTTGCCGTGATTTCCCATCTTTTGTCGGTCGAGTTGAACCAGCGCGTGCGCGTGCGCGTTTTCTGCGACGACGACGAGCTGCCGAGCGTGCAGTCGCTCACCGGGCTCTGGAGCGCGGCCAACTGGTACGAGCGCGAAGCGTTCGACCTGTACGGCATCGTCTTCGAAGGCCACAACGACCTGCGTCGCATCCTGACCGATTACGGCTTTATCGGACACCCGTTCCGCAAGGACTTCCCGATTTCCGGCACGGTCGAAATGCGCTACGACGCCGAGCGCCAGCGCGTGATCTACGTGCCGGTGTCGATCGAGCCGCGCGAAATCACGCCGCGCGTGATTCGCGAAGACAAATACGCAGGGTTCCAGTAATGGCCGAAATCAAGAACTACACCATCAACTTCGGCCCGCAGCACCCGGCGGCGCACGGCGTGCTGCGCCTGGTGCTCGAGTTCGACGGCGAGGTGGTGCAACGCGCCGATCCGCATATCGGCTTGCTGCATCGCGCCACCGAGAAGCTGGCCGAAACGCGCACCTACATCCAGTCACTGCCGTACATGGACCGGCTGGATTACGTGTCGATGATGTGCAACGAGCACTCGTACTGCCTGGCGATCGAGAAGCTGCTGGGCATCGAGATCCCGATCCGCGCCAAGTACATCCGCGTGATGTTCGATGAAATCACGCGCTTGCTGAATCACCTCATGTGGCTGGGCTCGCACGGCCACGACTGCGGCGCGTCCACCATGTTGCTCTGGACTTTCCGCGAGCGCGAAGACCTGTTCGACATGTACGAGGCGGCGTCCGGCGCGCGCATGCACGCGGCGTACTACCGGCCCGGCGGCGTCTACCGCGATCTGCCCGACAGCATGCCGCAGTACAAGCCGAGCAAGGTGCGCAGCGCCAAGTCGCTGGAAAAGATCAACGCCAACCGGCAAGGGTCGCTGCTCGATTTCATCGAGGATTTCACCAACCGGTTCCCGAAGCACGTCGACGAGTACGAAGTGCTGCTCACCGACAACCGCATCTGGAAACAGCGCATGGTGGGTATCGGCGTGGTCTCGGCCGAGCGCGCGCTGAACTTGGGACTGACCGGGCCGATGTTGCGCGGCTCGGGCGTTGCCTGGGACCTGCGCAAGAAGCAGCCGTATGAGGTCTACGACCAGCTCGACTTCGACATTCCCATCGGCAAGACCGGCGACAGCTACGACCGCTACCTGGTCCGCGTGGAAGAAATGCGCCAGTCGAACCGCATCATCAAGCAGTGCATCGACTGGCTGCGCAAGAACCCCGGGCCGGTGATCGTCGACAACCACAAGGTGGCGCCGCCATCGCGCGAGCGCATGAAGACCGGCATGGAGGACTTGATTCACCACTTCAAGCTGTTCACCGAAGGCATGCACGTGCCAACCGGCGAAGCCTACGCGGCGATCGAGCACCCCAAGGGCGAATTCGGCATCTACATCATCAGCGATGGCGCCAACAAGCCCTACCGCCTGAAGATCCGCGCGCCCGGGTTCCCGCATCTGGCGGCCTTCGATGAAATGGTTCGCGGGCACATGCTGACCGACGCGGTGGCCATCATCGGCAGCCTGGACATCGTTTTTGGAGAGATTGATCGATGAGCAAACCCTTGGCCGAGGCACCGTCGGCAACTTTTTCTTCCGCGACGCTGGCGCGCTTCGAGAAGGAAGTGGCGAAATACCCGCCGGATCGCAAGCGCTCGGCGATGGTGCCCTGTTTGGCGATCATCCAGCAGGAGCACGGCTGGATCAGCCCGGAAAATGAGAAGGCGCTGGCCGAGTACCTGGACGTTCCGCCCATCGCGGTTCACGAAGGCACGTCGTTCTACAACATGTGCAACCCGCACCCGGTCGGGCGCTACAAGATCAGCGTCTGCACCAATCTGCCGTGTCAGTTGCATGGTGGCCAGGAAGCGTTTGAGTACCTCGAAAAAACACTCGGTGTCGGCGATGGTGAGACCTCTGCCGACGGCCTGTTCACCGTCGAGCACTGCGAGTGCCTCGGTGCTTGCGGCGACGCGCCGGTCATGTTGGTGAACGACCGGACGATGTGCAGCTACATGGACGAAGAACGGCTGAAGCAAATGATTGCGAGCCTCAAATCGGCCGAGGGGGTGGCATCGTGACGCCGCAACAGGTTTTGAGTCAGTTCGCCGCGAGCGGTACGCAAACGTGCTTCCACGACCGGCACATCAGCCCGCAGATTTATGCGGGGCTCGACGGTACCAATTGGCGCTTGAAGGATTACGAAGCGCGCGACGGCTATCAGGCGCTGCGCAAGGTGCTGGGCAAGGATGGCGGCCCTGGAATGACGCGCGACGAGTTGATCGCGACCATCAAGGAATCGGGTCTGCGCGGCCGTGGTGGCGCGGGCTTCCCGACCGGCATGAAGTGGAGCTTCATGCCGAAGAAGGAAACCCCGCCGGCCTACGTGGTGTGCAACTCCGACGAAGGCGAACCGGGGACGTTCAAGGACCGGGACATCCTTCACTACAACCCGCATATCGTCATCGAGGGCATGATCATCGGCTGCTACGCCATGGGCGTGCACGTGGCCTACAACTACATTCACGGCGAAATTTTCCAGGTCTACGAACGCTTCGAAGAGGCGCTGGAAGAAGCGCGCGCCGCGGGCTATCTGGGCGACCACATCCTCGGCAGCGACTTCAGCTTCCAGTTGTACGCACACCATGGCTTTGGCGCGTACATCTGCGGCGAGGAAACCGGCTTGCTGGAATCGCTCGAAGGCAAGAAAGGCTGGCCGCGGTTCAAGCCGCCGTTTCCGGCCGCGGTCGGGCTGTACGGCCGGCCGACGACGGTAAACAACACCGAAACCTTCGCCGCGGTGCCGTGGATCATCCGCAATGGCGCCAAACCGTTCCTTGAAATCGGGATTGGCAACAGCGGCGGGACCAAGATCTTTTCGGTCACCGGCGACGTGGAGTTGCCCGGCAATTACGAAGTGCCGCTGGGCACGCCGTTCCCCAAGCTGCTGGAATTGGCCGGCGGCGTGCGCCACGGCCACAAGATGAAGGCGGTGATTCCGGGCGGATCGTCCGCGCCGGTGCTGCCGGCAGCCATCATGATGGACATCAAGATGGACTTCGACGACATCGCCAAGGCGGGCTCCATGATGGGCTCGGGCGCGGTCATCGTGCTGGACGAGACGCGCTGCATGGTGAAGTCGCTCGCGCGCCTGTCGCACTTCTACATGCATGAATCCTGCGGCCAGTGCACGCCGTGCCGCGAAGGCACGGGCTGGCTCTGGCGCATGGTCGAGCGCATCGAAGACGGCGGCGGCCGCGACGTCGATCTGAAGATGCTCGACGAGATCGCCGGCAACATCATGGGGCGCACGATTTGCGCGCTGGGCGACGCTGCGGCCATGCCGGTACGCGGCATGCTGAAACACTTCCGCGACGAGTTTCAGTACCACATCGACCACAAATCCTGCATGGTTCCCGAGTACGTTTGAGCAGTAGCAGTTGTTGGAAGAGCTTCATGGTTGAATTAGAAATCGACGGCCAGAAAGTGGAAGCTGCCGAGGGCAGCATGGTGATACAGGCTGCGGCCCAGGCGGGGATTTACGTTCCGCACTTCTGTTATCACAAGAAGCTCTCGATCGCGGCCAACTGCCGCATGTGCCTGGTCGAAATCGAGAAACAGCGCAAACCCATGCCGGCGTGCGCCACGCCGGTCGGCAACGGCATGGTGGTGCATACGCACAGCGCCATGGCGATCGCGGCGCAGAAGGCGGTAATGGAGTTTCTGCTCATCAACCACCCGCTCGATTGCCCGGTGTGCGACAAGGGCGGCGAATGCCAGCTGCAGGACCTGGCCGTGGGCTACGGCTGGTCGTCGTCGCGCTACATCGAGGAAAAGCGCGCGGTGGCGCCCAAGGAAGTGGGGCCGCTCATTTCCATGAAGGAAATGACGCGCTGCATCCATTGCACGCGCTGCGTCCGCTTCGGCCAGGAAATCGGCGGCGTGATGGAATTCGGCATGGTGGCGCGCGGCGAACGCGAGGAAATCCAGACCTTCGTGAACAGCTCGGTCGATTCCGAGCTGTCGGGCAACATGATCGACGTCTGCCCGGTGGGCGCGCTTACCAGCAAGCCGTTCCGCTTTGCGGCTCGCACCTGGGAGCTGTCGCGGCGCAAGAGCATCAGTCCGCACGATTCCACCGGCGCCAACATGGAAGTGCAGGTCAAGGACGACCGCGTGCTGCGCGTGGTGCCGCACGAAAACGAAGAAGTGAACGAATGCTGGCTGGCCGATCGCGACCGTTTTTCCTACGAGGCGCTGAACAGCGACGAGCGCCTCACCAAACCCATGCTGAAGCAGGGCGGCGAGTGGAAGGAAGTCGATTGGCAAACCGCGCTCGAATACGTGGCCAACGGCTTGCATGACATTCGCTCGCACGACGGCGCCGCCAGCATCGGCGCGCTCGTGAGCCCCAACAGCACGCTGGAAGAGCTGTACCTGGCGAGTCGCCTGATGCGCGGCCTCGGCAGTCAGAACGTCGATTACCGCTTACGCAACCAGGCGTTTCCGCGCAGCGAGGGCGTGCGCTGGCTCGGCACGTCCATCGTTGCGCTGGGCGAACTGCAATCGGTTCTGGTCGTGGGTTCCAACCTGCGCAAGGATCACCCGCTGTTTGGTGCGCGCGTGCGCCACGCCACGCGCAACGGCGCGGCCGTGGCGGCGCTGACGTCCAAGGGGCTGCTCGCCGATCCCGGCGCCTGGGCCATGCAGCTTGCGGCCATGTCGATCGGCGAGCCGGGCGAATGGGCGCAAATGCTGGCTGACGTGGCCACCGTGGTGGCGGCCGAAAAGGGCGTGCAGGCACCGGTTGCCGGCACGGCCACGGACGCCGCCAAGTCGGTCGCTCAGGCGCTGTTGGCGGGTGAGCGCAAAGCCATCCTGCTCGGCAACGCCGCGGCACAGCATCCGGCGGCCAGCGGCCTGCTGGCGCTGGCGCAGTGGCTGGCGGAACAGGTCGGCGCGCCGTTTGGCTATCTGACTGAAGCTGCGAACACGGTGGGCGCGCAAGTGGTGGGCGCGCTGCCGGGCGAGGGCGGCTTGAATGCCAGCCAGATGCTGAGCGGTGGATTGAAGGCCGCACTGCTTCTGAATTGCGAACCCGGCCCGGATACGCGCGGCGTGCCGCTCGAAGGCTGCCGCATGGTGGTGACGCTGAGCCCGTTCAAGGCCAACCTGGATGTGAGCGACGTGCTCCTGCCGATCGCGCCGTTCACTGAAACCTCCGGCACCTACGTGAACGCCGAGGGCCGCGTGCAAAGTTTCAACGCGGTCGTCAAACCACTCGGGGAAACGCGGCCTGGCTGGAAAGTGTTGCGCGTGCTGGGCGATTTGCTGAGCATTGAGCAGCCGGCGTTCCAGACGTCGCGCGAGGTGCTGGCGGCGGCTTTGGGCGGGGACGATGTCGCTATGATTGGCGCCTCCCTGCTGAGCAACAAGACGGCAGCGGCCATCACCCTCACTTCACAGTCCGTGACCTTGAATCCCATTGGTATTTATCAGCTTGACAGCATCGTGCGTCGCGCGCCTTCGCTGCAGCTAACCACCGATGGCCGCACCGGAGTGGCCGCGTGATCGACGGAATCTATAGCTGGGGCTTCGGGCTGTTCACCGGCGCGTGGTGGGCCGAGATCCTGTGGCCAGTCATCTGGGATCTGGTCAAGATCGTCGTCCTGCTGATCCCGCTGCTCATCGTGGTGGCTTACCTGACGCTCTGGGAGCGCAAGTTCCTGGGATGGATGCAGGCCCGCATGGGTCCGAACCGGGTGGGGCCATGGGGCCTGCTGCAACCGATTGCCGATGCGCTCAAGCTGCTCACCAAGGAAATCATCCGACCGACCGCGGCTGCCAAAGGGCTGTTTTTTCTTGGGCCTCTCTTGTCGATCATGCCGGCGCTGGCGGCCTGGGTGGTGGTTCCCTTCGGGCCTGAAGTCGCGCTGTCCAACGTCAACGCCGGCTTGCTGGTGCTGATCGCGATCACGTCGATCGAGGTCTATGGCGTGATCATTGCCGGCTGGGCCTCGAATTCCAAGTACGCCATCATGGGCGCGCTGCGCGCCACAGCCCAGATGGTGAGCTACGAAATTGCCCTGGGCTTCTGTTTCCTGGTGGTGGTGATGGTCTCGGGCAGCCTGAATCTGACCGCCATCGTGATGGGGCAGGCCAAGGGCGTAATGGCCTCGCACGGCTGGAATTTCCTGTCATGGAACTGGCTGCCGCTGCTGCCGATTTTCGTGATCTATCAGATTTCCAGCGTGGCGGAAACCAATCGCCACCCGTTCGACATGGTGGAGGGCGAGGCCGAGATCGTCGCTGGCCACATGGTCGAGTATTCGGGCATGGGATTTGCCGTGTTCTTCCTGGCCGAATACGCCAACATGCTGCTGGTGTCAGCCTTGGCAACCATCATGTTCCTGGGCGGCTGGCTGTCGCCGTTCGCCGCGCTTGATTTCATTCCGGGCTGGATCTGGCTCGGCATCAAGACGTTCCTGATGGTTTCGCTCTTCATCTGGTACCGCGCCACGTTTCCGCGGTTTCGCTACGACCAGATCATGCGCCTGGGCTGGAAAGTCTTCATTCCGGTCACGCTGTTCTGGCTCGTGGTGGTTGGCATCTGGATGTTCAGTCCGCTGAATATCTGGCATTGAGCAAGGGGCAAATCATGAATTCTGTTGCTGCCGCACCGTTCTCCATTCGGGATTTCCTCAAGAGCTTCATGCTCGTGGAAATGTTCAAGGGCATGGCCTTGACGGGCCGCTACGCGTTCAGCCGCAAGGCCACGATCCAGTACCCGGAAGAGAAAACGCCGCGCTCACCACGCTTCCGCGGCTTGCACGCGCTGCGTCGTTACGACAACGGCGAGGAGCGTTGCATTGCCTGCAAGCTGTGTGAAGCGGTGTGCCCGGCCCTGGCCATCACCATCGAATCCACCCAGCGCGAGGACGGCACGCGCCGCACCACGCGCTACGACATCGACTTGACCAAGTGCATCTTCTGCGGCTTCTGCGAGGAAGCCTGTCCCACCGATTCCATCGTGGAAACCGACATCCTCGAATACCACGGCGAAAAGCGCGGCGACCTGTATTTCACCAAGGACATGCTGCTCGCCATCGGCGACAAATACGAGCCCGAAATCGCCGCCGCGCGCGCGGCCGACGCCAAATACCGCTGAGCTGCTGCCCGGGCTTCGATTGATCGCATAGAAAAACTCATGGACGTCACGACTGCTTTCTTTTACCTGTTTTCGGCGGTCATGCTGTTTGCCGCGTTTCAGGTCATCACGGCCCGCAACCCGGTGCACGCGGTGCTGTTCCTGATGCTGGCGTTCAGCCAGGCCGCCGGCTTGTGGCTGCTGTTGCAGGCCGAGTTCCTGGCGGTGATCCTGGTGCTGGTTTACCTTGGCGCCGTGATGGTGCTGTTCCTGTTCGTCGTGATGATGCTCGACATTCACATCGAACGGATCCGGCGCGGCTTCTGGCGCAATTTTCCGTTGGCGCTGGCGGTGGGCGCGGTGATTGCCATCGAGATGGGCATCGTCGTGGTGGGCGGCTTCGACCTGACGCACGCGCCCGCGATGGCCGACGCGTTGAACCAGTCCGGCCAGTATTCGAATACCCGGGCCTTGGGGGTGCTGCTCTATGGCCACTATCTGTTCCCGGTGGAAGTGGCGGTCACCATCCTGCTGGTGGCGATGATCGCGGCGATTGCGCTGACCTATCGCGAGCGGCACGACAACAAGGCCATCGACCCCGGCTTGCAAGTGCGCGTGCAACCCAAGGACCGCGTGCAAATTCTCAAGATGGCGTCGACGCAAGCGGCGCCTCCGCCCGCGCCCGCGCCGGCCGCCAGTGGAACGAAGACCCCGGAGGCGAAATCGTGACTTTGACGTTGTCGCACTACCTGGTGGTGGCAGCCATTTTGTTTGCCATCGCGATGGTCGGGATTTTCCTGAACCGCAAGAACCTGATCGTGCTGCTGATGGCGATCGAATTGATGCTGCTCGCGGTGAACATCAACTTCATCGCCTTTTCGCGCTATCTGGGTGACATGAACGGGCAGGTGTTCGTGTTCTTCATCCTGACCGTGGCAGCAGCGGAAGCGGCCATCGGCCTGGCCATTCTGGTGTCGTTGTTCCGCATCAAGCTGGCCATCAACGTGGACGAGCTCAACTCGTTGAAAGGCTAGTTGCCATGAATCAGAGTCTTTCCGTCACGATGCTGCTGGCGATTCCGCTGCTGCCGCTGGTGGCGTGTCTGATCGCGGGTTTCCTCGGCACCGCGTTCGGCAACAACGTCATCGGCCGGCGCTGGTGCCACTCGGTCACGATCCTGGGCGTATTCATTTCGTGCGTGCTGTCGCTCATCGTGCTGAAGCAGGTCGCGGTCGATGGTGCGCATTTCGACGCCACCATTTACGACTGGCTCACCATCGGCAACCTGAAGATGGAAGTGGGCTTCCTGATCGACCCGTTGGCGGCGCTGATGATGTGCGTGGTGACGTTCGTGTCGCTCGCGGTGCACATCTACACCATCGGCTACATGCACGAGGATCCGGGCTACAACCGCTTCTTTTCGTACATCTCGCTGTTCACGTTCTCGATGTTGATGCTCTGCATGAGCAACAACTTCCTGCAACTGTTCTTTGGCTGGGAAGCGGTGGGCTTGGTGTCGTACCTGCTGATCGGCTTCTGGTTCACGCGCGACAAAGCGATCAAGGCCAATCTGAAGGCCTTCATGGTCAACCGCGTGGGCGATTTCGGCTTCATCGTCGGCATTGCGTTGGTGTATGCCTACGCCGGTACGCTCAACTACCGCGAAGTGTTCGAGCAGGCGCCGCGACTGGCCCAGATCATCCTGCCGCACACCGACTGGATGCTCGTGAGCGTGATGTGCATTTGCCTGTTCATCGGCGCCATGGGCAAATCGGCGCAATTTCCGCTGCACGTCTGGCTGCCCGATTCCATGGAAGGCCCGACGCCGATTTCCGCCCTGATCCATGCGGCCACGATGGTGACGGCCGGCATCTACATGGTGGCGCGCATGTCGCCGCTGTTCGAGTTCTCCGACGCTGCGCTCAGTTTCGTGCTGGTGATCGGTGCCATCACGGCGCTTTTCATGGGCATCATCGGCATCGTCCAGAACGACATCAAGCGCGTGGTGGCGTATTCCACGCTGTCGCAGCTCGGCTACATGGCGGTCGGGCTGGGTGTCTCGGCATATTCGGCGGGCATTTTCCACTTGATGACGCACGCGTTCTTCAAGGCGCTGCTGTTCCTCGGCGCCGGCTCGGTCATCATTCAGATGCACCACAACCAGGACATGCGCTGGATGGGCGGGCTGCGCAAGTACATGCCGATTACCACCATCACATTCCTGATCGGTTCGCTGGCGCTTATTAGTACGCCGTTCTTCTCGGGTTTTTATTCCAAAGATTCGATCATCGATGCGTCGGCGTTCAGCAGTTTGCCTGGCGCTGGCTTTGCGCACGTTTGCGTGGTCGCGGGCGTGTTCGTCACGGCGCTCTATACGTTTCGCATGTATTTCATGACGTTCCACGGGCCCGAGCGCTACGACCTCAACCCGGAACTTGAACACGAGCACGGCCACAAGGGCGACAAGCCGCGTGAAAACCCGTGGGTGGTCACGCTGCCGCTCATCATGCTGGCGATTCCCTCCATCGTGATCGGCTATTTCACGATCATGCCGCTGCTGTTCGGTGATTATTTCGGCAAATCGATCGTCGTTCACATCGCACAGCACCCGGCAATCTCATATTTGCGCGACGAAATCCACGGACCGCTTTCGATGGCGCTCCATTCCTTCACGACGTTGCCGCTTTATCTGGCCATCGCCGGCGTGGCCGTGGCGTGGTATTGCTATCTGATCAACCCGAAAGCACCCGAGAAGATCAAGCGCTTCTTCGGGCCGCTCTACACCTTTGCCGACCGCCTGTTCTATCTGGACTGGATGTGGGTCACGGTGTTCGCCGGCGGCTCGCGCCTGATTGGCAACATTTTCTGGAAGGGCGGCGATCGCGGCATCATCGAAGGCGCGGTTGTCAATGCCTCCTGGCGCTTTATCGGCTGGGGCGCGGGCGTGACGCGCTGGTTTCAGTCCGGCTATCTCTACCACTACGCGCTGGCCATGATCATGGGGGTCTTGATCCTCATGTCGTATTTCGTCTGGCTCGCACACTAATTCGCTATTTAGGACAACAAGATGGGGTGGTTGAGCCTTGCCATTTGGACGCCGATTGTTTTTGGCGTCATTTTGCTGTTTTTCAATCGCGCTGATCAGGTGCGGTTCGGGCGCTGGTTTGCGCTGATCGGCTCGATCATCAGCTTCGCCGTCACGATTCCGCTGTACGTCGGCTTCAACCCGCACACCTCCGGCATGCAGTTCGTCGAGAACGTGCCGTGGATTCCGCGCTTCAACATCAATTACCACTTGGGCGTCGACGGCATTTCGGTCTGGTTCGTGCTGCTGACCGCGTTCATGACGTTCATCGTCATTGCCGCCGGCTGGGAAATCATTCAAAAGCGCGTCAATCAGTACAACGCGGCTTTCCTGATTCTGTCGGGCATGATGATCGGCGTATTCACCGCGCTCGACGGCATCTTGTTCTACATGGCGTTCGAGTCCACGCTGGTGCCGATGTATTTGATCATCGGCGTCTGGGGCGGCAAGAACCGGATTTACGCAGCCATCAAGTTCTTCCTGTACACCTTCCTCGGCTCGTTGATGATGCTGGTGTCGTTCATCTATCTGTATGCACGATCCGGCGGCAGTTTCAACGTGCTCGACTGGCAAGCGCTGCCGCTCTCCGCGACCGCGCAAACGTGGCTGTTCTTCGGGCTGTTCGCGGCGTTTGCCGTGAAGGTGCCGATGTGGCCCATTCACACCTGGCTGCCCGATGCGCACGTGGAAGCGCCCACGGGGGGCTCGGTCATCCTGGCCGCCATCATGCTGAAGCTCGGGTGCTACGGCTTCCTGCGCTTTTCGCTGCCGATCCTGCCGGACGCGTCGCACGAGTGGGCCTGGCTCATGATCTTCCTGTCGCTCATGGCGATCATTTACATCGGCTTGGTGGCGCTGGTGCAGCCCGACATGAAGAAGCTGGTGGCGTATTCGTCCATTGCCCACATGGGCTACACCACGGCCGGGTTCTTCAGCTTCACCGGCATGAGCATCGAAGGCGGCGTGGTGCAAATGCTGTCGCACGGCTTCGTCTCGGGCGCCATGTTCCTGTGCATCGGCGTGCTCTACGACCGGCTGCACACGCACGAGATTTCGGCCTTTGGTGGCGTCATCAATTCCATGCCGCGGTTCGGCGCGTTTGCGCTGCTCTTTTTCATGGCCAATTGCGGCTTGCCGGGAACCTCCGGGTTCGTCGGCGAATGGATGGTCATCCTGGGCACGGTCAAGGTCAATTTCTGGATCGGCCTGCTGATCGCCACCGGCCTGATTTCCGGCGCCGGCTATTCGCTCTGGATGTTCAAGCGTGTGTATTACGGCGCCGTGGCCAACGGCAAGGTGCGCGCCATGAAGGAAATCAACGCACGCGAGTGCTTCATCATGGCGCTCATGGCCATCACGGTCCTGTGGCTGGGCTTGTACCCTGCGTTTTTCACCAACCTGATGGACACGTCGGTGGCGCACCTGGTGCAGCAAGTGGCGCTCTCCAAGCTGTGAATTGAGGATGATGTGAATGATTGATCGGCTCAGTTTGGTTGCCGTTTATCCGGAAATCATTTTGCTGGTGATGGCATGCGCGATCACGCTGCTGGATCTGTTCGATCGGCGCCCCGGCAAGCCGGTGGCCTACGTGCTGTCGATCCTGACGCTGATCGTGCTCGCGATCGTTACGGCCAACTACGCGTCCACCGGCAAGACGGTTTATGGCTTTGGCGGGCTGGTGGTGAGCGACGTCATGGCCAACTGGCTCAAGTGCTTCGCGTCGATCGCCCTGGCCGTGACGTTCGTTTACGCGCGCCCCTACGTCGCCGCGCGCGACATGGTGCGCGGCGGCGAGTGGTATGGCCTGGGGCTGCTGTCGCTCTTCGGCATCTTCGTCATCATTTCGGCCAACAATTTCCTGGGTCTCTACCTCGGCCTGGAATGCCTGTCGCTGGCGAGCTATGCGCTGGTCGCGTTGTGGCGCACCAACTCGGGCGCGGCCGAAGCGGCGATGAAGTATTTCATCCTGGGTGCGATGGCGTCCGGCTTCTTGCTGTATGGCTTGTCGATGCTGTATGGCGCGACCGGGACGCTCGATATCAGCAAAGTGTTCGAGGCGGTGCAGAACGGCCATCTGAACCAGCGTGTGCTGGTTTTCGGCATCGTGTTCGCGGTGGCGGGCATCGCTTTCAAACTCAGTTCGGTGCCGTTCCACATGTGGGTGCCCGACGTGTACGAGGGCGCGCCGACGGCGGTCACGCTGCTGCTGGGGGCCGCGCCCGAAATTGGCGCGTTTGCCTTGGCCATTCGCCTGCTGGTCGACGGCTTGCTGCCGCTGGCCATGGATTGGCAGCCGATGCTGGGCGTGATGGCGGTGGCGTCGCTGCTGATTGGCAACATCGTCGCCATCGCGCAAACCAACCTGAAGCGCATGCTGGCGTATTCGGCCATTTCGCACATGGGTTTCGTGCTGCTCGGGCTGATGTCGGGCGTGGTCAACGGCGATACGGCGCTGGCCGCCAACGCCTACAGCTCGGCCATGTTCTATGTGCTGGCCTACGTGCTGGCGACGCTGGTGAGCTTCGGCATCATCATGCTGCTGTCGCGCGAGGGGTTTGAAAGCGACAAGATTTCCGACTTTGCCGGCCTCAACAAAAAGAGCCCGCTGTACGCCGGCATCATGGCGATTTGCATGCTGTCGCTCACCGGCTTCCCACCGTTCGTCGGCTTCCAGGCCAAGATGGCGATCCTGCAAGCGCTCATCAGCACCAAGCTGCCGGTCTATATTGGGCTTGCGGTCTTCGCGGTGATCATGTCTCTCATCGGCGCGTTCTATTACATCCGCGTGATCAAGGTCATGTATTTCGATGAACCCAAGGGCGACTTCACGTTCGCCGCACCGCTGGACATGAAGGGCGTGATGTCGATCAACGCCGCGCTGCTGCTCGTGCTGGGCCTGGTGCCCGGCGGCCTGTTGGAGCTGTGCGCCAAGGCCGCGGTCCAGATGCTGGCAACCTGATGGCGCAAGGCTTCAGTGTCTGGCTGCTGGTCATCCTGGCGCTGGTGGCCGCCAATTTGCCGTTCCTCAACCAGCGCCTGCTGGCCGTCGTGCCGCTCAAGCGCCACAAGAAGAACTTCGCTGCCCGGTTGGGTGAGCTGGCGTTCTGGTATGTGGTGGTGGGACTCGTTGGCAGGGGCATGGAAGCGTCAGCCGGCCAGGTCCACCCGCAAGGCTGGCAGTTCTATGTGATCACCGCGGCGCTGTTCGTCACGTTGGCGTTTCCGGGATTCGTTTACCGTTACTTGGCGCGGCATGGAGTCTGAATCGTGGATCTGACGGAGCGTTGCGTCGCGCACGTCGAGCTGTTCAAGGGGCGGCTGCTGCATGCGTTCCGGGATGATGTCGAACTCCCTGACGGCACGGTCGGGCACCGGGAGTACATCATGCACCCCGGAGCCGTCATGATCATTCCGCTCGTGGACCGGGCGGATGGCACGCAAGCGGTGATTCTGGAGCGCCAGTTCCGTTATCCGGTGGGGGAAACGCTGATCGAACTTCCTGCCGGAAAACGTGATCCGGGCGAGGACTCACTCGCTACTGCACAGCGTGAACTGCGCGAGGAAACCGGTTTTTGCGCCACCGAATGGGCATTTGCAGGGAAGCTGCAACCGGCCGTGGGCTATTCGAACGAAACCATCGACGTCTGGTTCGCGCGGATGCTGCGCGCTGGCAAGCGCAAGCTGGACGCGGGCGAGTTCCTGGAGATTTTTGAGGCGTCGCCTGACGAATTGTTGACGTGGTGTCAAAGTGGCCGCGTGATCGATTCCAAGACACTCGTGGGTGCGCTTTGGCTGCAAAATGTGCTGAGCGGGGCGTGGAAAGTGACGTGGAATCGCGTGCCCGCCGGACCGCACGGGTGGGTAACAGCATGAAAGTCCTCGATCTGCAGTGCGCCCAGGGGCACGAATTTGAAGGCTGGTTTGCGTCTGAAGACGACTACCGGAGCCAGCTCGCGCGCAAGCTGGTGATCTGCCCCGTATGCGGCAACACCGACATGACCAAGAAGTTGAGTGCCCCGCGCCTCAACCTCCGTGGCGGTGCGCGCGCGCCAGCGAAGACCGAAAAGCGCGCGGAACACGTCCCGAGCGAAGCCGTGGCCGCGCTGCCGCCCAAGCAACTGCAGGCCGCCTGGATGGACATGGTGCGCCAGGTGCTGGCGCACACCGAAGATGTCGGTCCGCGCTTTGCCGAAGAAGCCCGCCGCATTCATTACGGCGAGGCGGAAGAGCGCGGGATCCGCGGTCAGGCCACGCGCTCCGAGACCGAAGAACTGATCGAAGAGGGCATCGCGGTCACGCCGCTGCCCATTCCCGACAACCTGAAGAACACGCTGCAATAGCGTGGAGAAAACGGGCCGCGCGCGGCGGTCCCGTCAGCCGCCGATGCGGGCTACTTGTTCACCAGCGGGCAGCCGCCGTCCTTCAGGCTCATGAACGCCACGTTGGCCGGAATGGTCTTGTTGATCTTCAGCAGGTCCCATTCCGATTTGGATTCGCCCGGCTTCTTCGCCTCGACCAGATACATGTCGTGCTCGAACAGGCCATCGGGACGGATATGGCCCTTGGAAAACCCGTCGTCGATCTCCAGTTTGCCGAGCTGTTCGCGCACTGCATCGCTGTTGTCGGTGCCGGCGGCTTGAACCGCTTTCAGATAGGTGCGCACGGCCGAATACGTGCCGGCCTGATCCATGTTGGGCATGACCTTGCGCACCTTCATGAAGCGTTCGCCCAGCGCCCGGCTCGCGTCATTGCGATCCCAGTAATACGCCGTGGTGAACTGCAGCCCTTGCGCCACCGGCAGGCCGAGCGCGTGCACGTCCGTGATGAACATGACGAGCGCCGCCAACTTCTGGCCGCCCTTGACGATGCCGAATTCGTTGGCTTGCTTGATCGTGTTGAGCGTGTCGGCACCCGCGTTGGCCAGGCCGATCACCTGGGCTTTGGAGCCTTGCGCTTGCAACAGGAACGACGAGAAATCGTTGGTTCCCAGCGGCGCACGCACGCCGCCCGCCACTTTTCCGCCCATCGCCTGAATGACTTTGGTCGCCTGCTCCTGCAGCGACTTGCCAAACGTGTAGTCGGCGGCGATGAAGAACCAGGTCTTGCCGCCTGCTTCGACCACTGCGGACGCCGTACCCACCGCCACCGCGTGGTTGTCCCAACTGTAGTGGATGCCGTACCGGGTGCATTGCGAGCCGGTCAGGTCGGTCGAGCCGGCGCCGGTGTTCATGGTGATCACTTTTTTGCTGGACGCCAGTGCCTGCACCGCCAAACCAAGTGCCGATTGGCCAAGGCCGGTGATCATGTCGACCCCGTCCTGGTCGATCCACTCGCGCGCCTTCGCCGACGACACGTCGGCGCTTTGGCGGTGATCGGCCGAAATCAGCTTGATCGGCACGCCGTCGATCTTCCCGCCGAATTCGTCGATGGCAAGCTGTGCCGCGGCCACGTCGCCCGGCCCGGTCAGGCTGGCGTAGGGGCCCGACATGTCGGTCAACACGCCGATGGCGATTTCGTTCTTGGAGAATTTCGGGTTGTCGGCGGCACCCGCGGCCAGCGGCAATGCCAGCGCGGCAGTCATGGCGGCAGGCAAGAGTGATCGGATTTTCATGGAGGTCCTCTCGTTTGCTGGATGAAGCTGCACGGTGCAGCCGGTCGAAGGCCATTCTATGAGGGCCGCCTCGTTCCCAGAATGCGTTTCCAGCCTGTGCTGGGGGGCGTCGCGTATCCCTGTGCGCCGCCGGCGGCGTGTTGCCGGCGGCGCGCCTCACTGTCCCAAGATCAGGCGCGCGCCTTTCTCGGCAATCATGATGGTCGGGTTGTTGGTGTTGCCCGAGGTGATCGTGGGCATGACGGACGCGTCGATCACGCGCAGGCGCTCGATGCCGCGCACGCGCAGCTCCGGGTCCACCACGGCCAGCTCGTCGGTTCCCATCTTGCAGGTGCCCACCGGATGGAAGATGGTGGTGCCGATGTCGCCGGCGGCCTTGATCAGATCGACGTCGCTGCCGCAACTGACGCCTGGTTTGTATTCCTCCGGCGCAAAGCGCGCCATGGCCTGTTGTGCCGCGATTTTCCGGGTCAGGCGCAAGCTGTCGATGGCGACCTGCTGATCCGCGTCGGTCTGCAGGTAGTTGCACAGAATGGCGGGCGGATCGTCCAGGCGCGGCGAAGTGATGCGAACGGTGCCGCGGCTCGTGGGTTGCAGGTTGGCAACCGAAGCCGTGAACGCCGGAAACGCGTGCAGTTCGTCGCCGAATTTCTCCAGCGACAGCGGCTGCACGTGGTATTCCAGATTGGCGCGCTGGCGCTTCGCGTCCGAGCGGGCAAAAGCGCCCAGTTGCGAGGGCGCCATGGTGAGCGGCCCGCGTTTCCGTAGCGCGTACTGCAGGCCCATTGCGGCTTTGCCCCAGAGCGATCGCGTGAGGGTGTTCAGCGTTTTTGCGCCATGCACCTTGTAAATCATGCGCAATTGCAAGTGATCCTGCAGGTTTCCGCCGACGCCGGGCAGGTTCAGCGCCACGGGAATTCCGAGCGACTGCAGCAGCGCGCCCGGGCCAATACCCGAGAGCTGCAGCAGTTGCACCGAGCCGATGGCGCCGGCCGCAAGGATCACTTCGGCCCGGGCCCGCGCCAGCTTCTTTTGGCCGCCTTGTGTGAAGCGCACGCCCTGGGCGCGCGGACCGGTGAGCGCCAGCGATTGCACCGTGGCGCCGGTCAGAACCGTCAGGTTGGGGCGCTTTTCGACCGGATGCAGAAATGCCGTGGCGGCCGACCAACGCTTGCCGCGTTGCTGATTCACTTCGAAATAGTCGCAGCCTTCGTTGTCGCCGCGGTTGAAGTCGGCGACCCTGGGAATTCCGGCCTGCGCCATGGCGTCGCGGAACGCATCCAGGATTTCCCACGACAGGCGCTGGCGTTCCACCCGCATCTCGCCGTCGGCGCCGTGGAATGCGCTCGCGCCCGCGTGATGGTTTTCGACCGCCTTGAAGATCGGCAGCACGTCGGCCCACGACCAGCCGGCGTTGCCGGCGGCGGCCCAACCATCGTAATCGGCGGCCTGGCCGCGCATGTAGATCATGCCGTTGATGGACGAGCTGCCGCCCAGCACGCGGCCGCGCGGGTAGTTGAGCACCCGGTTGTTGATGCCGGGGTCGGGCCGCGTCTTGAAGCACCAGTCGGCGCGCGGGTTGCCGATGCAATACAGGTAGCCCACGGGAATGTGGAACCAGCGCCAGTCGTCCTGTCCGCCGGCTTCCAGCAGCAAGACCTTGGTGCCGGGGCTGGCCGACAGGCGGTTGGCCAGAAGGCACCCCGCCGAGCCTGCGCCCACGATGATGTAGTCCACCTCCATGTCGGCAGGTTCGGTTTGCGCTGCGCTCATCCGGAATGCTCCTCGGTTCTGGTTGTCGATTCCATTCTCCCACTGCGACCACGGAGCGCTTTGATCCGCGTTCCTACAATGAATCCACATGAGTCCGCGGCGGCGCGGGCCACCAGGAGACCTTGATGACACGAACCATCGTGCACGGCTGCCCATCGACCATGGGCGACGACGTCCAGCTCAACACCACCACGCTGATCCGGCATGCGGCGCGCACCCACGGCGAGCGCGAAATCGTTTACCGCGAGCCCGACGGCAGTTGGCAGCGCTACGACTACGCGCGCTGCTACGAGCGCGTCTGCCGCGGCGCCAACGCCTTGCGGGCGCTGGGCGTGCAACCTGGCGATGCGGTCGGCATCCTGGACTGGAACAACCGGGAGCACTTCGAGCTGTACTGGTCGATTCCCGGCATCGCGGCGGTCATGCTGCAGCTCAATTTGCGCCTGGCGCCGGATCAGTTGGCTTACGTGATGAACCACAGCAAGGCGCAATTCGTCCTGGTCGACGAAACCCTGCTGCCGGCAGCGGAGGCGGTGGCTGACAAGGTGCCGACGATCAAGGGCTGGATCGTGATCGGCAAGAAACCGCTTTCGGCCCTGAAGACGACGCTGGCGCCGCTCTACCGTTACGACGACTTGCTGGCCGCGGCGCCGCCGGAGATCGCCTGGCCCGAGGTGGATGAACGCTCCGCCGCCATCGCCTGCTACACCACCGGCACCACGGGCGCGCCCAAAGGCGTGTACTACTCGCACCGGTCGATTTACCTGCACGCCATGGCGACGTTGTGCAACTACGGCAACTCGCTGGACGATTGCACCATGCTGCTCACGCCCATGTTCCACGCCAGTTGCTGGGGCACGCCGCAGGCGGCCACGCTGGGCGCGAACAAGATCGTGCTGCCCGGCCGCTACACCATGGACGACATGGACATGATCACCGAGGCGGTCATCCGGGAGAACGTGACCGTGATGCCCGGCGCACCGGTGCTGTTCCAGCCCATGCTGGGCACCCTCCGCGCCAAGGGGCTGCACCCGGATTGGCACAAGATGCGCATGCCGTGCGGCGCGACCGAACCGCCGGTGGCGCTGATGCGCGGCTTGTTCGAGGAAACCGGGGCCGAGATCATCCATGCCTACGGCGCCACCGAAACCTCGCCGCTGGTCACCGTCAACCGCTACAAGCCCAGCGCCCGCGCCGAGCTGAGCGAGGACGAGCTCTGGGACCTGAAGCGCAAGCAGGGCCTGCCGGTGAGCGGGATTGACGTCAAGATTCTGGACTTCGAGGACCAGACGGTGCCAGCCGATGGCAAGACCTCGGGCGAGCTGTGCATTCGTGGCCCATGGATCACCGCCACGTATTACGACATGCCGCAAGCCGACGTCGCGCACCGCTTCACCGACGACGGCTACTGGCGCAGCGGCGACATGGCGACGCTGGATGCGCGCGGCTACGTCAAGATCGTCGACCGTACCAAGGACGTGATCAAGAGCGGCGGCGAGTGGATTTCGTCCATCGACATGGAAAACGCCATCATGGCCATCCCGCAGGTGCTGGAAGCGGCCGTGATCGGCGTGCCGCACCCGAAATGGCAGGAGCGGCCGGTGGCCATCGTGGCGCTGCGCAAAGGCGCGGTCTTGTCGGTGGATGACGTGCGCACGCACCTCTCGAAGCGCTTTGCGGACTGGCAGTTGCCGGACAAAGTGGTGTTCGTCGACGCCATCGCACGCACCAGCGTGGGCAAGGCCAACAAGAAGGTGATGCGGGCGCAGTATCAGGACCTGTACGCCGGTGCGACGCCCGGGGCGTGAGCGGGGGCGCGGCTGGCAAAATCGGTCGAGGCGAGTCGCACCTGAAAAGATTTTCAACTACCAACAACCACGGAGAATGCAATGAAACTGGATTCCAAAATCGCAGCGGTCGTCACCGGTGGCGCATCCGGCCTGGGCGCCGCGACGGCGCGCCGGCTCGCGAGCCGCGGCGTCAAGGTGGCCATCTTCGACTTCAACGACAAAGCGGGGACTGCCATTGCGACTGAACTCGGCGGCGTGTTCTGCAAGGTCGACGTGACATCGGACGAGCAGGTGGACGCCGCGTTCGCCAAGTCGCGCGCGGCCATCGGGCAGGAACGCATCTTGGTCAACTGCGCCGGCATCGGCGACGCGTTCAAGACCGCCAGCCGCGACAAGAAAACCGGCGAGATCCATTCATACCCGCTCGACAAGTTCGCGCGCACCATCCAGATCAACCTGATCGGCACGTTCCGCTGCA
Source organism: Burkholderiaceae bacterium (assembly GCA_004299095.1). Classification (GTDB taxonomy): domain Bacteria; phylum Pseudomonadota; class Gammaproteobacteria; order Burkholderiales; family Burkholderiaceae_C; genus Ottowia. The sequence goes on along the minus strand of SCQQ01000024.1, from coordinate 25,348 downwards.
TCGCCAAGTCGGCGGCCGGCATGCTGACGCTGCAGCCGCTCGCCGACGGTGACCGCGGCGCCATCGTCAACACCGCTTCGGTGGCCGCGCAGGACGGGCAGATCGGACAAGCGGCCTATTCCGCCAGCAAGGGCGGTATCGTCGGCATGACGCTGCCGATCGCGCGCGACCTGATGGGCGAGGGCATCCGCGTCAACACCATCATGCCGGGCTTGTTCAACACGCCGCTGCTGCAGGGGCTGCCCGACAACGTCAAGGCATCGCTCGCGGCGTCGGTGCCGTTTCCGAAGCGCCTGGGCGAGCCGGACGAGTACGCGCACACGGTCGAGTTTCTCGTCACCTGCGGCTACATGAACGGCGAATCGATCCGCGTCGATGGCGCGATTCGCATGGCGCCGCGATAGTTCAACGGGTTTCACGGACGGCGATGGCGGGCCGGCACGCTGCTCGTCATCATCATTTCGGCGCGTGGGGGCGAGATCCGTCTGGTCGCGCGCCATCATATGGAGGACACGCAGCATGGCAGGACCATTGGCAGGATTGAAGGTCGTTGAAATGGCCGGCATCGGCCCTGGGCCGTTTTGCGCCATGGTGCTGGCCGATCTGGGCGCCAACGTGGTGTCCATCGATCGCCCCGGCGCTGCGACGCGCCCCGGTCACGATGCGCTCAACCGCAGCCGCAGCGCGCGCCTCACGCTGGATTTGCGTGCGGCGCAGCCGTTGCAGGATTTGCTCGGCTTGATCGAGCGCGCCGACGTGCTGCTGGAAGGTTTCCGCCCCGGTGTCATGGAGCGTCTGGGCCTGGGACCTGACGTGTGCCTGAAGCGCAACACGCGCCTCGTGTACGGCCGCATGACGGGATGGGGCCAGTTCGGGCCGCTGGCGCGCGCCGCCGGCCACGACATCAACTACATCGCGCTCACCGGCGCATTGCACGCCATCGGGCGTGCGGGCCAAGCGCCGGTGGCGCCGCTTAATTACGTGGGCGATTTCGGCGGCGGCGCCATGCTGCTGGCGGTGGGGCTGCTGGCGGCGCTGCACGAGCGCTCGCAGTCCGGCCAGGGACAGGTGGTCGACGCCGCCATGACCGACGGCGCGGCGCTGCTCTCCGCCATGATGTACGGCATGAAAGCAGCCGGGCAGTGGAGCAACCAACGTGGCAAGAACATGCTCGATACCGGTTCGCACTTCTATGACACCTACGCGTGTGCCGACGGCCGTTACGTCGCCATCGGCGCGATCGAGCCGCAGTTCTATGCGCTGCTGCGGCAGCATTGCGGTTTGGAGCAGGACGCGGAATTCGACGCGCAAATGAATGCCGCCGACTGGCCCAAGCTGAAGGCGCGTCTGGCGGAAGTGTTCCGCCAGCGCACGCGCGACGAATGGTGCGCGCTCATGGAGGGCACCGACGTGTGCTTTGCGCCGGTGCTGGATTGGGATGAAGCGCCGCGCCATCCGCACAACGTGGCACGCGAGACCTTCGTGACCGTCGACGGCACGGTACAGCCCGCGCCCGCGCCGCGCTTCAGCCGCACGGAGCCAGAGCGCCCGAAGGGCAAGGCCGCCGCCGCACCGGTGCTCGACGTGCTGCGCGCCTGGGGGCTGGACGGCGAGACCGCCGACCGCCTAGGCGCTTGAGCCCATTCACCATTCGATTTTCCACGGAGAAAACCCCATGCCGCTCAACCTGACCCGATCCTGGAGCGACCCTGATCTGGATCTGTACCGCGCTTCGGTCGCCCGTTTCGTCACGACTGAAGTCGAACCGGGTGAAACTGAGGCGCGCCGGCGCGGCAATGTCGGCCATGAGATCTGGCGCAAGGCGGGCGCGGCGGGCCTGCTGTGCGCCGACATCCCGGAGGCATACGGTGGCGGCGGCGGCGATTTCCGCCACGAAGCCGTGGTGCACGAAGAACTGGCGCGGCGCGCGCTGGTGGGCCTGAGCATCGGCGTGCACTCGATTGCTGCGCACTACCTGCTGAACCACGGCACCGACGAGCAGAAGCGGAAATACCTGCCGCGCATGGCCCAGGGCGAACTGATCGGCGCCATCGCCATGACCGAGCCGGGCGCCGGCTCGGATTTGCAAGGCGTGCGCACGCGCGCCGAGAAGCAATCCGACGGCAGCTACCGCATCAGCGGCTCCAAGACGTTCATATCCAACGGCTACCTGGCCGGCCTGATCGTGGTGGTGTGCAAGACCGATCCGTCGCAAGGCGCGCGCGGCACTTCGCTCATGCTGGTCGAGACCCAGGACTGCGCCGGCTTCCGCGTCGGCCGCGTGCTCGACAAGGTGGGCATGAAATCGCAAGACACCTCCGAGCTGTTCTTCGACGGCGTGCACGTACCGGCCGAAGCGCTGCTGGGCGGCGTCGAAGGCCAAGGCTTTTTCGAGTTGATGAGCGATTTGCCGTACGAGCGCCTGATCATCGGCGTGGACTCGGTCGCGTGCATGGAAGGCGCGTACGAAGCCACGCTTGCTTACGTGCGCGAACGCAAGGCCTTCGGCAAGGCGATTGCCGAGTTCCAGAACACCCGATTCAAGCTGGCCGAAATGGCGACCGAAATCACCGTCGGCCGCGCTTTCGTCGACCGCTGCGTCGAAGCGCTGGTGGCCGGCAAGCTCGATACCGCCACCGCCTCCATGGTCAAGCTCTGGACCACCGAAGCGCAGGGGCGCGTGGTCGACGAATGCGTGCAGCTCATGGGCGGCTACGGCTACATGAACGAATACCTGGTGGGGCGCATGTACGCCGATGCGCGCATCCAGCGCATTTACGGCGGCACCAGCGAAATCATGAAAGAAGTGATTTCGCGCGCGCTGTAGACATTCTTCCGCAATCGATTCGAGCAGGAGCAAGAGATGGAACGTTTGCACGACCGCGTGAACCTGGACGTCGACGCCTACGGCGTGGCGCGGGTCACGCTGAGCCGGCCTGACAAGATGAATGCGCTCGATGCGGCCATGTTCGACGGCCTGATCCTGGCCGCCGACCGCCTGCGCACCTGGCCCGGCCTGCGCGCGGTGGCGCTGCATGGGGAAGGGCGGGCGTTTTGCGCTGGTCTCGACATGGCGAACTTTGCCGCGATGGGCAAGGGCGAGCCTCAGCCGGTCGGCGCGACGCCGCTCACCAAAAGAACGCACGGCGACGCCAATCGCTTCCAGCAAGTCGCGTGGCAATGGCGCACGCTGCCGGTGCCGGTGGTGGCCGCGGTGCATGGCGTGGCGCTGGGTGGCGGGCTGCAGATCGCGTTGGGCGCCGACGTGCGCTACGTCGCGGCCGATGCGCGCCTGTCGGTGCTCGAAATCAAGTGGGGCCTGGTGCCTGACATGGCCGGTATGGCGCTGCTGCGCGAGCTGGTGCGCGGCGACGTGGCGCGCGAGCTCACTTTCAGTGGCCGAATGGTGTCGGGCGACGAAGCGGTGCAACTCGGACTGGCCACGCGCGTCTGCGCCGATCCCTGGGACGACGCGCTGGAATTCGCCCATGCCGTGGCCGAACGCAATCCGGACGCGGTGCGTGGCGCTAAGCGCCTGCTGAACCAGATGCACGACGCGCGCGCCGAAGCGGTGCTGCTGGCCGAATCGGTCGAGCAGGCGGCGCTGATCGGCAGCCCGAATCAGCGCGAAGCGGTCGCCGCAGCTCTGGCCCAGCGCGCGCCGGTGTTCAAGGACGAGGATTGACCGCAGCGCCGCTTGGGCCGGCCGCCGCTGCGCGAGCCGTTCCATAGCGGCCCTGAAGTCGAGGATTTCATCGGCACGCGCCGCACATCCACATGGATTAGCGATTACTCTGGTTTCATTCTTTTCACTCACTCTGGGAGCACATCATGGCTGAGGCTTATATCGTCGCCGCCGCACGCACCGCAGGCGGTCGCCGCGGCGGACGTCTGTCGAACTGGCATCCGGTCGATCTGGCGGCCGAGGTGATCAACGCCGTGGTGGACCGCAGCGGTGTCGATCCGGCGGCCATCGACGACGTCATCATGGGCTGTGTTGACCAAGCGGGTGCGCAAGCCGGCAACATTGGCCGCATGGCGGTACTCGCTTCCAAGCTGCCCGAATCGGTACCGGGCGTGGCCATTGACCGCCAGTGCGGCTCGTCGCAGCAGGCGGTGCACTTCGCGGCGCAGGCCGTGATGTCCGGCACCATGGACATCGTCATGGCCGCGGGCGTGGAAGTGATGAGCCTGGTACCGATCGGCGCTTCGGCCAAGATCGGCAAAGACGCGGGCATGGGCTATTTCCAGAGTCCCAACATCAACCGCAAGTACAACAACTTCTTCTTCAGCCAGTTCGCCGGCGCGGAGTTGATGGCCAAGAAGTACGAGTTGTCCAAGGACGACCTGGACCGCTTCGCGCTCGAAAGTCACCAGCGCGCGATCGCAGCCACCAAGGCGGGTGCCTTCAAGGACGAAATCGTTCCGGTGCAGGTGCGCACGGCCGATGGCAAGGCTACGGACGAAATGCACACCGTGGACGAGGGCATCCGCTTCGACGCCACGCTGGCAGGCATCCAGGGCGTGAAGCTGCTGCAGGAAGGCGGCTGCATCACCGCCGCCACGGCCAGCCAGATCTGCGACGGCGCCGCCGCCATCCTGGTGGTGAACGAGCGTGGCCTGAAGACGCTGGGCGTGGAGCCGCTGGCGCGCATCCACCAGATGTCGGTGATCGGCAGCGACCCGGTGATGATGCTTGCAGGCCCGATTCCCGCGACCGAACTGGCGCTGAAAAAGGCCGGCATGAAGATAGACGACATCGACCTGTACGAAGTGAACGAAGCGTTCGCGCCGGTGCCGCTCGGCTGGATGAAAGCCGTGCACGCCGATCCCGCGCGCCTGAATGTGCACGGCGGTGCCATCGCGCTCGGCCACCCGCTGGGCTGCACCGGCGCCAAGCTGATGACCACGCTCATCAATGCCTTGAAGCAGCAGGGCAAGCGCTACGGCCTGCAAACCATGTGCGAAGGTGGTGGCACGGCCAACGCCACCATCATCGAGCGCTTGTGATCGTCTGGAGCCGCCGGGCCAGAGCCCATGCAGCAGGACGTTTCACCCTGAACGCTTGACGGGATGATTGCCGTCATGGCGCGCGGTCCGGGCACTGGGTCCGCGCGACTCAGGCGTTCAGCACCGAATCGACGGGCGCGCCCACGCTGAAGCTCGTCATCGAAAGCGAACCGAACGCGCAGCCACGAATCGGCACCTGCACGGCGTCGCCGGGCAGCACCATGCCGGCGGTGTAGAGCAGGGGAATGAAGTGGTCGGGCGTGGGCGCGGCCAGCGCGTAATTGGGATGCTCCATCAGGTGCAACAGGTCGGCCGGGTTGCGCATCATTTGTTCGACTGCCGCCTGATCGAAGCGCTGCGCCCAGTCCGCGCCGCTTTCCGGATGGCTCCAATCGATCCGGCGCAGGTTGTGCACCAGGTTGCCGCTGGCGAGCAGCAGGATCCCGCGGTCGCGCAGCGGCGCGAGTCTGGCGCCCAGCGCCAGGTGCCATGCCAAAGGCTGCGTCGCGTTGATGGAGATCTGCACCACTGGGATGTCGGCCTGAGGGTAGAGGTGCGCGAGCACGCTCCACGCGCCGTGGTCCAGGCCCCACTCGCCGGTATCGAGCAGCACGGGCTCGGGCGCCAGGACCTGCGCGATTTCCTGCGCCAATTCCGGCGAACCGGGTGCCGGATACTGGAAAGCAGACAGCGCTTGCGGGAAGCCGCGGAAATCGTGGATGGTGCGCGGCCGATCCATGGCCGTGACTGCCGTGGTTTCGACGAACCAGTGCGCCGAGATCACGACGATGGCGCGCGGCCGCGGCAGTGCGGTGCCGAGCGCGCGCCAGGCGCGGGTGTACACGTTGTCATCCAGCGTGTTGGTTGGGCTGCCGTGGCCGATGAACAGCGCGGGCAGGCGCGAAGCGGGCGTATTCATTTGCGGGATTGAATCACTTGCGGTCAACGGTTGCCTGGATTTGCCGCGCATGCTCGCCTTGCGCCCGCGCAAGATAGGCTTGGGTTTCGGTCCGGTCTTTCAGCCAGCCGGTCCAGCGATCAAACACTTTCTTCATGCGTTCCGGCGCCACGCCCAGTTGCGCCATTCCGAGGCCACCGTTGACCGATTCGCGGTATTCGGCGATCAGGCCATCCCGCAAACGGAAGCGCGACATGCCGTCGATCACCACCCGCTTGCCTTGAAACTGCGGAATCGTCGATATGAAACTGGAGAGCGACCAGGCGTAGCCCAGGTCGTCGTTGATCACGCCGTCGAACATTTCCCAGCGGTAGTCGGTGGCATCGCGGTGGAACAGGTTCTGCAGCATGTCGGCGATGGCGGCGCGCCCTTGATGCGGACCGTAGATGTAGTCGTGGTAGACCGCATCGGGCGTGAAACAGGCGGCAAAGCGCTCACCGTCGCCGCTTTCGGCGGCAACGGTGAAACGCGCCAGGAATCGATTGAATTCGGTGGGGTTCATGCTGACTCCGGAAAAGCGCTTTCGGCCCGCGGACGGGCTCCGCATGGGTGCCCATGGGTCGTTCCGTCCATTATGCGGAGCGGGGCGCACTCACGCGGCCATGCCGTAAAAGCACAAGGCGTTGTCGCACAGCACCCGCGCTGCCGCCGCCTCGCCGAGCGCTTCGGTCACCAGCAGCCGATCGCCATCCTGGTACGGCCGGGGCGCGCGGGTGGAAGGCAGGTCGGTGCCGAACATGAGCGCCTCCGGATTGGCGGCAAACACGTCCTTCAGCGCCTGCCGCACGTCGAAATCGACGCGGCCGAAGCCCGTGGCTTTGACGTGAACGCCATGCTCGGCCAGCTTGAGGAGCGTGCTGAAGCCGTCCCGGGACAGGCCCAGGTGGTCGATGCTCACGGCCGGCAGCGCCGCCAGCGCGTCGTACAGCACATGCAGATCGCGGCTGTCGACGTACAGCTCGGCGTGCCAGCCCGCCAGTTCATGCACGCGCCGCGCCAGGCGGTCGAGGTGTTCGATGGCTTCCGAGCCGCCGCGCTTCAGGTTGAACCGCACGGCGCGCACGCCCGCGCGGTTCAACTCGAGGATTTCGGCATCGCTCGCCGTGTGCGGGATTTGCGCCACGCCCACGAACGTCGGCCCGAGTTGCCGGAGCGCGGCGATCAACCAGGTTTGGTCGAACCCCTGGAACGAGCCCGCGACCACGACGCCACCCGCAAGCGGGAGCCCGCGTATCCGCTGCCGATAATCGTCGCACGTGAACGCGGGTGGGCGGTAGCCGTTGTTGGGAATGAGCGGGTAGCGCGGGTCGATGATGTGGAAATGGGCGTCGAATACGCGCGCAGGCGTGCCGCTCATGTGGTTTTTCCAGTTTTTGGCCGAGTGGGATTGCCGGGTTCGCCGACCGCGGCCGGTGTCAAATCGGCGAAGCAGAAGCCGTCGCGCTCCGCACGCTCCCCGACTTCCGCCGGGATGCGACGGGGAAACATCGGCCCGGCGAGCACGCAGGTGTGGAATTCGCCATTTTCCCCGCAGGGATCGACGCCGGGAGGCAAGTCGGCCAGCAGCCCGAGGTCGAACCTGCGTCCGGCGAACGAGGCCGGCAGCTTCTTCAGATCGACGCAGGTGAGCACCGTGTCGACGCCCGCGGCGATCATCTTTCGCGCCAGTTGATCCGTCGGCTGTTTCCAAAGCGGGAAAAGAGGCGCGAGGCCGGATCCTTGGAGGTTCCTGATTCGGTACGCGCGCACGTCTTCCAGGAACAGATCGCCGAACGCAATGTGCGTGGTGCCGCGCTCCACGGCATCTTCGGTCGCGGTGCGCATGGCCTGCTCGTAGACGCCGTTCGGGCAAGGCCAGGGCAGCGGCACCACGTACAACGGCAACCCCGCCGCGCGCGCTTGCGCTTCGACGATTTCGCGCCGGGTCGAATGCATGGCGACGCGCTGGTGCGTGGCGTCGACCGTGGTCAGCAGGCCGACGACTTCCACCGCCGGATCTTGCCGCAGCGTGTACAGCGTCCAGGCGCAGTCCTTGCCGGAACTCCAGGACAACAGAACGCGGCGCTTCAAGGCCGTCTCCGTCCGGTTTGGCCGATCAAGCTTTGCCGCGGGGCGCATGCCCGGCGACGAAGACCGGTTCGCCCGTCGTGGCGCCGTCCAACGCTTGCCAATAGGCGGTGGCGGTTTCATCCGCCGTCGGCAGGTTGGGAAGCTGCACGCCCGCCTTGGCGGCGGTCACGTCGACCCAATCCGGATGCACCACGACAATGCGCCGCCCGTCCGTCAGATCCAGCGCCGCCGCGCGCGCAAAGCTTTCCAGGCCGCCATTGACCAGCGCGATCATCGACGTCTTGGGCAACGGCGAATACGCCAGCACGCCGCCCGTCAGGATGAAAACGCCGCCAGGATTCAAGTGGTCCAGGCCCTTGCGTACCAGGTTGACTTGGCCGAGCAGCTTGCTGCGCACGCTCAGCTCGACGTCCTCGTCGGACAACTTCCCCAGGCTGTTGAAGCCGGCCGCGCCCGCGGTGCAGATCACCGCGTCGACTTGGCCGAGCTGCGCGTAGAACGCGGCAATGCTGGCCGGACTGGTGATATCCAGCGGCGGCGCGGATTTGCGGTGCGCGCCGATGATCTCGACGCCGTGCTGCCTCAGCAGCCTGGCGACTGCCGAACCGATGGTGCCCGTGGCACCCACCAACAGTGCTTTCATGAGAATTCCTTTCATGGTCCGTTACGGACCTCAATGCGGACCCTTGTGCGCCGCTGCGGCGTTACGAACGGGGTCGCCGGATCGCTGCGGACACGGCTACCGGGCCCGCGCTGCGATCGAGCGGTGCGCGCCGTCCCGCCGCATTCGCCCGCCGCGCGAACCAACCTGCCGACGGTGGTGAAATGCTACATCGCTGGGGCCGATACCCGCGGCGCCGACAGCGGTCGAGGCGGGGTTTGAATCCTCGCTTGTGGCCCTGGCCATCATGCCGCCCGGCTTCCTAAAATCCCGAACGGATTTTCTGCGACTCCGAAATGCAACGCCTCGCTTCATGAACGACTACGACGAAATCATCCAGGCACTGAATCAGCGCGGCTGGATCGTGACCGATCGCGCCGTGCCGCTGGCGTCCTGGACCGCCTTGCTTGCCAAGGCGAGGGAACTGTGGAAGGCCGGCCGCTTCCAGGCCAGCGAGATTGGTCAGGGGACGAACGGCAGGCAACCCGGGATTCGTGGCGACGCGATCTGCTGGGTGCAACCCGGATCGGCACTGGCCCAACGCGAATTCTTCCTCTGGATGGCACGGCTCCGACAGGTGCTGAACGAGCGCTTCAACATGGGCCTGCGCAACCAGGAATTCCACTTTGCGCGCTATCCGGAAGGCAAGGGCTACCAGAAGCACATCGACCAGCATCGCGGCCGCAATTTCCGCAAGATTTCCATCGTGCTGTACCTGAATCCGGCGTGGGACGCAGCCGACGGCGGTGAGCTTTGCCTGTACCAGCCGTATCAGCCCGACGTGGAAATGCAGCGCTTCGCCCCCATGGGCGGGCGCCTGGCCGTGTTCGTGAGCGGCATGATTCCCCATGCCGTGCTGCCGTGCAAAAAAACGCGCTGGAGCGTGGCCGGATGGCTGCGGACGGACGAACCGTCGGCGTGATGTTCAGATGGGGACCGTCGGGCTGATGTGCGTGATGTGTGCTACCCGCAGGCCGTCGGAGCCCAATTGAGCAGTCGCCTCACGCCTGTGCGTGGACGCGCGCGACTCTCTCGGATGCGCAGCCGTGCAAGCAAACGGATCAGCCGCGCCGCAACAGGGTCGCACAGGTCTCAAAGCCATCCGTCGCTTCGGACGATGGCCCCGTTGCTCCAGCCGTTGCAGGCTTCAGGCGATCAGCGCGGGTAGCGACTGCCGCCGCCGCGATGGCCACCGGCGCCACCGTGGGGCTCCCGTTCCATGGCCACGTTGACCCGGAGCGGTCGTCCGCCGAGATCACGTCCGTTCTGCTCCAGCGCCTTTTCAGCGGCCTCTTGCGACGCAAACGTGATGAACGCGAAGCCCTTCGGGCGACCGGTATCACGATCCATGATCATGGCCAATTCGCTGATTTCGCCGTAAGGCTCAAACAGCGTGCGCAATTGCGCTTCGTCCACCGAGTAGGGGAAATTGCCCACGTAAAGCTTGTTCTGTTGCATTCAAAAACTCCAAGTCAAATGTTTTCTGCGGGTTTGTCGACATTGACAGGTGTCGACACTTCCGGTGATTCGATCGTTGCATCCTCTGACGCCGGGCTCTTGGCGAGTTTGCGCTGTGCTTTCTCTTCTTTTTTATGCTTTTTCGCCAGTTCACGTTGGCGTTTCTGGAACGAATAATTTGGCTTGGCCACGCTCATCCTGCAAAAACTTGAATCATTGGCGCATGGTACACCGATGCGTCGTGGACCCTGCCGCTGGATTCGCTTTGGAGATGCTCTTGCGTGGCTGTCCGCCGAGGCCAGTCACTGGCCGGTACGCCGCGTCGCGACCCGGCCAATCCGTCTTGTGAATGGCCCTGCAGGCCGGCTGATTGATAGGGACAAGATGAGGTCGTCGCGGTGCGGCGACGCGTCAGACCACCTGCGCCTGCACAAACATCCAGAGCATCCAGGCAATCGCGGCGACGATCAGCAGCGCATACACCCGCAAGGCGCGCGCCTGCAGTGCGAGCGGCGCGTAGCGGCTGCTGGCCAGGTCACTGCGCCGCATCAGCTCGACCAGGATGCGGTGGCCGTTGAACGCCGTCCAGAACAGCGACGGTTTGCCGATTTGCCGGGAAAGTGCCGGATCGATCGCGTCGAGTCCGCGATGAAACTGGTAGAGCAGCCAGAACCAGCCCACGAAAAGAATGGCGACGGCGAGGATTGCGGCGGCGAGCATCGGTTGGTGCGCAGTTCGTTCACTGGCGCGCTGCTGGCAATCGACTGGCGGGCTGGGTCGCTTCAACTCAACCCTGCGCGTCCATCACCAACTGGGTTTGGGTGACCACGGCGCACAGTTTGCCGCGCGCGTTGGTGATGCGCGTTTGCCAGACCATGGTCGTCCTGCCGCGGTGCAGCGGAATGCTTTCGCCCCGGACCTGCGTGCCGGACTCGGCCGCGGCCATGAACTTCGTGCTCGAGTCGGTCGTGGTCGTGGTTTTGCCGGGCGGCAGGTTGACCAGTGTTCCCACCGCGCCCAGGGTGTCGGCAAACGCCATATAGGCGCCGCCGTGCATGCGCCCGCCGGCCGTGCACAAATCCGGCCTGACGGCCATCTCCGCCACGATGCGCTCGGGTGACGCCTCGATCAGCCGCATGCCCATGAGGCCGGGGAACAGCGGGTCGAACAGCTTCTGGATTTTTGCCACGTCAAGCACGATGGGCTCCTCGGGTATCAGGTGAATTTGTCGGTGGCGCGGCAGAGCAGTCGCTCGCCGGTGCCATCGGCGGGGTGTGATGCAGTTTAGGGTGATTTGCGCAAGCCGTGAGTTGCGTTTTCGGTGGCACGTGACCGGTTCGGCGTCATGTCGATTCGCCACCGAGAAACGTTGTCAGGTCTTCGAGCAATTCATCCGGCGCCTCCTCTGGAATGAAATGACCGCAGGGCAGGGGGTGGCCGCTGACGTCGTCGCCTTTTTCCTTCCAGGTGGCGAGCACGTCGAAGAGCTGGTGCATGGCGCCGAATTCGCCCCAGATGGCCAGCAGCGGGCAGCGCACGCGCTGCGCCTGGTCGCGCTCGTCGTCGGCGAAATCGAGGGTCGCTGCCGCGCGGTAGTCTTCCAGCGTTGCGCGGATCGTCCCCGGAATGGTGAAGGCACGCAGGTATTCCCGGAACATCGGCTCTTCGATGGCGCCGGCGCGGAACGTGAGCGCGCGCATGGCATGTCGCAGGAACGCTTCCGGCGCCGCGCCGATCATGATTTCAGGCAGATCGGGCGTCTGGAAGTAATACCAGTGCCAATAGGCTGCGGCCAGGTGCCGGTCGGTGCGCGCGAACACCGTGTGCGTGGGCACGATGTCGAGCACGCACAGCCGGGTGACGGCATCCGGATAATCCAGCGCCTGCCGGTGGCCGACACGGCCGCCGCGATCGTGCCCCACCAGCGCGTAGTGTGGATGGCCAAGCGCCTGCATCAGCTCGTGCAGGTCGCGCGCCATGGTTTTCTTGTCGTAACCGTCGCGCGGTTTCTCGCTGTCGCCGTAGCCGCGCAGGTCCGGGCAAACCACGGTGTAGCGGTCGGTGAGCCGGGGCGCGATCTTGCGCCACATCTGCGCCGTCTCGGGCCAGCCGTGCAGCATCAGCACCGTGGGGCCACTGCCGCCGGTCCAGAAATTCATCTTGATGCCGTTCACGCGCAGCGTGCGCCGATCCATGCCGGTCATGAAGTCCATCGTGTTCTCCTGATTCCGTTCGTGATCGAGGCGGGACGAATGCCGCCCGTCACGGCCGGCGCACGGTTTCGCGCCGGGTCATGGGGCGCTGGTGCGTGGGCCGATCGGGTCATTCTCACCGCCCGGCGTGCACGCGCAGCCAGTCGAGCACGTCGTCGGCGTTGCGGTCAGGCGGAAACACCGGGTAAAAGACCTTTTCGATCTTCGCGTCGCGGGTGATCAACGTCAGGCGCTTGAAAAGCGTCATGCCGCCGGCCGTGAAAGTGGGCAACCGCAGCGCCTGCACTAGGTGCAAGGTGCTGTCGCTCAGCAGTTCGAAAGGCAAATCCAGCCGGTCGTGCGCTTCGCGCTGGTAATCCGTGGTCTGCGCGCTCAGACCGAACACGCCGGCGCCGAGTTTGGCGATTTCGTCGTGATGGTCGCGGAAGCTGCAGCTTTGCGGCGTGCAGCCGCGCGCGCCCGGAATCGAGTCCCAGCCTTCCGGCAGCGACACGCCCGGCTGGCCGGTCATCGGGTAGACGTAAATCACCCACCAGCCGGGCAGGCTGCCGAGATCGACCGCAGAGCCGTCGGTGGCGGGGAGTGCCATTGCCGGCAGTATCGATCCGGGGAGGTGGTCGGCGGCGCCGTCGTCGACTGGCACCGGAAGGTCTGTGGGCAGAGGAAAGTTGTGTGTCGTCATCCGAGCCAACCTTTCGGGTGAATTGGAGGTTGAGGGTACGTCCGAATGCCTTACGTGTCGACCGGCCTTGTCACCGCTGCGCAGGCGGTATATCCGGCGACGCCCGATACAGGGCCATACATCCCGCGGAGAAAACGCTTGCAGAGGCGACCACCGGTGGTAACCCTTGAGCGAGGGGTCTTCCCGCGCCCGTTTGAACGGCAGGTTATTCATCTCCGCCAGAAGCATCACCATGGAATCGGTCCGCTCTCATCCGAGAAGGTGCCTGTCGGGCCGTCCGGCCCAAGGAGCGCAAGCCGGACAGGCTCGCGGGCAGCTTCTTCGACCGTGTGCCTGCCTTCGAAGTCATTCATGGCCGTTACCGTGAAACCCGGCGCTGCGGCGTTGACTTTGATCCCTGATGCCTCCAGGTCCAGCGCGAACGCGACGGTTATCGCGTTGAGCGCTGCTTTCGAAGACGAGTAGGTGACGCCAAACATCTCGCGCCGGCGCGATTCGCTTGGGTCTGAAGCCAAGGTGAGCGAAGCTCTGCCGCTCGACACGTTGACGATGCGCCCTGCCGGCGCTTTGCGCAGCAGCGGCAGCATGGCCTGCGTGACAGCGATCACGCCAAACACGTTGGTCTCGAATACCGCCCGCACCTCGTCGAGTGATGCCACGCTTGCGCGCCCTGTCCGGATGATCTCCGCAAGCGACCGTCCCCGCTTCCCCGCATGAGCGATGCCGGCGTTGTTGACCAGTACGTCCAGACGGCCAAGTTCGTCGCGAACCCGGTCCGCTGCGGAATCGATGGACGCCTGGTCGGTCACGTCAAGCTGAATCGCGCGGCCGTCGCCGTCGATACTCTGGGCCGCCTTCTCGCCGTTCTGAAGATGGCGCGCGCCAACGAGCACGGTAAAACCGTACGCCGCAAGGTCCTTTGCAATCTGCAAACCAATTCCCTGATTGGCCCCGGTAACCAGGGCGACGAGGTTATCCGGCATGGTGATTCTCCGTATTCATGAATGCTCAACTGGTCGGCCACTCATCCTGATAGGCGCCCAACGTGAGATGGTGAAGCCACCCGCCTTTTGAACGACCCGTGGAGCCGCCAATCGGCATCAGCGACCACCCCGAATGGCGGCGGTTGGAGCGCAAATCGGGTCGGAAAATTCCGTCGCTACAACATTGTCGATAGCGCTTTCACCCACGGCCTGCAACGCCTGTTCCAGCGCTTCGGTCGCCCACTGGTACAGGCTTTTGCCGGCCGTTTGCGCTGTGCCACCATCGCGCGCCCCTGGATTTCAGGTGGGATGCGCAGGAGCCGCTTGCCGGATACCGGTTTCTCCGGAGTTAGCCGCCGCCCGCGCAGTCCGCGAGACAGCCGTCGATCGCGTGCTCGAATTCGGTTCGCAGTTGATCGGCGGTTGCGCCGTCGACGCGGATGATGCTGCAGATGCCGAGAATTCGCCCGACGAAAATGTTGTCGTGCGCATCGAATCCGATGCGTGCCGAGTGGCTTTCGCACGTCATCACGTTCATGGCGCTATCCTCACACGGCCCGGCAATTTCCTGGTCTTGTCAACCTGACAGCGCTTTGCCTCCTGGCCGGGATGCGGCCGATGGCAGTGCCAGCGTTCGCCCCCTGAGCTCGGTCTTGACGCGCGAATTTTCGTGAGACAGTACGGCACCGAAATCCCGATTCTTCCCAGACTGCCGTGACCCACGTCGTCAGATCGACTCCCACGCGCCAACCCTTGGCCGAGCGCCTGCGTCCACGCACGCTGGCCGAGGTGGTGGGCCAGGCGCAATTGCTCGGGCCGGGCATGCCGTTGCGTGTGGCGTTCGAGTCGGGGCAGCCGATCTCGTGCATTCTGTGGGGACCGCCGGGCACTGGTAAAACGACGATCGCGCGCCTGATGGCCGACGCATTCGATGCGCAGTTCATCGCCATCAGCGCGGTGCTGGGTGGGGTAAAGGACATTCGCGATGCGGTCGAGCGCGCCGAGGCGGCGCGCGACGGCCTCACCCAGCAGGCCACCATCGTGTTCGTCGACGAAGTGCACCGCTTCAACAAGAGCCAGCAGGACGCGTTCCTGCCGCACGTGGAATCGGGGCTGTTCACGTTCATCGGCGCGACCACCGAGAACCCGTCGTTCGAAGTCAATTCGGCGCTGCTGTCGCGCGCCACGGTGTACGTGCTGCAGCCGCTCACGGCCGCTGACCTGAAGCAGATCGTGGCGCGGGCACAAGCCATCGACGCGGTGCCGGCGGTGGAGCCGGCGGCGCTGGACCGCTTGATCGCCTATGCGGACGGCGATGCGCGCCGCCTGCTGAACACGCTCGAGACCGTGGCGCAGACCGCGGCGGTGGAAAAGCGCGCGCCGGTGGATGACGCGTGGCTCATCAAGGTTCTGGGCGAGCAACTGCGGCGCTACGACAAGGGCGGCGAGCAGTTCTACGACACTATCAGCGCGCTGCACAAATCGGTGCGCGGCAGCGATCCCGACGCCGCGCTTTATTGGATGGTGCGCATGCTGGATGGCGGCGCCGATCCGCGCTACTTGGCGCGCCGCATGATCCGCATGGCGAGCGAGGACATCGGCTTGGCCGACCCGCGCGCGCTGCGGCTCGCGCTGGATGCCGCTGCCGTGTACGAGCGCCTGGGGTCGCCCGAAGGCGAGCTGGCATTGGCCGAATGCATCGTTTATCTGGCCGTGGCGCCCAAGAGCAACGCGGTCTACAAGGCCTACGGCGCGGCGCGCGCGTTCGTCAAACAGGACACCACGCGCCCGGTGCCGCTGCGCCTGCGCAATGCGCCCACCAAGCTCATGAAGCAACTGGACTACGGCAAGGGGTACCGGTACGCGCACGACGAAGACGACGGCTTTGCCGCGGGCGAACGCTATTTGCCCGACGGCATGGACGATCCTGGGTTTTATCGACCGGTAGCGCGCGGGCTAGAAATCAAGATCGGCGAGAAACTGGCCGAGCTGCGGCGGCTGAACGAAAAGGCGCTGGGCAAGTCAGGCTGAGTGGCCGTCGAACCTGATGGCAGCATGGCATCGGCCCGCTTCACGAATCACGCGCCATCCAGTTTCTTCTGCAGCCGCAGCAACGGCCACAGGCCGAGCACCAGCAGCGCCGCACCCAGCACCAGCGCGAAATCGAGCGACGCGCCGAACAGCGTGTTGAGCGAGCTGAACAAGAGCGGCCCGACCAGTTGCCCGAGTGCAAATGACGCGGTCATCGCGGCCATCTGCTTTTGCGCCGCGGCGGGGCCGACCACGATCTGCGCTTCCTGCAGGCCAGCCGCGGTGATCGACAGGATGGTTCCCCCGACGCAAATGGCGGCAATGATCAGCGCGGGCAGCCCGTTCCAGACTACGGGCAGAAAGACGCCCGCGGCCATGACGATCTCGCCGCCGATCCAGATCTGCATCTGGCTGAAGGTTTGTCCGAGGCGCCCCGTGATCAGCGTGGAAACGGCGGCGGCAAAGCCAAAGACCGGCCAGGTGAGGCCGAAGATCAGCGGGTCCGGAATCAGCAGGCGCGCCTGCGCCGGCAGAAACGTGGCGGGCAGGATGTAGCCGAAGCCGAAGAAGCCGTAACAGAGGATCAGACCCCAATGGAGGCGCCCGCTACCGACTGGGGCTGGCGCTGCCCGAACGGGCCCCGCCGATGGCGGCTTTCTCGTTGCGGTAGCCGGCGCGGGCGCCGCGGTGCGCCACAGGGTCGACGCGCCGATCAGCCCCAGCAGCGACGCCGCGCCCATCCACAGCCACATGTGCGCGGAGCTTTGCTTCAGCACCGCGAGCGCCATGCAGGCCAGGCCGGCAAACGCGATGCCGCAGCCCACGCCGGAAAAAACGATGCCGCTTTTGCGCGATTGCCCATCGACCGCCAGGCGCGCGATGCACAGCGATGCGGTGCTCACCATCACCCAGGCGCTGGCCATGCCCGCGAGAAAGCGCCACAGCAGCCAGGCGCTCCAGTTGGCGCCAAAACCCATGAGGGCGGTGGTTACGACCACCAGCCACAGCCCCCAGCGCAGCAGCCGCGCCGAAGGCCAGTTCAGGCGCGTGATGGTGAGCGCGCCCACCAGGTAGCCCAGGTAATTGGCGCTCGCCAGCCAGCCGCCTTGCGTCAGGCTCAAGCCCGCATCGGCCTGCATGATCGGCAGGATGGGCGTGAAGGCAAAGCGCCCAATGCCCATGCCGACCGCCAGCGCCAGCAGGCCGGCGATCGTGAGCGGCACGCGGTCGAGGGCGCGGGGCGCCGCCTGGGGAATGGCTTTCAAGCGTGCACCTTGTCGGCTTCGGTGGTGAAGGCGTCGGCAAAGAATTCGTCGGCGGGCAAACCGGCGCGTTCGACGAAGTCCTTGTGCGCCGAATCGACCACGATGGGCGCGCCGCAGGCGTACACCTGATGCCCGGACAAATCGGGAAAGTCCTGCAGCACCGCCAGGTGCACGAAGCCGCTGCGGCCCTGCCAGGCGTCTTCCGGCAGCGCGTCGGACACCACGGGCACGTAGCGGAGCTGCGGCATTTCGGAGAGGCGCTGCCGCACCCAGCCGTCCATGTACAGGTCCTGCGGCCGGCGACCGCCCCAATACAGCACGGCGGGGCGGGGGTTTTGCATGAACTGCAGGTGCTCGATGATGGCCTTGATGGGCGCAAAGCCGGTGCCCGATGCCAGCAGCACGATGGGCTTGGCCGATTCGTCGCGCAGATAGGAACTGCCGTACGGCCCTTCCAGCCGCAGGATTTCCTTCTCTTTCATGGCGGCAAACACGTGGTCGGTGAACTGCCCGCCCGGCGTGTGGCGGATGTGCAGTTCGATCATGGGCGAGCCGCTGTCGCGCACCATGTGCGGCGCGCAGGCCACGCTGTAGTCGCGATGCGCGCCGTCGCGCAGGATCACTTCCATGTATTGGCCGGGGTGGTACAGCACCTGTTCGCTGGTGGGCAGTTGCAGCTTGACCTGCATGACGTCGTCCGCCAGGCGATTGAGCGCCGCCACGCGCGCCGGCATTTTCCGGATCGGGATCGCGCCTTGTTCCGTGACCTGGTTGGATTCGAGCACCACGTCGGTATCGGCAAAGCTGGAGCAGGTCAGGATCCAGTCCTCGGCTTCTTCTTCCTTCGACAGCGCCTTTTCCTGGTGCGGCACGTGCGTCACCGCGCCGGAAATCTTCTTGACCTTGCAGGTGCCGCAGGTGCCGTCGCGGCAACTGTACGGCAGGCCGATGCCTTGACGGATGGCGGCGGTCAGGATGCGTTCGCCGTCTTCAACGGTATACGTGCGGCCGCTCGGTCGAACGGTGATGGTGTGGTTCATCGGAACTGGAAGCTGGTTTGAAACGAGGCGCGGAGGCCAAGTTTGATTGTGCCGCCGCAGCAAAGGCAGGGATGAAACTGCGGCCAGCTTTTCCGACTCAACCAGTTTGCAAGGCTGCTTCGAGCGGCTGCATTCGCCGCCGCCGGCGCGAGTTAACATCGCTTGAACACCGACTGATTTCAGCGCGTGGGAATGGCTCGACGCATAGGCCGGAACCGATGCGTGACCGCCGTCAATGCCGGCCGCGAGCGGGTGTATGGTTGGGCAGGTGCCGCAGGTTTGTTGCGGTGTATGAGTTACAACGGATCAGGAGAATTTATCCCGTGAACAAAATTTATCCATCGGCTGCCGCCGCGCTCAAGGACATCGTCCACGATGGCCAGTTGATCGCAGTGGGTGGCTTCGGCCTGTGCGGCATTCCCGAGGCGTTGATCCAGGCGCTCTGCGACAGTGGCGTGAAGGACCTGACCTGCATTTCCAACAATGCAGGCATCGACAACGTCGGCTTGGGCGTGCTGCTGGCCACGCGCCAGATCAAGAAAATGATCGCCAGCTACGTGGGCGAGAACAAGGAATTCGAGCGCCAGTTTCTGCACAACGAGCTCGAGATCGAATTCACGCCGCAAGGTACGCTGGCCGAGAAGCTGCGCGCGGGCGGCGCCGGCATTCCGGCGTTCTTCACGCCGACCGGCGTGGGCACGGTGGTCGCCGAAGGCAAGGAAGTGCGCGAATTCGACGGCCGCACCTACTTGATGGAGCGCTCGCTGGTGCCCGACATTTCGCTGGTGAAAGCGGCGGTCGCCGACAAGAGCGGCAACCTGCGATTCCACCTGACGGCGCGCAACTTCAATCCGGCGGTGGCGATGGCCGGCAAGATCTGTGTGGCCGAAGTCGAAAAGATCGTGGAAAACGGCGAGCTGAAGCCCGACGACGTGCATCTGCCCGGAATCTACGTGAAGCGCCTGGTGCTCAACGCCCATCCGAAAAAGCAGATCGAAATCCGTACCACGCGCGAGAAATAAGGAGTCAGGAAATGGCTTGGACCAAAGAGCAAATGGCGCAGCGCGCCGCACAAGAGCTGCAGGACGGCTTCTACGTCAATCTCGGGATCGGCCTGCCGACGCAGGTGGCGAACTACGTGGGCGACAAGGAAGTCTGGCTGCAAAGCGAAAACGGGCTGCTGGGCATCGGTCCGTTCCCGACCGAGGACGAAGTCAACCCCGATCTGATCAACGCCGGCAAGCAGACCGTGACCACGCTGCCTGGATCGGCGATTTTTGGCAGTCACATGAGCTTTGCCATGATCCGCGGCGGCAAGATCGACATTTCCATCCTGGGCGCCATGCAAGTGGATGAAAAAGGCGACCTGGCGAGCTGGATGATTCCCGGCAAGAAAGTCAAGGGCATGGGCGGTGCCATGGACCTGGTGGGCGGCGTGCCGAAAGTCGTGGTGCTGATGAATCACGTCGTCACCCACAAGGATGGCACGATCGAGAAGAAAATCCTGAAGAAATGCGCGCTGCCGCTCACTGGCGCCGGCGTGGTCGACATGATCATCACCGACCTCGGGGTGTTCAATGTCACCGACAAAGGCATCAAGGTGACCGAACTGGCGCCCGGCGTGACCTTCGAGGAAGCGCAAAGCAAGACCGAGGCCACGCTGATCCAGTAAGCGGCGCTACGCGGGACCGGAGGCGGACCGCGCGCAGCGGCTTTCGCAACAAATGCGTAAGCGGCGCTACGCGGGACCGGAGGCTTGCGTTCCTGATCGGGCGCAAGCCTTCGTGCTTTTTGGGCGTGCTGGAATCCGGGTGCATCGAATGTCCATTTCGAGTTCGGCATGGAATTCAGGAGGCCGATTCATGACGTGCATGCAAGCCGCGTGGCGGCGAATGAAACGGAGGCGCTCATCGTGAACCTCGAACTTGAACTTGTGGCCGAGGGGCTGCAATTTCCCGAAGGGCCCGTCGCGATGGCCGACGGCTCTGTCCTGCTGGTCGAGATCCAACGCCAGACGCTCTCGTGCGTCGATGCGTCGGGACAACGCACGACCGTTGCGGAATTGCCGGGGGGCCCCAATGGAGCGGCCATCGGGCCGGACGGCGCGACCTACATCTGCAACAACGGCGGTTCGATCCAGTTCATCGAGAAAAAAGGCAAAACTTTTCCCGGGCCGACGCCAGCGTCGCACCGGCACGGATCGATTCAGCGCGTCGATCTGCAAACCGGCACCGTCACCACGCTCTACGAAGAATGCGACGGCTTGCCGCTCTGGGCGCCGAACGACCTGGTTTTCGATCGGCAAGGCGGTCTCTGGTTTACCGACCATGGCCGCGGCACGCCCACCGGCCGGGACTATGGCGCGCTGTATTACGCGTCGGCGGATGGCGGGCGCATCGTTTGCGCGGTGCCGCATCTGATCGGCCCGAACGGCGTCGGCCTGTCGCCGGACGACCGCACGGTGTACGTGGCCGACAGTTTCCTGGCGCGCCTGTGGGCGTTCGATATCGTCGAACCCGGCGTCACGCGGCGCATTGCCGCGGGCATTCCGGGGCGCTCGGTGGCGAACTTGCCCGGCGTGCAATTTCTCGACAGCCTGGCAGTGGAACGGGATGGCCGGGTGTGCGTGGGCACCATCGGGCAGGGCGGCATCACGGTTTTTGACCCGGCAACTGGCGGCACCGAATTTGCGGCCGTGCCCGACCCCTACTGCACCAACATCTGCTTTGGCGGCGCCGATGGGCGCGATGCCTGGATCACGGCATCGACGACTGGCCGGTTATACAAAGCACGCTGGCCGCGCCCGGGCCTGCGATTGGCCTACGGCGCGTGAGTGTTTTTCCGGCGATCGGTCCGCACCGCGTGGATTTTGGGTCAATCACTTTCGGCATGCGAGGCAAACCCGCTTCGCCCGTTGCTCCGGGGTGAGGAATCAAAGGAACACGCTTTGCCAAAAAACGTCGGAACGATAGGTGGAAGGCAGGACGTCGACCTTATTTCCCAGCTGCGACGTAAGCGCGAAAACACCCCCTCCACCGTTCCTGTGGATTCGCCTGCCGCGCTATGATCGCCGTCACTCGGGGTGCGCGCGCCAAGCGCGCTGAGATGACGCGCAGGTCGAACCCGCTGACTTGATCCGGTTCGTACCGGCGTAAGGAAGGGCAGGGGTTGCGCGTTCCTCTGTCGTGGTGCGTGGGCACGGCGACCGCTCCGGCTTGAATGGACGATTGCGGAGCTGCCGGTGCCTTCACTTTCAACGCTTTTTCCTGCCGTGCTGGCCGCGGCCTTGAACGACGTGGTTTGCGCAACCCCCGGCGTCCGTCCGGCGGCGGAGGCTCGCCGCTCATGACCCGCACGGCGCTTTCCATCGGTATCGCGGGCGCCGGCCTGCTCGGCCGCCTGCTGGCCTGGCGACTGGCGCAGGTGGGGTATCGCGTCTCCGCTTTCGATATCTCCACCGGACCGGAGGCGGTGCCGCGCAGCCGCGCGCCGGAGCCTTACGTGCCGACCGCCGCGGGCTTCACGGCCGCCGGCATGCTGAGCCCGCTGTCCGAGCTCGACAGCGCCGAACCGCGCGTGGCCGCGCTCGGATGGCGCTCGCTGGCGCTCTGGCCGCGCATCGCGGCGGCATTGCCGGGCAGGCCCAACGTGTCCGTGCTGGGCAGCGT
Source organism: Burkholderiaceae bacterium (assembly GCA_004299095.1). Classification (GTDB taxonomy): domain Bacteria; phylum Pseudomonadota; class Gammaproteobacteria; order Burkholderiales; family Burkholderiaceae_C; genus Ottowia. The sequence continues at coordinate 3,309 of SCQQ01000024.1, read as the reverse complement.
GCTGCTGGCGCATGGCGCCGACCTGGGCGCGGCGCAGCGCGTGCTTGACCGGCTGCAAGCGGCGGTCCACTCCGACATCTGGCAGCGGGTGAGCCCGACGGAACCGGTCCGTGCCTTGAACACACAGGAGTTGCGCGCGCTCGAGCCTTCGATCGAGGGCCCGACCCACGGCTGGCTGCTGCCGGGCGAAGGCCACATCGATACCGTCGCCACCATGGACGCGCTGTATGCCGCGGCGGCGGGCGTGGATTGGCGCTGGTCCAGTTGCGTGGTGGGCATCGATGCGGGCGAGCGCGGCGGAACCTTGCGCTTTGCCGACGGCAAGGCGCGTGCGTTCGATGCCGTGATCGACGTGCGCGGCGTGGGCGCCAAGCCCGATTTGCCAGTGCGCGGCGTACGCGGTGAGGTGATCTGGCTCGCACTGCCGCATCACGGCCTGCGCCGTCCGGTGCGTCTCTTGCACCCGCGCCACAAGGTTTACCTGGTGCCGCGCACGCCCGACATCGTGCTGGTGGGCGCGAGCGAAATCGAAAGCGAAGACCGTTCGCCCGTCAGCCTGCGCACCGCGGTCGAACTGATGGCGGCGGCGCACAGCATCATGCCGGCGCTGGCCGAGGCGCGCATCCTCAAGCTGGACGTGAACCTGCGCCCGGCACTGCCCGACAACAACCCGCGCGTGGACCTGGCGCCGCACTTCTTGCGTATCAACGGCCTCTTTCGCCACGGCTGGCTGCTGTCGGCGGCGCTGGTCGATCAGGCGTTGCGCGACACCAGCTGGTGCCCCGAGGGGCTTGAATTGAACGATGAACCGGCCCATGCGGGCGCGCTGCCATGACCGATCCGGCTGAAGCCGTCGTGATCACCGTTCAACTCGACGGCACACCGCATTCGCTTGCAACCGGGACGACGCTCGCGCAACTGGTGCAGTCGCTCGGGCACGCACCCCAAGCCGTGAGCACGGCGGTGAACGGCAAATTCGTGGCGCGCGAGCAGCGCGCGCGGGTGCTGCAGGCAAACGACGTGGTGCTGCTGTTCCAGCCCATCGTGGGCGGCTGAACGCGCTTCGCTTGCTGCGCTTTTGATCAGGTGATTGCCATGGATTCTTCTTCTCTTGCACACATCGCGGATGACGCCTGGCACGTGGGCGACGTGCGCCTCGCGAGCCGCTTCATTCTCGGCACGGCGCGCTACCCCTCGCCGCGCGTGCTGGCCGATGCGATCACGGCGTCGGGCACGCAGCTAGTCACGGTTGGGCTGAAGCGCCAGTTGGCCGCTGCGGGCGACAACGGCTTTCTCGACATCATTCGATCCGCCATGCAGGCGCAGGGCGCGCGCCTGCTGCCCAACACCGCCGGCTGCCGCACCGCGCGTGAAGCGATCGAACTGGCGCACATGGCGCGCGAGCTCTACGGCACGCCGTGGCTCAAGCTCGAAGTGGTGGGCGACGAATACACGCTGCAGCCCGATCCGATCGAACTGGTCGAAGCGGCGCGCCAGTTGGCGCGCGACGGCTTCGTCGTGTTCCCGTACTGCACCGACGACCTGGTCACATGCAAGCGCTTGCTGGACGCGGGCTGCGCCGCGCTCATGCCGTGGGGCGCGCCCATCGGTTCCGGCCAGGGGCTGATCAATCCGTTCGCGCTGCGCCTGCTGCGCGAGCGCTTGCACGACGCCATCCTGGTGGTCGATGCCGGCATCGGTGCGCCGAGCGACGCCGCGCGCGCGCTCGAGATGGGCTACGACGCCGTGCTGCTCAACTCGGCGGTGAGCCAGTCGCCCGATCCGGTGCGCATGGCCGGCGCGTTCAGGCGCGCGATCGAGGCCGGGCGCGACGCGTATCGCGCCGGCATCATGGCGCGGCAGGACTTTGCGGTGGCGACCACGCCGGTGACCGGCGATCCGCTGTTGCTGGGGGATGCGCGGTGCTGAAACGCGGCGCCGCTTCGGCCGCGGCGACCGCGGTCAAACCCGTCGTCTGGAGCATCGCTGGCAACGACAGCGTCGGCGGCGCCGGCCTGAGCGCCGACCAGCGCGCCGCCGAAGCCTTCGGCGTGCACCTGTGCCCGGTGGTGGCCGCAGTCACAGCCCAGAACTCGCGCGCCGTCACGCGGGTGGATGCGGTGAGCGCGGATTTGCTCGACGCGCAACTGGCCGCGCTGGCCGACGACATCCCGCCGGCCGCCATCAAGACCGGCTTGCTCGGCAGCGCCGACAATGTGCGGGCGGTGTTGTGCTGGCTGGAACGCTTGCGCCGGCGCGCCTCAGTGGCGCTGGTCGTGGACCCGGTGCTGCGCGCCAGCACCGGTGCCGATTTTGCCGACGTGGCGTTGCTGGCGGCATACCGCGAGTTGCTGGGCCACGCCACGCTCGTCACGCCGAACGATGCCGAAGCGGCACGGCTGTTGGGCCGGCCGGCCGGGGCCGATTTGCCGCCAGCGGACCAGATGGCGCGCGCATTGCGGGCGCTGGGCCCTTTGGCCGTGGCGATCACGGGCGGTGATCGCAAGCGACATGCGGGCTGGTCGCTCGACTGGATCGATGCTGGCCATGCCCAAGGCTGGCTGGCCCTGCCGCGCGTGCACACCGTAAACAACCACGGCACCGGTTGCACCTTCGCGACCGCGGCGGCGTGTGGGCTGGCGTTGGGGTTCGTCCCTGAAGACGCGTTGGTGCTGGCCAAAATGGCGGCCGCGCAGGCGTTGCGCCACGGCCATGCGGCCGGGCAGGGCGCCGGGCCGGTGGGCGAAAGCGCAGGGTTCGGTGCGGACCCGTCGCTGTTGCCCGATCTGTCGTGGGGCGATGAACGTGGTTTTCTGGAACGCATCGCGGCCGCTCGCTCGCAGATGCAGGACGTGCCGGGGGACATCGGTCTGTATGCCATCGTGGATCGCGTCGAGCGCGTGCGGCAGGTGCTGGGTGCCGGTGTCAAGACAGTGCAGTTGCGCATCAAGACCCCCAAGGCGCCGGACGCGGCTTGGCGCGGCGCGCTGCAGCAATCCATCACGGATGCGCTCGCGCTTTGCCGCCAGGCCGATGCGGTGCTGGTGGTCAACGACCACTGGCGTCTGGCGCTGCAATCGGCGGGCGGTGACTATCGCCATCTGGCCATTCATCTGGGCCAGGAAGACTTGAGCGCGCTCGATGCCAACGAGCGCCGCAACTTGGCCGAAGGCCCGGTGCGACTGGGCGTCAGCAGCCACAGCCTGTGGGAACTGGCGCGCGCGCGCGGCCTGGCGCCGTGGACCATCGCTTGCGGGCCGGTCTGGCCCACGCTCACCAAGGCCATGCCGTGGCAGCCGCAGGGGCTGG
>SCQQ01000023.1 GCA_004299095.1 Burkholderiaceae bacterium | reverse complement strand
TGGCCGGCGAATGTGAACCGGCTGGCAGGCGCGCCGGCAGTTTTTGAAGGATGCGAAATGGCTCAAACCGAAGTGATTGTTCTGGCGGGCGGCTGCTTCTGGTGCACCGAAGCGGTGTTCAAGGAAGTGCGCGGCGTGCTGAAAGTGGAATCCGGCTACAGCAATGGGCAAGCCGAGCGCCCGACCTACGAGGAGGTCTGCAGTGGCAGCACCGATTGCGCCGAGGTCGTGAAGCTCACGTTCGATCCGGCGCAGATTGGCTTGCGCCAGATCCTGGAAATTTTCTTCGTGGTGCACGACCCGACGCAGCTCGACCGCCAGGACAACGACGTCGGCCGGCAATACCGCAGCGGCATTTACACCACGACGCCGGCGCAGGAAAAGGTCGCCAACGACTTGATTGCCGAAATGACGCGCGAGCAGATGTACGGCGCGCCCATCGTGACCGAAGTGAAGCCGGTCGCGCATTTCTGGCCGGCCGAGGACTACCACGCGAATTACGTCGAACAGCACCCCACGCAGCCCTACTGCATGTTCGTGTCGCTGCCGAAGGTGGAGAAATTCCGCCAGACGTTTCGCGAATGGACCCGAACCGAGCCGGCCCGCGCCTGAGGCCCGTCAGTTCGGCCAGGACGCCGCAGCCTGCTGGTGCAGCATGCGCGCGTACAGGGCCGAACGGCGGGCGCGCTGCGCGCCGTCATCGCTGATTCCGATCTCGATCAACAGCGTCGCGTAGCCGTGCGCCAGGCTCCAGGCGGCCAGGCTCAATTCCTCGACGCGCGCCGCCGGGGCAAATGCTGCCACCACGTCCACCAGGCTGTGGAACGAGCGTTCAGCCGCGCCGTGCGCTTCCGGAAAGCGCGACAAATCGACCAGTTCGCACGAGAACATCAGGCGGAACAGCGCGGGTGAATCCTGGGCGGTGTCCACGTAGGCGTTGAACGCGTCGCGCAACGCGTGGGCGCCGGCAGGGTAGTCGCTGCTCGCGCGAATGCGCGCTTCGAGCCGGCCGTAACCGACCGCCGCCACCTCGGCTAGCAGCGCTTCCTTGTCCGCAAAGTGGTTGTAGGGCGCTTGCCGCGACAGACCCGCTTCCTGCGCGACTTGGCGCAGCGACAGGCCTTGCGCGCCGACTTCCGGCAGCAGCCTGAGCGCGGCGTCAAGCAGCGCGGCGTGGGCGTCGCCGTGGTGGTAATGGTCGGTGCGTTTGCGCGGCATGGCAGGTCGGGTCTTTTCACGATTGTATCTTGACGGCGTCAACATAGGACGGTATATTGACATCGTCAACATTGAATGGATGATGCCATGAACATCGAACAGTCCCACCCCCTGCTCACCGACTACGCCGGTCTGCGCCACAACACTTCGGATCGGGCAGACGCCGCCGTCATCGTGTCGGGCACGTTACCGGCCGAGTTGAACGGCGTGCTGTACCGCAACGGGCCCGGCCTGTTCCGCCGTGGCGCGCAGGTCAAGCACTCGCTGCTCGATGGCGACGGCGTGGTGCAGCGCCTCGAACTGGCAAATGGCCAGGCGCGTTACGCGCGCCGCTTCGTGCGCACGCCCAAGTTCATCGCGGAACAGGCGGCCGGGTGCTTCATGCATCCGACATGGACCACGCGCGCATCCGCCTGGCGGCGCAACTGGGGTGGGAACATTCCGTCGCAAGCTGGCGTGACCGTCGAGATGGCGAACGGCGTGCTGAGCGCGTCCGACGAAGTCGCGCCGCGCTTCGAAATCGACCCCGTGAGCCTGGAAACGCGCGCGCCGTTCGGTGTCGGTTTGCCGGATCGGGACGACGGTTTGAAAGCGCACACGCGTCATCTCGCGGCCAGTGGCGACTGCCTGTTCGTTTCCACCCGCATGGGGCGCGGCGGCATGCAGATCGACTTCATGCGCCACCGGCGCGACGGCACGCGCGTGGCCACGCCCACGGTGCCTGCGCCGCGCATGGTGTACGTGCACGATTTCGCTGCCACCGAACGCTATGCCATCGTTGCGCTGCACCCGGCGTTCATGCGGCCGCTGCGTTTTCTGACTGGATTCACGAGCTTGACCGATTCGCTGGCTTGGCGGCCGCAGGCGGGAAATCTCGTGCTGCTGATCGACCTTGCGACCGGCCAGGCCACGCGGTACCGCGCGCCCACTGCCTGGATCTGGCACTTCGCCAACGCCTGGGAGGAGGGTGATGCGGTGGTGGTGGATTTCGTCGGCTATGACGACGCCGGGCATTTCCTCGGGCCTGACGCGCAGCTCACCGCAGTGATGCAGGGACACATCGGTGTGCCGGGTGCGCCGGGTGTGTTGCGCCGCCAGGTGCTCAAGCCTGGAGCCGACCACGTGGAAGAAACGGTGATTGCGCGCGGCAATGTCGAATTCCCGTCGGTCGATGGCGCCCTGGGCGGCAAGCGCCATCGCCGGGTTTACGTCAACAGCAGCGCGCCGTGGGCAGGCGCTTTGCATTCGGGTGTTGCCGCGATCGACGTGGAGCGCGCGACCACGGATGCGTTCGATTTTGGCGCACACATGCATGCGGGCGAACCGGTGTTCGTGCCGCGGCAGGGAGGGGCGCCCGATCAGGGCTGGCTCGTCACCGAAACGCTCGACACCCGGCGCAATGCCTCCGGGTTTGTGCTGCTGGACGCCGAGCACGTGGCCGACGGACCGGTCGCGCACGTCGACTTGGGCGAGCCGGTGCCGCTCAGCTTCCACGGCTGCTGGGTGGCGCGCTGACGGCCGTACCCGCCGCGCTTACTTGGTGCCGAAAATCCGGTCGCCCGCGTCGCCCAGGCCGGGCAGGATGTAGCTGTGGCTGTTCAGCTCGCGGTCGATGGCGGCGGTGTAGATGGCCACGTCCGGATGCGCTGCCTGCAGCGTCGCGATGCCTTGCGGCGCAGCCAGCAGGCACAGGAACTTGATCGAGCGTGGACGCACGCTCTTGATCTTGTCGATGGCCGCCACTGCCGAGTGGCCGGTGGCCAGCATCGGGTCGACCGCAATCACGTCGCGCTCGTCCATGTCGGCCGGCATCTTGAAGTAGTAGTGCACCGCCTGCAGCGTAGCCGGGTCGCGGTACAGGCCCACGAAGCCCACGCGCGCGTTCGGCACCACGCGCAGCAGGCCGTCGAGCATGCCGTTGCCCGCGCGCAGGATGGAGGCAAACACCAGCTTCTTGCCGTCGATCACCGGGCTTTGCATCTTCTCCAGCGGCGTCTCGATCTCGACCATCTGCGTCGGCATGTCGCGCGTGACTTCGTAGGCCATCAGCATCGAGAGCTCGCCCAGCAGCGTGCGGAACGTGGTGGTGCTGGCGTTCCTGTCGCGCATCAGCGTGAGTTTGTGTTGCACCAGGGGGTGGGTGATGTGGTGGACTTGGGCGTGGGTCACGGATGGAAATGATGAAATGACGAAATGACTTTGCCGCTTGCGCGGTTGCAATGATGGCCTGACAGATCCTGCGACCCATCATGGCGCGCAGCGCCGTCAGCGCAGCGAGGCCATTTTGCATTCAGGCACGTGCGACGGCGAGAAATGCGATGCCGTCAATCCCGGCGCTGCTTGCCGCTCAGCAGGCCGCCGAGTGCGCCGCGCAGCAACTGGCGCCCCATGCGGCGCAGCTCGCCTTTCACCACGCTTTGCACGATGCCGTCGTACTGGCCGCCGCGCGGGCCGGAGCGGCCGAAGAATGTGTCCTTGAGCACTGTACCGACCTCGCCCAATATGCCGCCATTTCCCGTGCCGGCTGGCGCGGTGGCATCGCCTGTGGCTGCGGTCCCCTGCATGCCGCGCTGCGCCAGTTTTTCGTAGGCTGACTCCCGATCGATCATCTGGTCGTAGACGGTACCCACGAGCGAACCCTTGATGAGCGCCGCGCGCTGCTCTTCCGTGATCGGCCCGATCTGGCTGCCGGGCGGAATCACGTACACGCGCTCCGTGACGCCGGGCCGGCCTTTCTCGTCCAGGAAGCTCACCAGTGCTTCGCCCGTGGCGAGTTCGGTGATGGCCGTTTCGATGTTCAGGTCCGGGTTGCTGCGCATAGTCTGCGCGGTGGCTTTCACCGCTTTCTGGTCGCGCGGCGTGAACGCGCGCAGCGCGTGCTGTACGCGGTTGCCGAGTTGCGCCAGCACGGTGTCGGGCACGTCCATCGGGTTTTGCGTGGCGAAGTACACGCCTACGCCTTTCGAGCGCACCAGGCGCACCACCAGCTCGATGCGCTCCAGCAGCACCTTGGGCGCCTCGTTGAAAAGCAGGTGCGCTTCGTCGAAGAAGAAGACGAACTTCGGTTTTTCCAGGTCGCCCACTTCGGGCAGGCGCTCGTACAGGTCGGAGAGCAACCACAGGAGGAACGTCGCGTACAGGCGGGGCGCCGCCATCAATCGGTCGGCCGCCAGGACATTGACCACGCCTTTGCCCTGCACGCTTTGCAGCATGTCTTCGACGTTCAGTTCGGGCTCGCCGAAGAAGTGCTCCGCGCCCTGCGTCTGCAACTGCATCAGGCCGCGCTGGATCGCGCCCACGCTGGCCGCGCTGATGTGGCCGTATTGCGTGGTGAACTGCTTGGCGTTGTCGGCCGCGAACTGCAGCATGGCGCGCAGGTCCTTCAGGTCGAGCAGCAGCAGGCCGTTGTCATCGGCGATCTTGAACACCAGATTGAGCACGCCGGCCTGCGTGTCGTTCAGGTCCAGCATGCGGCCCAGCAGCAGCGGCCCCATGCCGCTCACGGTGGCGCGCACCGGGTGGCCCTGCTCGCCGAACACGTCCCAGAGCGTGACCGGGCAGGCCTGCGGCGCGGGCGCCGGCAGCTTGCGCGCCGTGATCACTTCAGCCAGCTTGCCTTCGATGCGGCCCGCTTGGCTGATGCCGGTCAGGTCGCCCTTGACGTCGGCCATGAACACCGGCACGCCGATGGCCGAGAGCGATTCCGCCATTTTTTGCAACGTGACCGTCTTGCCGGTGCCGGTGGCGCCGGTGATCAGGCCGTGGCGGTTGGTGAGTCCGGGCAGGAGGAACGCGTGGATGGCGTCGCGTTGGGCAATGAGCAGGGGATCGGCCATGGTCGCGGTGGGGTCAAAAGTAAAATGAATCGATTATCACAAGCCACTTTTCATGAAAGCCAGCGCACCATGTCAGGTCACAGCAAATGGGCCAATATCCAGCATCGCAAGGGCCGTCAGGATGAAAAGCGCCAGCGCGTCTGGACCAAGGTGGTGCGCGAGATCATGACCGCCGCGCGTGCCGGCGGCGGCGACCCGGCGGGCAACCCGCGCTTGCGCCTGGCGATCGACAAGGCCAAGGCCGTGAACATGCCGGCCGACACCATCAAGCGCAACATCGAGAAGGCTACCGGCGCGCTGGAAGGCATGAATTACGAAGAGGTGCGCTATGAAGGCTACGGCATTGGCGGTGCGGCCATCATTGTTGACACGCTCACCGACAACCGCGTGCGCACCGTGGCCGACGTGCGCCACATCCTCACGCACGGCGGCGGCAACCTGGGCACCGACGGCTCGGTGGATTACCAGTTCCAGCACGTCGGCCAACTGTTTTTTGCGCCCGGCACGAGCGAGGACAAGGTGCTGGAGGCGGCGCTCGAAGCCGGCGCCGACGATGTGGTGAGCGACGACGACGGCAGCATCGAAGTCATCACCGATCCGGGCGCGTTCGAAAGCGTGAAAAAAGCGCTGGAAGCCGCCGGCCTGAATGCCGAAATGGCCGAAATCACGATGCGCCCCAACGCCACCATCGACCTGGCCGCGGGCGACGCCAGCCGGATGCAGCAACTGGTCGACGCGCTGGAAGAACTGGACGACGTGCAGGCGGTCTATCACAACGCCAATCTCAATCTGGAGTGAACGCGCGGTTGCGGGCGCCGAACACGCCGGCGGTTTGGCCGCGCGACACCGCCGATTTCAACGTTCCGATCGATCTGAAAGAACCTCCGAGTTGACCCCTTTCAATACCCGCGTGCACGACTACCTGATGGGCTTGCAAACGCGCATCGCCGACGCGATCGAAGCGCTGGATGGCCACGGCCGCTTCCTGCACGACGAGTGGCACAAGCAGGCCGGGGAAAAACTGCGCGGGCAGGGCCGCACGCTGATTCTGGAAGGTGGCGCGGTGTTCGAACGGGCGGGCGTGGGGTTCTCGGTGGTGAATGGCGATCGCCTGCCGCCGGCCGCCACGCAGCGCCGCCCGGAACTGGCCGGCGCGCCGTTCCGCGCGATGGGCGTGTCGCTGGTGTTTCATCCGCTGAATCCCTACGTGCCGACGGTGCACATGAACGTGCGCATGCTCTCGGCCGAGCCCGAAGGGAGCGAACCGGCGCGCTGGTTTGGTGGCGGCATGGATCTCACGCCGTACTACGGCTTCGACGCGGATTGCGTGCATTTTCACGCCACCTGCCGCGATGCGCTAGCGCCGTTCGGCGACGACAAATATCCGCGCTTCAAGAAGTGGTGCGACGAGTATTTCTACAACCGCCACCGAAGCGAAGCGCGCGGCATTGGCGGGGTCTTTTTCGACGACTTTGCCGAACTCGGCGGCGAGCAGGACTTTGCGCTGCTGCGCGCCGTGGGCGATGGGCTGCTGCCGGCTTACCTGCCCATCGTCCAGCGCCGCATGGCCATGCCTTGGGGCGAGCGCGAGCGCCAGCACCAGCTTCATCGGCGCGGGCGCTACGTCGAGTTCAACCTGGTGTGGGACCGCGGCACGCATTTCGGTCTGCAATCGGGCGGGCGCACCGAGTCGATTTTGCTGTCCATGCCGCCGTTGGCGCGCTGGTCGTACCAGCACCGGCCGGCCAAGGGGTCGCCCGAGGCGGCGCTGGTCGAGCGTTACCTGGTGCCGCGCGCATGGGTGTGAGGCCCGCGCGCATCGGTCTGTTCGGCGGCGCGTTCGACCCGCCGCACAACGCCCATCTCGCGCTGGCGCAAGCGGTGATCGCCGAGTTGAAGCTGGATCGCCTGCAGGTGGTCCCGACCGGCCACGCCTGGCACAAGGAGCGCGCGTTGACCGATTCGGCGCTGCGTCTCGCCATGTGCCAACTGGCGTTTGCCGGCATGGCGCGCACCCGGGTGGATGCGCGCGAGCTGCGGCGCGCGGGCCCGAGCTACACCGCCGACACGCTGCACGAGCTGCACGACGAGAACCCGCTGGCCGACCTGTATCTGCTCATCGGCACCGATCAAGCCGCGGCGTTTTCGACGTGGCACCGCGCGTCCGAGGTGTTGCAACTGGCCGATCTGGTCATCGCCGTCCGGCAGGAACCCGCCGCTGCGACGCCGCCGGTTTTCGATGCCGCCCACCCGCTGCCCGGCCTGGAACCCGACCCGACGCGCCTGCACATCCTGCGTCTGGCGCCGATCGAGTTGAGCGCGACCGCCGTGCGCCGGCGCGTGGCCGAAGGGCGTTCGATCAGCCATTGGACCCCGCCCGCGGTCGCCGCGTATATTGCCCATCATCACCTCTACCAAACCATCGCATGAGTGAAGCCACCGAGAAAAGAGCCTTGCAGAAGCTGCAGCGCGCCATCGTCGACAGTCTGGAGGACGTTCGCGGCAAGGAGATCCAGGTGTTCGACACCACCCACCTGACGCCGCTGTTCGAGCGCGTGATCATCGCCAGCGGCACCTCCAATCGCCAGACGCGGGCGCTGGCCGCGAGCGTGCGCGACAAGGTGCGCACGGCCGGTTTTGACAAACCGCGCGTCGAGGGCGAAGACACGGGCGAATGGATCATCGTCGACTGCGGCGCGGCGGTGGTGCACGTCATGCAGCCGGCGATTCGCGACTACTACCGCCTGGAAGAAATCTGGGGCGACAAACCCGTGCGCCTGCGTTTGGCGGCATCGGAAAAGGCAACGGATGCGCCGAAAAAACGCGCGCCCGCGCGCCGCAGGAAAACCGCTGCAGTCACCAAGGAGCGGACGCGAACCGCTGCCAAGACGCGGTCCGGTGCGCCCAAAGCGGATTGAGCACGCAGTAGCGGTGGGCCGAGTTCCCGCGTCACGGCCTGCGTTCGCACCATGAAACTCATCATCGTTGCCGTGGGCCAGCGCCTGCCGCGCTGGGCCGACCTGGCGTGGGCCGATTACGCCAAGCGCTTTCCGCGCGAGTTGAAGGTCGAGCTCAAGGCGGTCAAGACCGATTCGCGCACCGGCGGAAAAACGGCGGCCCAGGCGATGGCGGCGGAGCGGCTGCACATCGAGCAGGCCATGCCCAAATCCGCGCATGTCGTGGCGTTGGACGAACACGGCGCGGCGCCGGCCACGCTGCAATTGGCGGTGCGCCTGGCGCACTGGAAAACGCTGGGCTCGGATCTGGTGTTTTTGATTGGCGGCCCGGATGGACTGGACCCGGCCCTGCGTGAGTCAGCGCACGAGTGCCTGCGCCTCTCCAACCTGACTTTGCCGCACGCCATGGCGCGCATCCTGCTGATCGAGCAGCTCTACCGCGCTTGGTCGATCAACGCCGGGCACCCCTATCACCGTGGGTGATGTCGGGTTGGGAAAGCCCGCCTTCGGTGCGGACGTGCTTCGGCGGCCGGCCGTGCCGCGAGGTCAGCGCACGACGAACAGGCTGAACAGCACGATCGCGAACACGACGATGCTCACGACGACATACAGCGTGTCGTGTTGCCGATGGAAGGCGTACGCGGCCAGCACCACGCGCGACATCGGCGTGGCAATCAGCACCAGCAAGCCGAGTTCGATGATGGCCACGCCATTGAGCGCCAGCACGCCCGACAGCAGCGCCTGCGGGTTCAGGATGCCGTTGGCGGACTTGTGGAAGACCGTGTAGTCCGGCAGTTGGCCGCCGTGCTGCCACAGGTACAGGACGGCGCCGACCAGCACGATGAACGCCGCGATCATGACGCCCAGGCGCAGGATCATGCCGATCGCGTGGTCGACGCGGGTGTCGTCCCAGTCGGGGCGCGCGTGATCAGACATACGTTATCCCCACGCCCGCAAGAATCATTTGCACCCCGAGCACCAGCAGCACGCCCATGAAGCCGTAGCGCAGGAACTTCGACGGCGTGCGCACCAGCACCTTGGCACCCAGCAGCGAGCCGGCCAGCACCCCCAGCATCACCGGCATCGCGAGCGCCGGATCGATGTAACCGTGGCCGAGGTAGGCGCCGACCCCCGTGGTCGCAGTCACGCCGATCATGAAGTTGCTGGTGGTGGTCGAGACTTTGAATGGCAGGCGCATGGCGTTGTCCATCGCAAGCACCTTGAAGGCGCCCGAGCCGATGCCGAGCAGGCTGGACAACATGCCCGCCAGGATCATCACCGCAAAGCCGAGCGGCACGCGATGCGCCACGTAGGCGATGCCCGCCTTGCCCGGGACCGGCAGCGTGCCCGTGAGCCGCAGCCGCTGCGCCAAGCTTTGGTGGTTCGCCGCAGGCTGGTAGGCGCCGGGGTCGTGGCGCCGCGCGGACGAGAGCGCCGAGAAAATGAGCACGACGCCGAAGATGGCCGACACGATGTGCGTCGGCAGCAGAGCCACCAGCACGCCGCCGAGCAGCGCGCCGCAGGTGGTGGCGATTTCCAGGAACATGCCGATGCGCACGTTGGTGTAGCCGTCGCGCACGTAAGCGGCGGCGGCGCCGGACGAGGTCGCGATCACCGAGATCAGCGAGGCGCCGATGGCGTAGTGGATGTCGACGCCGAAAACCACGGTGAGCAGCGGCACGATCACCACGCCGCCGCCCAGTCCGGTCAATGCGCCCAGGCCGCCGGCGACAAACGAGCCGAGTGCGACCAGCAGGGAGAAGAGAAGGATGCTCACCGGGAGGCGTTGTGGACGTGCGAAGCCGCAAATGTAACCTTGTGGCGAAGACCGGCGGCACGAAGTTGGCCCACGTCAAAAGGCGTGTTCCCGCGCGAACAACGGAATGGTCGATGCCCGGATCCTGCGGCGTGTGCCCGTGTCGCGCGCGTGCGCGCCGCGCCGTTGGGTGTCCGAACGGGGCCGCCGTTCGGCGACCGGAACCCGATCGCGCGGAGGTGCAGCCGACAATGCTGGGGGCACCCGACTGATTTCCCAGCGCCACCATGCAGACTCACCCTCCGTTCGTTTATCTCGCTTCGCAAAGTCCGCGCCGGCGCGAGTTGTTGCGGCAGCTCGGCGTCGAATTCGAGGTGTTGTTGCCGCCCGACACGGTCGCCGCGGAGGCGCTGGAAGCGCTGCACCCGCGCGAGGCCGCGGGCGCGTACGTGCGGCGCGTGACGGGGTTGAAGCTGGAAGTCGCCCTGACGCGGCTGGCGCTGCAAGGCGATGACGGCGTGCCCGTGCTGTGCGCCGACACCACGGTCGCGCTGGATCGGCAAATTCTGGGCAAACCGGCGGACGAAGCCGATGCGGCCCGCATGTTGCACGCGCTCTCCGGCCGCACGCACCGCGTGCTCACGGCGGTTGCCGTGGGTGCGGGTGCTTGGCGTGGCCGCGCGCTCAGCGTTTCGCACGTGCGCTTTGCGGTCCTCCGGACGGCCGACGTCGTCGCCTACGTTGCGAGCGGTGAATGGCGCGGCAAGGCCGGCGGCTACGCCATCCAAGGGCGCGCCGCCGCGTTCATCGCGCACCTGAGCGGCAGCTACAGCGGCGTGATGGGGTTGCCGCTGTTCGAAACCGCAGGTTTGCTGCGGGCGGCGCAAGCACGGCGTCAAGCGCAGTAATCTCGCGCCATGCAGGAAGACATTCTGGTCAATTGGTCGCCGCAGGAAACGCGCGTGGCCCTGGTGGAGCAGGGCGTGGTGCAGGAACTGCACATCGAACGCACGGTCGAGCGCGGCCGCGTCGGCAACATCTATCTCGGCCGCGTGATACGCGTGCTGCCGGGCATGCAGTCGGCCTTCGTCGATATCGGGCTGGAGCGCTCGGCTTTTCTGCACGTGGCCGATTTGTGGCGCGAGCGCGGCGAGGGCGAGCGCGAGGCCGACGTTGCGCCGGTGCCGATCGAGAAGCGCGTGTTCGAAGGCCAGACGCTGATGGTGCAGGTGGTGAAAGATCCGATCGGCAGCAAGGGCGCGCGGCTGTCCACCCAGATCAGCATTGCCGGCCGCGTCCTGGTGTATTTGCCGCAGGACCGGCGCGTGGGCGTGTCGCAGCGCATTCCGTCGGAAGCGCGCGAGGCCCTGCGCACGCGTGTACAGGCACTGGTGGTCGAGGTTGCGACCGAAGCGCCTGCCGGCGGCTTCATCGTGCGCACGCACGCGGAAGGCGCGACCGACGACGAATTGCGCCGCGACATCGCCTATTTGCACAGCGTCTGGGCGCGCGTTCGCGACGCCGGCGGGCGCGAGGCGGCGGGCAGCTTGCTGTACCAGGACTTGAGCCTGGCGCAGCGGGTGCTGCGGGATCTGGTGGGCGACGAAACCACGTCGATCCGGGTCGACTCGCGCGAGCAGTTGCGCGCCCTCACCACGTTTGCCGAGCAATTCACGCCCGCCGTGACCGAGCGCCTCGCGCACTACGACGGTGAGCGCCCGATCTTCGAGCTGTTCAACATCGACGAGGAAATCGCCCATGCGCTGGGCCGGCGCGTGGAGCTGAAGTCGGGCGGTTACCTGATCGTCGACCAGACCGAGGCGCTCACCACCATCGACGTGAATACCGGCGGCTTCGTCGGTGCGCGCAGCTTCGATGACACCATTTTCAAGACCAACCTGGAAGCGGCGCAAGCGATTGCGCGCCAACTGCGGCTGCGCAATCTGGGCGGCATCATCGTGGTCGATTTCATCGACATGGCGCAGGCCGAACACCAGCAGGCCGTGCTGCTGGAGCTGCGCAAGCGCGTGGCGCGCGACCGCGTGAAAACGCACGTGGGGGAGTTTTCGCCGCTGGGCCTGGTCGAAATGACGCGCAAGCGCACGCGCGAATCGCTGGCGCAGCGCCTGTGCCAGCCGTGTGCGCAGTGCGGCGGCTCGGGCCGCGTGCGCACCGTCCGCACCGTGGTCTACGACATCCTGCGCGAAATCCTGCGTGAAGCGCGCCAGTTCGAGCCCAAGGAATTCCGCGTGGTGGCCGCGCCCGCCGTGGTGGAAATGCTGCTGGGCGAAGAAAGCCAGCACCTGGCCGGCCTGTCGGACTTCATCGGCAAGCCGATCGCGCTGCGCGCCGACGGCACCATCGGGCCGGATCAGTACGACATCGTGCTGCTGTAGGCGCGCCCCGGCGCCCGATCCGGGTTTTCAGTCCAGGCCGAGGTTTTTCGCTACGTAGTCGGCGTCCTTGTCGCCGCGGCCCGACAGGTTGATCAGGATGTTCTGGTCCGCCCGCAGGGTCGGCGCCGTGCGCATGGCCCAGGCCACGGCGTGCGCGCTTTCCAGCGCCGGGATGATGCCTTCGATGCGTGACAGCCTCATGAACGCGTCCAGGCATTCCTGGTCGTCCGCAGTCACGTATTCGACCCGGCCGATGTCCTTCAGGTAGCTGTGTTCCGGGCCGATGCCGGGGTAATCCAGCCCCGACGCGATGGAGTGCACCGCGTCGGGCTCGCCCGCCGCATTGGCCAGCACATAGGTTTCCATGCCATGGATCTGGCCTGGTTTGCCCTTGGTGAGCGTGGCCGCGTGGCGCCCAGCCTTGTCCACGCCTTCGCCCGCGGGCTCGACGCCCACCAGGCGCACCAATGCGTCATTCAGAAACGCGGTGAACAGGCCGATGGCGTTCGAGCCGCCGCCCACGCAGGCCGCCACGTAATCCGGCAGCTTGCCGTGCTTGTCCTGGAACTGCTGGCGCGCTTCGCGCCCGACCACCGCCTGGAAGTCGCGCACGACCATCGGGAACGGGTGCGGCCCGACCACCGAGCCGATGGCGTAGAAGAAATGCTCGGGGTCCTTCAGGTATTCCTCGAATGCGCTGTCGACCGCTTCCTTCAGCGTGGCCGCGCCGCGCGTGACCGGCACCACCGTGCAGCCCAGGATGCGCATCTTGGTGACGTTCGGGTGCTCTTTTTCGATGTCGACCTGGCCCATGTGGATTTCGCACGGGATGCCCATCAAGGCGCAAGCGGTTGCGAGCGCCACGCCGTGCTGGCCCGCGCCGGTTTCCGCAATCACTTTGGTCTTGCCCATGAACTTGGCCAACAGCACTTCGCCCAGGCAGTGGTTGATCTTGTGCGCGCCGGTGTGGTTCAGGTCTTCGCGCTTCAAGTGGATCTGCGCGCCACCGAGCTGCTTTGACAGGCGCCGGGCATAGAAGATCGGACTCGGGCGACCGACGTAGTCCTGCAACAGGCCGGCGAGCTTGTCCTGGAAGTCCTTGCGCTCGCGAATCTCGGCGTAGGCCCGGGCGATGTCGTCCATGGCCTTTTTCAGGTGTGGCGGCACCAGTTGCCCGCCGTATTTGCCGAAGTAGCCGTTGGCATCGGGAAGCTGGGCTTGAAGGGGTGCGTTCATGGCGGCGTTGGCGTCGGAGTGGAAAGCGTGAAGTATGCAATACGGCCTTGCGAGGGCCGCTGCTTCGGCCAAGCGGGTGCCGGTTGCGCGCTTGGCGCCGGTGCGCGGAATGGCACGGCGCCGGCGGGCCGGGGCGCGCGGCGTTACTCGGCGGCCGTTGCGCTGGCGGCTACGGCCGCCGCGCTGCCATGCAGGCGCACGTAAAGGCCGCCCAGCTTCATCAGTTCGACGTGCGTGCCCTGCTCGACGATGCGGCCATGGTCCATGACGATGATGCGGTCGGCATGGTTGATCGTCGACAACCGGTGCGCGATGACCAGCGTGGTGCGGCCTTTCATCGCCTGCTCCAGCGCTTCCTGCACCCAGTGCTCGCTTTGCGTGTCGAGCGCCGACGTGGCTTCGTCCAGCAGCAGGATGGGGGCGTCCTTGTACAGGGCGCGGGCGATCGCCAGGCGCTGCCGCTGGCCGCCGGAAAAAGTCGTGGCGTTGTGCCCCACGTGCGTGTCGATGCCGTGCGGCAGGGCGGCGACGTGTTCCGCAAGATTGGCCTGTTCCAGGCAGCGCTGCACCCGCGCGCGGTCGATTTCGCGCGCGCCCAGCGCCACGTTGGCCGCCACGCTGTCGTCGAACATGGTGACCTCCTGGCTCACCAGCGCGAACTGGTTGCGCAGCGCCGCGAGCGGCCAGTCGGCGATGTCGGTGCCATCCAGCAGAACCTGCCCGGATGACGCCTGCACGAAGCGCGGCAGCAGGTTGACCAGCGTGGTCTTGCCGGCGCCCGAGGGCCCCACCAGCGCGACCGTCTCACCGGCGCTGACGTGCAAGTCGACGGCGTCGAGCGCTGGCGCGGTGTCGTCGTTGTAGTGGACGTCCACGCGCTTGAGCGTCACGTCGCCGCGGGCGCGCTCGGGCGTACGCGCATGGGACGGCGCGGCGTCGACTTCGCGGTGCACTGAATCCATAAGCTCGATGCCGCGCTCCAGTGCCGCCACGCCGCGCGTGATCGGGTTGATGATGTCTGCCAGGCGGCGCGTGGGCCCGACCAGCATCAGGATGGCGCCGATGAAAGCGACGAAGCCGCCCACCGTCACGCCGTCGGTCGGATTGCCCTGGCCTTCCGAGAGCGCAATCGCGATGATGATGGAGAGCGCGAGCGCCGTGATGATCTGCGCGATCGGCATGCTGGCGGCCGACGCGCGCGTGGCCTTCAGCGCCAGGTTGCGCAGTTGGCGGCTGAGCACTTCGAAGCGCGCCGCCTGCTGCGCCTGCGCGGCGTGCAGGCGCACCATGCGATGCGCCAGGACGTTTTCTTCCACCACGTAGGCCAGTTCATCGGTGGCGGTCTGGCTCTCGCGCGTGACCTTGTACAGGCGTCGTGACAGGACTTTGAGCACCACGGCGACGACTGGCACCAGCACCAGCACGATCAACGTCAATTTCCAGTTGAGGTAGATCAGGTAGGCCAGCAGCGCCACCACCGTGAGGCCGTCGCGCGCGAGATTGAGGAAAGCCTGCACCAGTTGCGACGAGCCGATTTGTACCTCGTACACGATGGTATTGGCCAATTGGCTGGCGGATTGTTGACCGAAAAGCGACAAGTCCGCGTGCAGCAGCCGATCGAACAACTGTTGCCGTACGGCAACCATGCCGTCGGCGGCCACCCGGGAGAGTGCGTACTTGCTGGCAAATTGGGCGATGCCGCGGACCGTAAATAGAACGATAATCACGACCGGCACGATCCAGATCGGGAGTGCTCCTTGCGTGAAACCCCGATCCAGCAGAGGTTTGAGCAGCGCCGGAATGGCCGGCTCGGTCAGTGCACTGGTCAGCATCGCGGCCAGCGCGATCACCCAACCTGCGCGGTAGTGCTGAAAGTATGGCCACAAGCGGCGCAAGCGCTGGGTCAGAGAGGAATTGGAAGTATCGGAAATGGGGGTCTGCCCGGTGAACGTGTGCCGCGTGAAGGCGATGGGCCGATTCTAGATGGATGGCCCAGCGCACCGCCTGCCGGAGTCGGTGGGTGGATGCGCCGGAGTGGCCGCCTTGATGTCTGATCGTATGACCGCCAGATGTGCATCTGCATAGGTCCATCGGCCGCGTTCCGATCAGATGAAATTCTTTGCTGTATGACTGATAAAAACGACGATTACTTGATTCGTGCCATTCGCCGCCGGAGTTTGGTTTTTGCAGGTTTGGGTTTGACCGCGCTGCCGTCTTTCGCGCAATTTCGCGTGGAGGTCACGGGTGTCGGGTTGACGCAATATCCGATTGCCCTGGTGCCGTTCACCGGCGAGGCGTCTTCACCGCAGAAAATCAGCGCTATTGTCGGTGCCGATCTGGAACGCAGCGGCCAGTTTCGCTTGATCCCGGCGGGCGGCGTCACGATGGATGAAACCACGCATCCGGACATGGCCACGTGGCGCGATCGCCAGGCGGACGATTTGGCCGCAGGCCACGTCACGGTCACCGGCGACGGTCGTTATGACGTGCGCTTCCGCCTCTGGGACGTGGTGCGCGATCAGGATTTGGGCGGCCAAGGCTACGTGGTTGCGAAAGGCGATTTGCGCCTTGCGGCGCACCGCATCGCCGATTACATCTACGAGAAAATCACCGGCGAGAAAGGCATTTTCTCCACCCGCATCGCTTACGTGACCAAGACGGGCAAGCGCTACACGCTCTGGGTTGCGGACGCCGATGGTGAAAACGCGCAACCGGCACTGGTCAGCCCCGAGCCGATCATTTCACCGGCGTGGTCGCCGGACGGAACGCGCCTGGCGTACGTGTCGTTTGAATCGCGCAAACCGGTGGTGTACGTGCAGGACGTATCGCGCGGCGGCCGCCGCTTGATCGCCAATTTCAAGGGATCGAACAGCGCTCCGGCCTGGTCACCAGACGGTCGCACTTTGGCGGTGACGCTCTCGCGCGACGGTGGATCGCAGATATTTCTGATCAGTTCGTCCGGCGGCGAGCCGCGCCGCATCACGCAATCGCAAAGCATCGATACCGAGCCGAATTTTTCGGCGGACGGTGCGTCTATTTATTTCACCAGTGACCGTACGGGCGGGCCGCAGATTTATCGCATGTCGTCCAGCGGCGGCGCGGCCACGCGCATCACGTTTAGCGGAAATTACAACGTTTCGCCGGCGATCAGCCCTGATGGCCGCTGGTTGGCGTATATTTCGCGCTCCGGCGGCGCGCTGCGTTTGCAAGTGATGGAGTTGGCCAGTGGCAATGTGGCGTCGATTACCGATACGAGCAATGACGAGCACCCCAGTTTTGCACCCAACAGCCGCTTGATTCTTTACGCCTCGAACGAGCGTTCGCTGGTGACCACGACGCTGGATGGGAAGATCAAGGCCCGGCTCGCGGTACAAGGTGGCAGCGTGCACCAGCCCGTCTGGGGCCCTTATCAGAAATGATTTTTTGAAAATCCGTATGTTACGGAGGTTTGGAGAGGTAGTTATGTTGAAACGTTATTTGATCCTTGCCGCGGCAGCGGCGTTCTTGGCCGGTTGCAGCAGCAACCCTCCCGTCGAAGGTTCCGGTACCGGCGCCGGTGCGGCCAATCAAGGTGCGCAAAGCGCCGTGGCGCCGGTGCAGGCCGCAGGTGCGGGTGCCGAAGCGCAAGGTCCAGTGGGCGTGCCGCGCGTCATTTACTTTGACTTCAACAAGTACAACATCAAACCGGAATACCAGAACGTGGTGGATGCGCAAGGCCGTTTCCTGGCCACGCACGCTGGACGTCACGTGACGCTGGAAGGCAACACCGACCCGCGTGGCAGTGCCGAGTACAACCTCGCGCTGGGCCAAAAGCGTGCCGACGCCGTCGCGCACGCCTTGGAACTCGTGGGCGCACAAGCGAACCAAGTTGAAGCTGTCAGCTTCGGCAAGGAAAATCTGGCAAGCCCTGGCAACACGGAAGCCGATTACGCCAAAGACCGGCGTGTCGAATTCCACTATCGCTGAGATTGACATCGCGTGATCGTGATCTCGAGAAATTCAATTTGGTCCGTCGCACTGGCGTTGATTTGCCTGTTTGGGCCTGCGGTTTCGCAGGCACAGCTTTTTGGCGACGATGATGCCCGGCGGGCCATTTTGGAATTGCGTCAGCGTTTCGACCAGGCGGTGATCGCCCAGAATCGCCTGGTTGATGAAAACACGACCTTGCGCCGCAGCATGTTGCAGTTGCAAAGCGACATCCAGTCGCTGCGCGACGATTTGGCGCAGCAGCGCGGTCGGGAGGACGAACTCGAGCACGAGTTGGCGCAAATCAAGGCCCAGCAGGCCCAATTGGCGAATGCGGCTCAGGCCCAGACGCAACCGCCAGGCGGTTCGACCGATGACGGTTCCAATCCGAGTGCACCTGGCACGAGCGGCGGCACCGATACCCAGGGAACTGCGGGCGCCGCGGGCGCTGGCGCGGCGCCTCCGGGCAGTCCGGCTGAGCGGCAGGAATTCAACGCGGCGCTGGGCAAATTCCAGAGTGGCGATTTCCGCGGCGCGCAAAGCGACTTCGCGGGGTTCGTGAAGCGCCATCCCGGCAGTACGCTGGCGCCCGAGGCGCTGTTCTGGCTGGGCAATTCGCAATATGCCACGCGTGATTACAAACAAGCCATTACCAATTTCCGCTCGCTGTTGACGGCCTCGCCCAACAGCTCGCGAGCGCCCGAAGCGCTGCTGTCGATCGCCAGTTGCCAAACCGAACTGGGCGAGAAGAGTGCTGCACGCACGACGCTGCAATCGCTGCTGAAGCAGTATCCGCAGTCGAAGGCCGCGCAGGCCGCGCGCGAGCGCCTGGACAAATCCAAATAGCCCGGCGGGCGCACGCTCCGCCTATAATCCGCAGTTCCTTGCTGCACTCTCTGTTGACGCGAGAGGCAGCTTTTTTGGTCGAGCCTGAAAGGCTCGGCTTTGTCATCCACAAGGAGTGTTCATGCGTCATTACGAGATCGTGCTCCTGATCCATCCGGATCAGAGCGAGCAGGTTCCGGCCATGCTGGAACGTTACAAGGGCATGGTGACCGAGGGCGGCGGCCAGATTCACCGGCTGGAAGACTGGGGTCGCCGGCAACTGGCTTACCCCATCAACAAGCTCACCAAGGCGCACTACATCTGCCTCAACATCGAGGCCGACAAGCCCATCATGGACGAGCTGGAACATGCGTTCCGCTTCAATGACGCGGTGCTGCGCCACCTGACCGTGTTGCGCCGCACCGCTGATACCGGCGCATCGCCGATGATGAAGAGCGTCGAGCGCGAGGAAGCACGCAAGGCGCAACAGGCCACCGGCACGGGAGGCGCCTGATTGCCATTGGAGCGTGAGCGCGCGGCGACCGTGAACGTGGTCCGCCTGAGTGCTCGCATCGAGGAGTCCAAGCCATTGCGTTACACCCCCGCCGGCTTACCGGCGCTGGATGTCTGGCTTGCGCACCAGTCCACCGTGGAAGAAAGCGGCGCCAAGCGCCAGGTCAATGCCGCATTGCGGGCCATCGCGTTTGGCGCGGTGGCGGAGCGATTGAGTACCCAGGCAACTGGGTCGGAATGGCTGTTCCAGGGTTTCCTCGTGAATTGGCGGCGCAGCAAGCAAGTAGCTCTTCACATTCAAGATTTTCAACCGAATTGATCAAAGGGAGGCCTCATGGCCGGATTCAGGAAGTTCACCAACAACCGAAACGGGAACAAGCGCAAGACGCAGTCCTTGTTGTTCAAGCGCAAGCGCTATTGCCGCTTTACCGCGGCTGGCGTGGAAGAAATCGATTACAAGGACGTCGACACGCTGCGCGACTTCATTGGCGAGAACGGCAAGATCGTTCCGGCGCGCCTGACGGGCACGCGTTCCATTTATCAGCGCCAGCTCAACCGAGCCATTCGGCGCGCACGGTTTTTGGCATTGCTGCCTTACACCGATCAACACCGCGTGTAAGGGGGGATTCACGATGCAAGTCATTCTTTTGGACAAAGTGACCCACTTGGGTTCACTCGGCGATATCGTCAAGGTGAAAGACGGCTACGCACGCAACTTCCTGTTGCCGACCGGCCGCGCCCGCCGTGCGACGGCGGCCGCCAAGGCCGAATTCGAAGCGCGCCGCGCCGAGCTTGAAAAACTCGCGGCCGAGAAGCTCACGACCGCACAGGCGGTGGCGGCCAAACTCACGGGCCAGACCATCAAGCTCACGCAAAAAGCAGGGGTTGATGGGCGCCTGTTTGGCTCGGTCACCAACCACGACATCGTCGAAGAGCTGAAGAAGCAGGGTTTCGACGTGCACAAGTCGCAGATCATGATGCCCAACGGCCCGATCAAAACCGTGGGCGACAGCACCTTGACCATTGCGCTGCACACCGATGTGGAAGCGGAAGTCAATGTCTCGGTCTACGGCGAAACGAACTGAGCCACACGCGCCCTGAAAAAGCCGCCTGGGGGCGGTTTTTTCATTTTCGAAAGTCGCTTTTCACTGGGTATGAACACGTTATCCACAGCGTTGTGCGGTGACAGGCTGGCGCGCGCTCCGTACCATACAGGTTTGTCATCGCACTGATCCATGCCAACCACCGTCGAAGTACTCCCTGTGAAATCGGGCGGCCACATGCCGCCGTTGAATGAGGTTACGGCGCTGCGCGTGCCGCCGCAATCGGTGGAGGCCGAGTCGAGCGTGCTGGGCGGCTTGCTGCTCGACAACGAGGCTTGGGATCGCGTCGCCGACGTGCTGTCAGATGTAGATTTCTACCGCTACGAGCACCGCTTGATTTATGGCGTGTTGGGCGAGCTGATCGGCGGCAACAAGCCGGCCGACGTGATCACCGTCAACGAAGAACTCGAGCGCCAGGGCAAGGCCGACGACGTGGGAGGGCTGGGCTACCTCAATTCGCTCGCGCAGTACGTGCCGAGCGCGAGCAATATCCGGCGCTATGCCGAGATCGTGCGCGAGCGTTCCATCCTGCGCCAACTGGTGAGCGCGAGCGACGAAATCGCCACGAGCGCGTTCCAGACGCAAGGCAAGCCGGTGGCCGAGATCCTGGACGAAGCTGAAACCAGGATTTTCAAGATCGGCGAACAAAGCGCGCGCCTGAAGCAGGGTTTCCAGGGCATGGATTCACTGGTGGTCCAACTGCTCGATCGCGTGCAGGAAATGGCCGACAACCCCAACGACATCACCGGCGTGCCCACGGGCTTTTACGATCTGGACCGCATGACGTCCGGCTTTCAGGGCGGCGATCTGGTGGTGCTGGCGGCGCGGCCTTCCATGGGCAAGACGGCGCTGGCCATCAACATTGCCGAGCACGTGGCGCTCAATGAAGGGCTGCCGGTGGCGGTATTTTCGATGGAAATGGGCGCATCGCAATTGGCCGTGCGCATCGTCGGATCAATCGGCCGCATCGATCAGAGCCATTTGCGCTCCGGTCGCCTGACCGACGAAGAGTGGCCGCGCCTGACCGAAGCCATCGAGCGCCTGCGCGGCGTGAGCCTGCACATCGACGAGCAGCCGGCGCTGAAACCATCGGAGCTGCGCAGCAGCGCGCGCCGCCTGGCACGGCAATACGGCGGCCGGCTCGGGCTGATCGTGGTCGACTATTTGCAGCTCATGAGCGGCAGCCACGGCAGCGAAGAAAATCGCGCCACTGAACTGGGCGAAGTTTCGCGCGGCCTGAAAGCCCTCGCCAAGGAGCTGCAGTGCCCGGTGCTGGCGCTGTCGCAGTTGAACCGTGGCGTGGAGCAGCGTACCGACAAACGCCCAATGATGAGCGATCTGCGCGAATCGGGCGCCATTGAGCAGGATGCCGACGTCATCATGTTCATTTACCGCGACGACTACTACAACAAGGAGTCGCGCGAGCCGGGCGTGGCTGAAATCATCATCGGCAAGCAGCGCAACGGACCCACTGGCGTGGTCAAGCTGACTTTCGTCAAGCCGCTGACGCGCTTCGAGAATCTGGCGGCCGGCAGCGAGGACGATTTCTCGTAAGCGCCTGGGCCGTGGCATGCTGGTCCAGGCAACGCCGGCGGCCTTTACGGCTTACGGAGGAGTGCCCCGGCCTTGCTGACCGGCTTTGCGCCGCGCCTTGATCCACGCGCTGCGCTTGTCGGCACGAAGTCACATGACCGCAGCAATGCTCTTGCAAACGTGCGCGATGTTGTGCGGATTGAGCGCGGCCACGCACAGGCGTCCGCTGTCGAGGCCGTACACGGCGTGGTCCTGGCGCAGGCGTTGCATCTGCTCCTTGGACAGACCCGAATAGCTGAACATGCCCACTTGGGTGGTGATGAAACCCATGTCCTGCTTCACGCCTGCGGCCTTGAGGCCATCGGCGAGCTGTTGGCGCATGGACTTGATGCGCTGGCGCATCGCCGCCAACTCGCCTTCCCACTGGGCCCGCAGTTTCGGATCGGCGAGCACCTGGGCGACGATGGTGGCGCCGTGCGTGGGCGGGTTGGAGTAGTTGGCGCGCACCACGAGTTTCAACTGGCTCAGCACGCGGCCGGCTTCTTCCTTGTCGGTGCACACCACCGAGAGTGCGCCCACGCGCTCGCCGTACAGGCTGAAGTTCTTGGAAAACGAATTCGACACCAGCACATTCACGCCGGCCGCGATGAACTGGCCGATGACCGCACCGTCTTCCGTAATGCCATCCGCAAAGCCCTGGTACGCCATGTCGAGGAAGGTCGTCAGGCCGCGCTCCTTGGCGACCTCGATCACCTGGCCCCATTGCGCAGCATTCAAGTCGTAGCCCGTCGGGTTGTGGCAGCAGGCGTGCAGGATCACGATGCTGCCCACGGGTGCCGCGCGCAGGTCGGCCAGCATGCCGTCGAAATCGAGCGTGCGCCGGGCGGCGTGGTAGTAGCGATAGGTGCCGACCTGGAAGCCCGCTTGCGTGAAGATGCCGCGGTGGTTGCCCCACGTCGGGTCGGATACCAGCACCCGCGCGCCGGGCATCAGCTTGTGCAGCAAATCGGCGCCGACCTTGATGGCGCCCGTGCCGCCGAGCGCCTGCACGGTGGCGACGCGCCCGGCTTTCACGGCGTCGGAATCGACACCAAACACCAGCTTCTGTACATTCTGGTCATAGACGCGCAAGCCGTCGATCGGCAGGTAGGCGCGTGCCTTCGGTGTTTCCGCCAGCATTTTTTCCACTGCGCGCACGCACTGCAGCAGCGGCACTTTGCCGTTTTCGTCCATGTACATGCCGATCGACATGTTGACTTTGCCGTCACGCGTATCGGCCGCAAACTGCTCGTTGATGCCGAAAATAGGATCCTTGGGCGCCAAGGCAGCGGATGAAAACGGTGATGACATGACAGAATTCCTGGAAAAAAGCGCGCGCGGATCGTGGAGGGCGGCGTGCCGCATGAACGCACTGAGCTGGAAATTTTAATGCGCCGCCCAAAATCAGTGGGTGTGACGGACACCATTCATGCGGTCGTCGAGCCGCAAAAACCGGGGCGCTTCGTCGCCTATCCGGATTCGCCTTTCGATCTCTACCAACCCTACCCGCCGGCGGGTGACCAGCCCACGGCCATCGACGAGTTGGTGCAGGGCGTGCACGACGGCGAAGCGTTCCAGACGCTGCTGGGCGTGACCGGCTCGGGCAAGACCTTCACCATGGCCAACGTGATCGCGCGCCTGGGCCGGCCCGCCATCGTGTTCGCACCCAACAAGACGCTGGCGGCGCAGCTCTACAGCGAGTTCCGCGAGTTCTTCCCGAAGAACGCGGTCGAGTTCTTTGTCAGCTATTACGACTACTACCAGCCCGAAGCCTACGTGCCGCAGCGCGACCTGTTCATCGAGAAAGACAGTGCGATCAACGAGCACATCGAGCAGATGCGCCTCTCGGCCACCAAGAGCGTGCTCGAGCGCCGCGACGTGGTGATCGTTGCTTCGGTCAGCGCCATCTACGGCATCGGCGCGCCCGAGGACTACCTGGAAATGCGCATGATCCTGAAGGTCGGCAGCAAGCAGGCGCAGCGCGACGCCATCGCGCAACTGGTGCGCATGCAGTACCGGCGCCAGGACATCGATTTCGAGCGCGGCACGTTTCGCGTGCGCGGCGACGTGATCGACGTGTTTCCGGCCGAGCACTCGGAACTGGCGGTGCGCATCGAACTGTTCGACGACGAAGTGGAAGCGCTTTCGCTGTTCGACCCGCTCACCGGCCACGTGCAGCAGAAGATCCCGCGCTTCGTGATCTACCCCGAGAACCATTACGTCACGCCGCGCGACAAGACGCTGCGCGCGGTCGAGACCATCAAGCTGGAACTGGCCGATCGCCTCAAGTACTTCCACGAAGCGGGCAAGCTGGTGGAAGCGCAGCGGCTCGAGCAGCGCACGCGGTTTGATCTGGAAATGCTCTCCGAATTGGGTCACTGCAAAGGCATCGAAAACTATTCGCGCCATTTGAGCGGCGCCGCGCCGGGCGAACCGCCCGCGACCCTGATGGACTATCTGGCCAAAGACGCGCTGATGTTCATGGACGAGAGCCACCAGATGATCGGCCAGTTGAACGGCATGTACAACGGCGACCACGCGCGCAAGCAGACGCTGGTGGATTACGGCTTCCGCCTGCCGTCGGCCATGGACAACCGGCCGCTCAAGTTCGCCGAATTCGAGCGCCGCATCCGTCAGGTGATTTTCGTCAGCGCCACACCGGCCGATTACGAGAAGCAGCATTCGGGCCAGGTGGTGGAGCAGGTGGTGCGCCCGACCGGGCTGGTGGATCCGGAAATCGAAGTGCGCCCGGCCACGTCGCAAGTGGACGACGTGCTGCAGGAAATCCGCGAACGCGCCGACAAGCACGAGCGCGTGCTCATCACCACGCTCACCAAGCGCATGGCCGAGCAACTTACCGAGTATCTGGACGATAACGGCGTGCGCGTGCGCTACCTGCACAGCGACATCGACACGGTGGAACGCGTGGAGATCATCCGCGACCTGCGCCTGGGCGCGTTCGACGTGCTGGTGGGCATCAACCTGCTGCGCGAGGGGCTGGACATTCCCGAAGTCTCGCTGGTGGCCATCCTGGACGCCGACAAGGAAGGTTTCCTGCGCGCCGAGCGCAGCCTGATCCAGACGGTGGGGCGTGCCGCCCGCAACGTGCACGGCAAGGCCATCCTGTACGGCGACCGCATCACCGATTCGATGAAAAAAGCCATCGGCGAAACCGAACGGCGCCGTGCCCGGCAAATCGCGTTCAACGCCGAGCATGGCATCACGCCGCGCGGCATCGTCAAGGAAGTGCGCGACCTGATCGATGGTGTCTACGGATCGGAGTCCGGGCCGCGCCGGCGCGCCGCGTCGAATGCGCGCGTGGCAGAACCGATCGAATTCGATCTGTCGGAAAAGGATTTGTCGAAAGAACTGAAGCGCCTGGAAAAACTGATGCGCGAACACGCCCGGAATCTGGAGTTCGAGCAGGCCGCACGCGTGCGCGACCAACTGGCGGCGCTGCGTGCACAGGCCTTTGGCGCCGACGCCAAAGGCGACGTGGTGGCGGGATAAATTCGCCACATCCAGGGCCGATCAGCGGCTCTCCGGGCGCCAGTCGTGTGCGTGCAACAGCGTTGCTTGACGGCTTTGCACGCTGGTATACTTGATGAAATCAGTCAGGAATGGAGCGCATGCGGCCTGAAACAGGCAAATGAAATATCGGTTTCCGCTTGCACCCAGAATTTCGGCGCCCTTTTCTTGACTCATTCGTTCACTGCCAGGAGTTTGTCATGCGTCTTACCACCAAGGGCCGGTTTGCAGTCACTGCCATGATTGACCTTGCGTTGCGCGAGGGCAGCGGCCCGGTCACGCTGGCAGCCATCAGTCAGCGGCAACAGATCTCGCTGTCTTATCTCGAGCAACTGTTCGGCAAGTTGCGGCGGCACGAGCTGGTCGAATCGACGCGCGGGCCCGGAGGCGGCTATTCGCTCGGGCGCGACGCCGATGACATCACGGTGGCCGACATCATCCTGTCGGTGGATGAACCCCTGGACGCGACCTGCTGCGGCGATGAAAAGAACTGCGGCATCGACGGCACGCGCTGCATGACGCACGAGCTCTGGACATCGCTCAATGCACACATGCTTCAGTTCCTCCAGTCGGTTTCATTGCGAAAGCTGGTCGATGAACAGCACGCCAACGGCATCGAGATCGAAGACCGCCCGATCGCGCGCCGCGCCATTTCGGCCACGCCCGTGGTCAAGCCTGTGCGCATAACGGCACCCAACTCGGTGTTTGCGCTGGGCGGCATGCTCGGCAAGTAGATCGCCCGAAGCGCGGCGTACGCGCACCAGCGGCGCCGTATCGTTTCATCGTTGGCATCGACCTGCGCGCCACCGTTTGCGTTGCAGCGCGTGCGTGATACCCGAGCATCGCACTCCAATGCGCACGAGCGTGCCAACGCGGATGGGCTGCATCGCATAGACTCCAAGCTCGTTTCTTGACTGAGCTTGGAGTCATCCGGTTTCATGGCCATCACACTTTCCGAGGCGGCAGCGCGCCATCTGGCCGCGTCGCTCGCCAAGCGCGCAGGCACTGCCGCCGTTCGCCTTTCGATCAAACCCGCGGGCTGCTCGGGGTTCTCGTATCGGCTGGACTATGTGGACGAACCGCTGCAAAGTGATTCGGTCTTCGTGCAGCACGGCGTCACGTTGATGGTGGACCCCAAAGATCTGGCGCTGGTGGATGGCACCGAAATCGACTACGGCCGCAACGGGCTGAACGACGTCTTCAAATTCAACAACCCGAATGAGCGCGATCGCTGCGGCTGCGGCGAATCGTTTCGGGTTTAATGGTGCGCCGTCGTTTCTTGAGCGCTTCCTCGCTGTCCGTTTGCTTCGTGTCGTGCGGCGTAAATCGGCGCTCGTTGGCGTCGCTTGAACGGGGTCGGGTGGCGATCCAAAGCGAAACCGGAGATACCGACGAATGAGCCGCCAGATCGTTCTGGATACTGAAACCACCGGCCTGTCGTTTGAAACCGGCGACCGCGTGATCGAAATCGGCTGCGTCGAACTGCTCGACCGGAAACTGAGCGGCAACAACCTGCATATCTACGTCAACCCCGAGCGCGACAGCCATGAGGATGCGCTCAAGGTGCACGGCATCAGCAACGAATTCCTGCGCGACAAGCCCAAGTTTGCCGAAGTGGCCGAGGACCTGATCGCTTACCTGCGCGGCGCCGAACTCATCATTCACAACGCGCCGTTCGACGTGGGGTTCCTGAATTCCGAGCTCGAGCGCGCCGGCCGCCTCAAGCTGGATACGTTCGTCGATCAAGTGACCGACACGCTGGTCATGGCCAAGCAGTTGTATCCCGGCAAGCGCAACAGCCTGGATGCGCTGTGCGACCGCCTGAGCGTCGACAACTCCAGCCGCACGCTGCACGGCGCCTTGCTCGACGCGGAACTGTTGGCCGACGTGTACATCAACCTCACGCGCGGCCAGGAGGCGCTGGAAATCGGTTTTTCCGACCACGGGACCGCCAGCGTGGCCGTTGCGTCGGTCGACTTGCGCCGCTTTGATTTGCCCGTGGTTCGGGCGACCGAAGAGGAGCTGGCGGCTCACCAGGACGTGCTCGCACAAATCGACCAGTCCAGCGGTGGCAAGACCGTCTGGGCCGCCGACCGCCGCCACCTATAATGCGCGCTTTCCACCGACGAATTGGGTGGTTAGCTCAGCGGTAGAGCACTGCCTTCACACGGCAGGGGTCACAGGTTCGATCCCTGTACCACCCACCAATCAAATCAAGCACTTACGCGAAAGCGCAGGTGCTTTTTTCTTGCTGGTACGGAAACGGTACGGAAAACCTGCGCGGAAATCTAACGCACCCAGCGCCCGGTAAAGTGCCACCCCATGAAGATGTCTGCCACGCGCCGAAAGAGGTGAAGACGCCGCAAACGGTCGCGGTTTTGCTTTTCGCGGCACTCACGACTGACCTGCGCTGAGCATCCTTGCGCCGTTGCCAGTTGATCGTGGCGGACTTGCGCTGCTTATCAGTGAGCGCTAGCGCGCGCGGCGCAGGACATCTTCCGTGATGTTTCGCGCTGCGTCGCGCGGCGGTAGAAAAGGCGGCATCGGCAAGACTACCCTTGCCTGCAATCTGGTGGTTGCCCACCGCAGGCCGCGACGTCGTGATCATTGATGCCGACCCGCAAGCCTCGGCAGCGCAATGGGTCGAGCGGCGCGGCGCTGCGCAAGGGGACCGTCCTCCCGTCCACTGCGTGCAGCGCACAGGCAACATTTTCAGACCGTGCCCGGCCTGACCAAGCGCTACGAGGAAACGATCATCGACGCCGGCGGCAGGGATTCGAAGGATCTGCGCTCGGCGATGCTCACCTCACACAAGGTTTATATGCCCGCGCGGCCGTCATAGCTTAATCTCGAAACGGCACTGCACATCGACGAGTTGATGGAAGCGGCTGCGGCGAGCCGCATCGATGGCGGCACACAAGCGTTCGCCGCGCTGAGCCAGTGCCCAAAACTCATCACATGAGCACGGAAGCTGCAGGGGCAAAGGAGTACCTCGCCGAGTTCACGCAGATGGGCTTGACCAAGACACTGATCCACGAACGCAAGGCGTGCCACGATGCCATGACTGTCGGCTTGGAGGTCGTGGCCTGCGCAATTCAACTGCGGCAAAAGAGATTTAGGCACTGCAGAAAGAGATTTATTCATGAGCAAAACATCGTTCGCTGCGCCAGCGCTCAAGCCCAGCGCCGATGCCTTCGTCAAGCGGGCTGGTCAACGGGGGAGTGACGCGTCGTCAAAGACCCTGCGCATCACGATCGATCTCACGCCGGAGCTGCATCGCCGCATGAAGATCAAGGCGCTCAATCTCGGGATGCCGATGACCGACCTGATCCGTCAGTGGAGCGGGGGAAAACCGCTGAACAATCCGCACTGGCGACGTCTCCGATCATCCGAAGGAGTACATGTTCATGCGCCCCTCCGCGTTGGCAGGCAAGCGCCGTCACGCTTGCGGCGCGCAACACCCAGCACAGCGACAGCTCGACCATGCATGCCTGCGACGCGCGGGCGCTTGCTTCGATTGGACTTGCAATTTCGTATATACCAATACACAATACAAGGTCACATGGATCGCTACATCGAATGGAATGACCGCAAGGCAGAGATCAACTATCGCAAGCACGGTATCCGATTCGAAGAAGCGGCATTGGTGTTCGATGACCCGTTGGCCATGTCGCACCAGGATCGCATCGAAGGCGGCGAACGACGCTGGCAGACCTTCGGCATGGTCGGTGGCGTGCTGCTGCTGCTGGTGGCGCACACGATCGGGGAAACCGACGACGGCATAGAAGTGGTGCGCATCATCAGCGCTCGCCGCGCTACCCGACAGGAGAAAAGACGTTATGAGCACGGTTAGATTCAAACAGGGCGAACTTCCGACGCTGACGCCCGAGCGCAAGGCGGCACTCAAGGCGCTGGCGAGCCGGCCAGACAGCGAGATTGACACCAGCGACATCGCGCCGTTGAACGATCAGTTCTGGTCCCGCGCAACCCCAAATCCGTTTTTCAAGCCGATCAAGACTGCCACGTCGATCCGCATTGACGCGGATGTGCTGGCGTGGCTCAAGAGTCAGGGCAAAGGCTACCAAACTCGCATCAATATCATCCTACGCGATGCGATGCTGCGTTCGCACCGCCGGTAAAGCACGCAACGAGCGGGTTCATCACGTAACGAGCGGGTTCATCACGTTTGCGCCAGCTCTTTTTCAATCTGTCGTGCGATGGTGCGGTGCAAGTGACAGAGCTAGGTGTGATCTCCGAGTAGGTTGTTCATCCGAAGTAAATCCAGAACACTGGAGGTGCGAGCCCAAACAGCCTTCAGAAGACCCCGGATGAACAACCACAAGGGTGCCAGATTGACGCCCCACAATCCCTTACTGGTCAAACGCATCACGGAAGATGGCCTGCGGGTCGAAGAAGCAGCACACGCCGCTGGCGTCAGCGTGCGCACCGCCTACAAATGGCTCATCCGCTTCCGTGCCGAAGGCACCGCAGGCCTGCTCAATCGCTCGTCGCGGCCACGGTGCTGCCCACACCAGACATCGCCCGCAGTGGTCGAGCAGATGGCGGCCCTGCGGCGTGAGCGCAGGAGTTACCGCCGATTGCTCGGACGCAGGGTGTGACGGTGAGCACCACAGGACGCTGGATGCAGCGCCTGGGGCGTTTCCGCAGACCGGGCCATCGGATCACAGGCAACCCACAGCAAGGCACGTCCCGTGGTGTTGGCTGGGAGTACATGCACGTGGCCATCGATGACCACTCGCGCGAGGCCTTCGCCACCATCTGGCCCGATGAGTCCGCACGCAGCGCCGTGCACGCTCTCGTGGATACCTTGCGTTACTACTGAACACTCGGGGTGCGTTTCACCCGCGTGCTCACGGACAACGGCGCGTGTTACCGCTCGAGGGTCTTCCGGCGACTGCTCCGTCGCCTGGGTATCAAGCATGTGTACACACGCCCTTACACGCCGCGCACCAACGGCAAGGCCGAGCGCCTCATCCAAACGGCGCTGCGCGAGTGGGCCTATGCGCGCAGCTACGACACCTCAGGCCAGCGTGCGCTGCATCTGAACCCGTGGCTGCGCGAGTACAACTGGCACCGCCCGCATGCGAGCTTGGACTACGTTTCCCCCATGAGCCGCATCCCCTCGGCGCTGAACAACGTGCTGGGTTTACACAACTAGACTCTGCGCTACGCGCCCGAGAGGCAGCGCGCTACCGGTCTGTCGCCTGATACCAGAAGGTCCGGCGCTTCGCGGTCGGAATAGGAATCTTGGCGCGTTCCACACCCAGAGCCGAAGTACCGTCAGCCGCTTGGCCGCCGCCGCCGCCGATGATGAAGGGCTGCTGCATTTTGGTGCCGTCGTTAAGTTCAATCGCCACGATGCCGACCACGGGCGAAGGCGGCAGACCACCGCCGTCAAAATGATTCCACACCTTGGCACCGCTCAGGAAGTTGACCGTGTAGCCTCGCGCTTCGCCCAGGTCCACCTTGCAGGTGAGAGGGTTGTTGGTCAGCGGCCGGTTGGTGCCGAAATAGACTGAACCGCCAAACGAGGTCGGCGCGTTGACGCCCTTCTCACCCTCGCCCTCCAGCGTGACGTAGTAGCCGCTGCCGCTGTTGTCGTAAGGCGTACTGGTGGCGTTGAACAGGCCGTCCGGCTTGACGTCCACGGTCGTGCCGGTGTCGTCGCGCACCGGTGTCCAGCCGCTGCCATCGTTACCAACGTTGGTGTCCTTGATCATGTAGAAGCGATTCTTCACGTCGTCGGCGGGGCTGCCGCTCAGCGGGTGCTCGCGATCGCCGGTCACCGCCACCACGGCGTCGAAGGTCTTGGTCACCACCACGTCCGGCGGAAAGAAGAACTTGCGCCGCGGCGATCCCGTGCCTCCCAGGGCCGCGAACAGGCTGGCCTGCCACTGCGACACACCATCCGGGGTGACGCTGCCGATAGGCTCGGGCCGCAGATCGACGCGCCACAGGTTGCCGCCGGTATCGCCCGCGTACAGGCGGTCGATATAGCCGTCGGCGTCGCGGTCGATCAGGGTGATGTCGCCCGGGATCGAATACGTCATGCCGGCCAGCGTGCAGGGATTGCCGGTGCAGCTTGTGCCCGCGCCGCCTCCCGTCGCGCTCCACAGCAGCTTGCCGGTCGTAGCGTCGACGATGAGGATGCCGCGGCCCATGCTGTCGGCTGGCGTCGGCGGGTCGTTGTCTTGGTTGGTGTCATAGCCGGCGCCAAAAATCAGCACTGGGCCGGTGTGGCCCTTGACCATGGCAACCTTGGACTGCGACCAGGTCTCGCCGAGTTCGGCGAAGCCGGGCGTGGTGCTGTCGATCTTCCACATGAACTTTGGCTTTGTCGGGTCGCTCACGTCCAAGGCATACAGCAGGCGGCCACCACGGCGCGCAGGGATGAACAAGTAGGCCGTACCGCCGTTCTGGTAGACGCCCGGCGATCCGTCGAAGAAATACGTCTTGGGCTGCATCGTGGAACTGGCGGGCTGACCCAGTGTGAGCTGCACGCTGTTCTGGTAAATGCGCATCAGCTTGCCGTAGAACTCGCTCGGGATGAAGCTCCACAACTCGCCGCCTGGGGGCACAGTGATTGCTATCCCACTTGAATCCTGGGTGGCGATCGCACAGTCCGAGGACATCGTGCAGTTGCCGTAAGGCCTGGTTGCGTCGTTCTTGTTGTTGGGTTGGTTGCCGTTGATGGCGCGGAACAGGCCGTCGTTGGCGCCGTAGAAAACCACGGTGCCATATTGGCCACCGTAGTTGACCACGGCCGGGCGCGAATGCAGCACGTCGCCATGCACCGACCCGCGCACGGTGATAGTGGCGTCAGGCGGCGCGCTGCTTTCACCGCCCGCGTTCGAGTTGACCACCTTGGCGGCCACGTCGGCGCCGCGCGTCCAGTTGATGAGGTTCTCCCGGGTCACGCCGCTCATGCCGCCCGTGACCAGCAAGGTATCAGTGATGGCATTGTTGGCGGCGTCGAACTTCATGCTGCTCAAGGCCGCGCCACCAGTGCACGAAGTGCCCAGACAGGTGAAGATGTTGCGCTTGCTGGCGTAAGTGGCCGGACTCGCCGCGGTGTTGATCGCGTCCTGCAGGCGAGCCAGACGAATCTGCTGACTCACGCCGCCACGCTCGACCACCTGTCCGTCGACGCTGTCATAGCCGTCCGCAGCGCTCTGCAGGACCGCTGCGTTTTTCCAGAAACCGCCCGCCTTGTCGGGCAGCGTACCCGTGTTCTTCGAAGTCCAGAAACTCAACGCGCTTGGGTCCAGGAAGCCTGTGCCGGCTGAACTCAGCGCCGCCGTGCCCGTGGCATCGGCCAGGAACAGCACCGGGTTGCTGATGTCGTCCACGTTCGCGCCGAACTGGTACTGCTTCAGGTTGCCAACCCAACGCGGCAGGCCGTGCCCGTCGGGGCGGAACATGCCCATGAACACCTGGTTGGCGTAAGTCCCCTGGGTGTTGGCGCTCACCGGCAGCACCGGCGCGGCAAACACGCTGTTGGTGGCCATCACCTGGCGCATCACGCGGCCGATCGCGTCGGTCAACCCCTTGGTGTCGCCCAGCTTGACGAAAAGAGGAGTCGAGTTGCTTTGCACCGCGACGTTCTGCATCAACTGCTCGTATTCCGGGTTGCTGCCGTCGTACAAGATGATGGTGTAAGCGGTGACCGGGTTGTACTGAGTGCCGTTGCTGCCCTTGCCGGTGTACATGAAGCGAGACCACTCATCCGACGGATCACTCTGGTAGTTCCCATTCTGTTTGGCTGACGCAAACGGCGAGAACGATTGCTTATAAGGCGGTAGCGTCAGCTCGGTGTAAGAGCCCGAGGTAGCCGATAACGCATTGGCCGCAGCTTTGCCGCCATCTTGCGGTTTCTGGTTGTTGGTGGCCAGCGTGATGTAGACCACATAGTTACGCCCGCACGAATCCGGGTTGGCCGGCGACGTGTACTGCGTACCGGACAGCCCTTTGAGGCCGTTGTAAAAAGCGAACGTTTCCTGCAGCGTCTGGCTGAACTGGTTGTTGTTGCTTTTGTCGTTGGCCAGGCTTAATAGCTTGACGCGAGCCTTGAAGTCAGTGATGCCGGCATCGTCCATCTCGATCAGGTCATCAGGGCTCTTTGCGTTGCCCGGTTTGACAAACTGCCCGCCATCACCATTGCCGGGAAAGTACATGAGACCGAGTTTGAGCGGAAGACTCGTCGCTGGTTGACCAGGAACCTGCTGGTTGGCCAGCATGGTGCTCAGCCCCGCCAGAGCACCGTACAAACCGCATTGCTCGAAGCCGAAATTGGCCGTTGGATCGTTTGGCTTGAAGGTCTTGTCCGAATCAGGCCATCCGTCAGTGGGGCACGAATACGTCGAATTGGCGCTGGCGGCGGCCGCATTATCCAGAATGATGACCAGGTTCGAGCTGCCCCCGCCGCTTGTCGAGCCGTAGATGTCGATGTCTTCCGCGTGCGCGGGCCAGGCGAGGAACGCCACCGATCCCAGCAGCAGCGCGCCGAGCAGGTGTGACGTTCTTTTATTTGCGGTCATGACTCTCCCTCCGTTGAGCGCCTCTGATCGGTTGTCAGCAATTGGCGCCCGGGTCGCTGCGCAGCGTCACGCCCTGGTTGATCACCGCTGCCGGCTGCGAGGAACCCGGCGGAACTGCCGACGCCTGGACGTTCCACATCGAGTTGTAGCAAAGCGAGTTGCCGGAGGGCGTGCCGCCAATGATTCCGCTGTTCTGTGCCGAGCCAGTCGCGAAGCACGACCGGTCATCGGGGTTGCTGATGTCCAGATCAAGCTGCTTGATTGGCTTCACCATCAGACACACCGGCTGGGCCACGCTGACGTTGTACGTGGACCCCGCCTTGCCGCTGTTGTTGATGTCCACCGTGGTGGTGGAGGCCTGCGGTAGCTTGGTGAAGTCGTAGCTGATGACCTGCTCGATGGCCTGCTGCGCAGCGGCGAAGGCCTCGCTCTGCGTCTGCATGTTGCCCACCACGCGCGTGTTGACGTTGGTGACTTTGATGGCCGAGGCAACGACGAGCATCAGGATGATCAGGAAGATCATCGTCACGATCAGCGTAGCGCCGCGCTGTGGCCGGCGGGATGGGCGGTGCGACGACTTCACGGCAGCTCCCTGAGTGCGGAAACATTGATGACGCGGGCCACGCCACTGTAGGCGTGGCGCTTGTAGGCGTCGTTGAAGGGCCCGACGGTGCCCGCCAAGCCCAGATCGTAGGTGCGGTCGTCTTTCCAGCCGCCCGAAGGTTCGGTGTTGCGCGCCAGCAGGTTGACGCGCACGGTCATGACGTTCTGGCGGTTGACGCCCATCTGGGTCCAGTCGTAGGCGCCCGCGGGCTGCGGGCATCTGGCAACGTCAGTCTGGGTGGCCGGCGGTGCATCGGGGTTGCTGACGTCGCAGTCGGGAGCGCCGTCGTTGTCCATGTCGATGCCCATGTCGAACTGCATGTTCTCGATGCCGTCCGCAAGAGCGGCGACCGTCATGACGCCGTTGACGTATTCGGCCACCTTGAGCGTCGGAACGGAGTCCTTGCCGCATTCGTTGCAGCTGCTGATGTAATAGATGCGCTGGATGGCTTTGCGCAGAGGTGCGACGGCGGTGCAGTCTTTCTGCCGCAGAGGGAAGCTGCCGCCAGCGCCCGAACCGACGGCGTAAGGGGCAGCATCCGACTTGCAGGTCGAGACTTGCACATAGGTTTCGGCCGCAGCGGCGGTAGCGGTCGTCGTGGTCTGCGATGAGACGCGCGTAATCAGCAGGATGCCCGTGCCGGTCTGATAGTGGTCGAGGCAGGCCGGCGGCGCTGCGGGGTCGAGCAACTGCACGGCCAGGGGCAGTTGGCCGGTGCCGGCGGCGTCGTAGGCCAGATCAGCGACGGTGGCCGGACAAGCCACAGGCGCCGCGCGGTCCCATGACTGCACGCCCGTGGTACCGATGAAGCCGGCCGATTTGATGTCGGTGGTAAGCACTTGCAGTGCGTAGCGACCGTTCTCGATCTGGCGTGAACTCTTGTCCAGTTCGCTACGGCCGGTGGTGGTGGAAACCAGCAGTGCGACGAGCGCAGCAAGCAGCAGCAGGCCGAGCGCCATGGCGACCATCAGCTCCACTAGCGTGAAGCCGTGTGCCGGGCGCTGCGCCAGAGGCCGCCGAGGCGTGGTCGCAAATGTCATGACAGCTTGCCGATCTGCACCTTGGTGGTCACCACGCGGTGCAAGGTGTTGTCCCCGAAATAGCCCGAACCGCAGGGGAATACGGTGCCATCGCTCAAGGTGGGTGCGGCGGTCTTCGCGAGGCCCTGCCACGCGACGGCGACGAGATAGACGTTGGCCGACTCCTGCGTGATGCAGCCGATAGCGCCTTGCGCGGCGCCGACTTGGGCGTTGCTGCTCAAGACCTCGATGCCGCCCTTCAGCAAGGTGTTCCACGCCGTGAGGTCGGCCGCGGCTCGGGTTTGCTGCTGGACGCTGCCCAGCGGGCAGGCCGGCACGCTGGCCGGAGGATCCACGTTGCCCAGGGTGACGCCGGCGTTGAAGTTGGAATAGCACGCTGCGACCTTGCGGTTGGCGTTGAGGCGGGCAGCCATGTCTTGAACGATTTCCAGAGCCTGGATGCGCTGGAAGGACTCCAATTCCGCCATGTTGGCGCGGCCGATGATCCCCACCAGTCCCAGCAGGCCGAACAGCAGGATCATCAAAGTCACCAGGATCTCGATCAGCGTGTCGCCGCGTTGATTGGCGTCATGGCGTGCGCGCGGCGTCGGGATTTGACGGCGGTTCATGAACAAGCGCCCTCCGCGCTGGTCGGCAGGCCGCTGAGACCAATAGTGATGCAGCGTGGCTTCACGCTGCCCAAGTCGGTCGCGGGCTTGACACTGAACTTGGTGGGGACGGTGGTGAGGCGGCCGTCGCGACCGTAGGTGATCGTGCTCAGGTTGCTGCTGTCGGTGATGCTCAGGTTGCTCAGCCCCTCATGCGCGCCGAAGGTGTTGGTGCCGTCGGTGACCGTCCAGCCGCCATTCCATCCACCGCCGGACTGCTTCAGGTCGACGCTGCCGTTTTGCGTGATGGCTTGGCTGCGCGCCAGCGTGAGCGCCGCCATCAGATCGAACGAGGCGTTGCGCACGCGCTGGTTGGCGACGAATTCGCGAAACGACGGGACGGCCACCATCACGAGAACTATCAGCACCGTGATCGTGGTCATCAGCTCGATCAGGGTGAAGCCGCGGGCACTGGCGCGGCGCCAACTGCATGCGAATGGAACGGCGGGACTCACCAGCATGCGGACACGCCCTTGGCGCCCGCGGTCTTGGCGCCGGCTTCGTCGATGGAAAGAGTGCCGCAGCCTGCATCGCGTGTCGCTTGGGCGCCCTGTGGGGTGGCGGTCACGGTGAAGCCGGGCGGTGTGGTGCCAGCCTTGGGCGCCGTGGTGATGGCGTAGTTGTTGCTGACTTCGCTGGGCGCGCCGATTTGCAGCGTCGCTAGGTCGGCGGCGTAGCTGCGGGCGTCCAGCAGGTAGCGCTGCTGCCGGTTGCTGACTTCAAGCATGAATGATTCGGCCGCTGCCCGGTTGGAACGGACGATGTAGTTGATGTAGGAGGGATAGGCAACGGCCGCCAGAATCGCCACGATCGCCACCACGATCATCAATTCGATGAGCGTGAAGCCCGCGTCTGAAAGGCTGTGGGATCTCATGAATCTGGGCTTGTTGGCGAGTTTTGAGCCCCTCGAACTCACCGCGCTCGGGGGCGATTATTGATGAGGACCGCATGTCAGCGCTGCATGGGATCCAACGAGCAGAGAAAACGGCCGCGTGACTGGCGACGAAGTTTACTGGACGCACGTTTTAGACGGCCGCCTTAATACCCGAGACGGCTGGGGTTTTTGCCGGTGGCAGTTGGGTTTTCTGCACGAGCTTGTGTCGCGCTACGTGAACCCGGGCCACCATTGAATCCAGGGGTGCACAAGATAATCACGTTAACGATTTCACGTGCCACAAGCCGTTCACGACGCTGCCTGCGGTATGGCCTTGGTCGGCAGGAAGCGCACCTTGTCGCTGCGGCGAATCGGGTTTGCTCGGACGATGTTCCAGTAGCGCTCGATTTCGACTTCCGCGGGCATCTCGCAGCGGTTGCGCACGAGGCCACACGTGAGTGCACCTGCCCGCGCGTGCTGCGGCGCATGGCGGCCGATGTTGCAGTTCCTGCAAGAGTGCATTGCGGAACGCGCCGCGTAAACGCGTAACGCCGCCGAGCCCAGTCCCATCCAAGGTAGTGAAGGCCATACCGATCAGCCTTCAACCTCGAAGCTGGGGGCATTGAGCGACTCGTCGAGAACTTTGGATCGGTGCTTTAGTAGGGAGAAACATCATGATCAAGTTCAACACCGCGCTCGTTGCCGCCGCTCTTCTGATTTCGGGCAGCGCCATGGCGGCTTCCATTCAACCGCTGGCGGGCAACCTGCCGGCGTACAACCAAACGGTGAACACCAGCAGCGCGACGGCGCGCAGCGCAGTCGAAGCGCAAGCTGCGGCGCAACGGCCAGTGGCTGGGAACATTCCGTTTATTGCTCGGACGGCTTCGAGCGACGTGCAGGTCGCGGCGCGCTCTGGGGTTGTTGCTGAAGCGGTCGCGCAACGGCCGGCCGCGGGCAATGCGCCATATCAATCCTAATTGGATTCAAGCTGCGTGAGTGCCTGAACCCAGGCACCCCGAATAGCCACCGTCAGCAATGCCGGTGGCTTTTTTGTGCGTTGCCCGCGATGACCATGAGCGCGCGCCGTGTTCCTCTGCCGATCACGCCGCTTCCGTCGCCCACGTATCCGCCAGCAACTCCGCCTGCGCAATCACGCGCTCGGTCGCTTCGGGCTGCTTGTCCGGCGGATACTTGTGGATGGCGAGCAGCACCTTGATCATCGCAACCATCTTCGCGCGCGCATCCTTGCGCCGTTGCCAGTTGATCGTGGCGGACTTGCGCAGCTTGTCGGTGAGCGCCTGCGCCAGCGCGCGCAGCGCAGGGTACCTCCCGTGATGTTTCGTGCTGCGTCACGCTGGCTTCATCGCACCCTGGCGCCGCGTCGCCAGCTTTTACAGTAAGTTTGAGATCGAGCCGTGAGCCGGCACCCATGACTGGCAACAGATGGATGTGACGTCCTAGGGCGTCGCGTCGCCTACGAATGCCGAAGCCGAATACTGGAGAAACCAAGTGATCATTCCGGTCGGTCGACGTGTTGGTGTTAAGTACATAGCGTCTTCGTTCGAGCCGATTCATGGTGATCTCGCCGACTCTGCTACAACCCGCAGAGCCGATACCCGAGGGAGCACCCATCACCGTGACCGCACTGAGCCACCTGCTCGACACGTTTCGAACGACCGCCGCCACCGAACGAGAAAAAGGCACCTACTTCGAACGCCTCGTGAAGGCGTACCTGCTGAACGAGCCGTATTACGCCGACCTGTACGGCGGCCGCGTGTGGCTCTGGGAGGAATGGCGCGCTGAAGCCGCGCGGCGCGGCCAGGGTAACGTGG
Organism: Burkholderiaceae bacterium; assembly: GCA_004299095.1. Classification (GTDB taxonomy): domain Bacteria; phylum Pseudomonadota; class Gammaproteobacteria; order Burkholderiales; family Burkholderiaceae_C; genus Ottowia. The sequence continues at coordinate 7,175 of SCQQ01000023.1, read as the reverse complement.
GCAGCGACGCCGGCATCGACCTCGTGGCCGAGACCACCACGGGTGAGCTGCACGCGATCCAGGCGAAGTTTTACGACGAAAGCGCCCGGCTCACGTTGGGAGAACTGGCAACCTTCTTCATCGCGTCCAGCAAGAAGCAGTTCGCGCACCGCCTGATCTTCCTCACCGCCACCAAGAGCACGCGGCACCTGCGCGATGCAGTGCAGGACCAGAACCCGCCCGTGAGCCTCGTGACGCTGCTGGAGCTGGAAGCGAGCCAGATCGACTGGTCGCAATACCAGACTGCAGCGCCCGTCGTTCTGAAGCCACGCAAGACGCTGCGACCGCACCAGCAAACCGCGCTCGACCGCGTGCAGGCGGGACTCCAGAGCGCCGACCGCGGCAAGCTCATCATGGCGTGCGGTTCGGGCAAGACGTTCGTTGCCCTGAAGATTGCCGAAGCTGTGGCCGGCGCGGGCGGCCGCGTGCTGTTCCTCGTGCCCAGCCTCGCGCTCTTGTCGCAAGCGCTCACCGAATGGACACAGGAAGCCGACAAGTCGCGCTTGACGGCTTCGGAGAACGTGAGTGTGTAAAGCGCCTGGCCGTAGATCGCTTCATCGTCCATCGAGCACAAGGCGATGTTGTCTTGCTGGGCGGTGGCCTTGGCGTTCTCGCCATAGATGCGCGGCGTCGCCGTCATATAGAGCCGCTTGGTAGCCCGAATGAAGTCGTTATCGTGCACGCGAACGAAATTGCTTTCTTCGTCGCCCGCGAACGTCGCGCCGGTGGTGCGATGCGCCTCGTCGCAAATGATGAGGTCGAAGTCAGCGAGGCCGTGCTCTTCTTGCGCCTGGCTCAGCACGTCGATCGAGTGGTAGGTGGCGAAGACCACGCTCATGTGCGTGGCGTCCGAGCGCTTCTGCATCGCGAGAGCAAGAGATACCGCATCGGTCGTTGCCGGGTACTGCAACTCGTGCGTGAGCATTTCGAAGTCATCTTCGGCCGCCATGCGTTTCTTGCCGATCTTCTGGTCGCTGCAGACCGCGAAGCTGTGCAGCGGCTTGCTGGTTGACTACAAGGTGATCGTGCTCTCCGTCGAGGAATCGCTCATCAACCGCAGGTTGCAAAACCTACTTGCAAGCGGTGACAACGACCTGAAGATGGACGACGCCGCGCGCATCGTCGGCTGCTGGAAGGCGCTATCCAAACAAGGGCTCACCACGGACTTGCAAGACGACGACCATCCCATGCGCCGCGCCGTCGCGTTCTGCCAAGTGATTGAAGCGCGCCAGGGCGCCCGCACGCACCAAGTGGGCTCCAAGAACATCAAGTCGATGTTCCAGGCGGTGGTCGAGGAGTACCAGCGCACCGCAACCGATCCCGAAGAAATCGCCGTCAACTTGAAGTGCGAAGCCGAGCACGTCGATGGCGGCATGGATGCGCCCACCAAGGAAGAGAAGCTCGCCTGGCTCAAGGCGGACGCGGGCGAAAACACCTGTCGCATCCTCTCCAACGTGCGCTGCCTCTCCGAGGGCGTTGACGTGCCGGCTTTGGACGCGGTGCTGTTTCTGACGCCGCGCAACTCGCAAGTGGACGTGGTGCAGTCGGTGGGCCGCGTGATGCGCAAGGCGCCGGGCAAGCAGCGCGGCTACATCGTGCTGCCGGTCGTGGTGCCCGCTGGCGTCGAGCCGCACGTGGCCCTGAACGACAACAAAACGTATCGCATCGTGTGGCAAGTGCTGCAGGCGCTTCGGTCGCACGATGACCGGTTCGATGCGATGGTCAACAAGCTCGACCTGATCGGCCAGGACCCGAGCAAGATGGAAGTGATCGCCATCACCGACAGGGTGCAGCGCCGGGCGATGGCGGCCGGCATGACTGCAGCGCAAAAGAAAGCGGCGCTCGCGCGTGGCAGCCATGCTATCGGCAGCGCATCGCAAACGCTCCCAGAGCAATCCGAAATCGCGTTTGAGATCGGCGACATCGAGCGCGCGATCTATGCCAAGCTCGTGCAGAAGGTCGGCAACCGCCACCACTGGGAAGAATGGGCGGCGGATATCGCCAAGATTGCCAACACCCACATCGACCGCATCAAGGCCATCCTTGAAAACCCTGCCAGCAAGAAGGAACGCAAGGCGTTCGACGAATTCGCGGCCGAACTGCGCGATGACCTGAACGATGAAATCACCGACGCCGAAATCATCGAGATGCTGGCCCAGCACCTCGTGACCCAGCCGGTGTTCGAGGCCCTGTTCGACCACTACGACTTCGCCAAACAAAACCCCATGTCCCGCGCCATGCAAAAGGTGCTGGACACGCTGGAGCAGCATCACCTGGGCAAGGAGGCCGACACCCTCACCGCGTTCTACCAAAGCGTGAAACTGCGCGCCGAAGGCATCACCAGTGCCGACGGCAAGCAGAAGATCATCAAGGAGCTATACGACAAGTTCTTCAACGGCGCCTTCCCGGAACTCTCCAAGCGCCTCGGCATCGTCTACACGCCGGTGGAAGTGGTGGACTTCATCATCAAGAGCGTGCAGGACGTGCTGCGCGACGAGTTCGGCACATCCTTGGGCGACCAGGGCGTGCACATCCTTGACCCCTTCACCGGTACCGGCACCTTCATCACCCGCCTGCTGCAATCGGGCTTCATCTCGAAGGATCGGCTTCCGTACAAATACCAAAACGAAATCCACGCCAACGAGCTGGTGCTGCTGGCCTACTACATCGCCAGCATCAACATCGAAACTGCCTACCACGACCTCATGCACCCGCCGGGCGAGGCGCAGCAGGCCGACGCCGGCGCCTACACGCCGTTCCCCGGCATCTGCCTCACCGATACGTTCCAGATGTACGAGAAGGATGATCTGGTGGATGCGCTGCTGGTGGACAACAGCGCGCGACGCAAGCGACAGAAGAAGCTGGACATCCGGGTCATCCTCGGCAACCCGCCTTACTCCATCGGGCAAGGTAGCGAGAACGACAACAACCAGAACGTCGAATACCCCAGTCTCGACGAGCACATTCGCCAAACCTACGCGGCGCGCTCCACCGCGACGCTGGCCAAGGGCCTGTACGACAGCTACATCCGCGCGATCCGCTGGGCCAGTGATCGCGTCGGCAAACAGGGTGTGGTCGGCTATGTCACCAATGCTGGTTGGCTGGACGCCAACACCGCAGACGGCTTGCGCCAGTGTCTTGCGGACGAGTTCTCGAACATCTACGTGTTCCACCTGCGCGGCAATCAGCGCACCAGCGGGGAAACGTCACGGCGGGAAGGCGGCAAGATTTTTGGTGGCGGCAGCCGCGCGCCCATCGCCATCTCGCTGCTGGTGAAGAACCCCAAGGCCGAGCAGCACGGCCAGATTCGGTTCCACGACATCGGTGATTACCTGAGCCGTGAGGAAAAACTCGCCACCGTTGCCACATTCGGCTCCATCGACGGCATCGCCAAGGCCAACGGTTGGCGGGCCATCACCCCGGACGCTCACGGCGACTGGCTAAAGCAGCGTGACGACAGCTTCAATCGGTTCGTTGTCGTTGGTGACAAGAGAGGCGATGCACTCAAGCTATTCGAAAATTTCTCTCAAGGAGTTTCCACCAGTCGGGACTCATGGTGCTACAACGCGAGCGCGAACAAACTCTCCGCGAACGTCGTCGCGATGCTTAAAAAGTACAGTTCGGAGTTGGAAAGGTTTGAAAGGTCGTTTGCTTTTCTCGATAGAAGTAAGCGTGCCGCGCTGGTGGACGACTGGGTTGATAACGATCCAGGGCGGATCAGCTGGTCGCGGGCCCTCAAGCAAGACCTCGTCAGGGGTCGAGTCTTGTCATTTGGGGCAAATAGTGTCGTGCGAGGCCAGTATCGACCGTTCCACAAGCAATGGCTCTATTTCAATCGGCGCCTCAATGAGGTTGTCTATCAAATGCCAAAGGTTTTTCCTGATTCTGAGGCGGAAAACAGAATTATCTGTGTGTCCGGAACTGGAGCAAAGAATGACTTCTCTGCTCTAATTTCAAAGAACGTTGTGGACTATCAGCTGATGTTTAACGGGCAAGGATTCCCGCTCTACCTCTACGACGAAGCCGCGCGAGCCGACGCCGACGCGCCGCAATCCGGCCTGTTCGACCAGCCCGCTGCGCCGGCTACGCGCAAGCGCCGCGACGCCATCACCGATGCCGGCCTTGCGCACTTCGCGGGTGCCTATCCGGGCGAGAAGATCAGCAAGGAAGACCTGTTCTATTACATCTACGGCCTGCTGCACTCGCCCGATTACCGCGAGAGCTACGCCGACAACCTCGCCAAGGAACTGCCGCGCATCCCGCGCGTGAAAACCGCCGCCGATTTCTGGGCGTTCTCCAAGGCCGGCTGCGCGTTGGCCGATCTGCACCTCAACTACGAAACTGTGGCCGCATACACCAGCGCCACCGTCACCGGCCCCAACGGCAAGACGCTAACCGTCACGTCCAAAGGCATTGCCGCCGGCAAGCTCGTCGACGAAGCCGCCACCTTCCGTGTCGAAAAAATGAAGGTGCCCAAATCCGGCAAGGACAAAGACCTCACCCGCCTCATCTACAACGCCCACATCACCGTCACCGGCATCCCGCCCGAAGCCTACGATTACGTCGTCAACGGCAAGCCCGCGCTGGACTGGGTGATTGAGCGCCAATGCCTCAAGACCGATAAGGCCAGCGGCATCGTCAACGACGCCAACGACTGGGCCATCGAGACGATGCACAACCCGCGCTACCCGCTGGAACTCTTCCTGCGGGTCATTACGGTCAGCCTTGAGACGATGAAGATCGTGCGGGCGCTGCCTGCACTTCAAATAGGAGACACCAATGGCTGAGTTCGTGGGCACCGAAAAAGAGTTTCGCCGCTACATCGTGCCGTTCGCACGCAACCTGGTGCAGCAGCTCACGGCCAAGAGCAAGACGGTCATTGGGCGATGCGAAGATTGCGGCGCTGAAACGACGCTGGAAGCCGCGCACATTCATGAGAGCGAGCGCAACGACATCATTCACCAGATACTCGGTAACCCGACAGACGGGTCTTCTTTCCGGATCGACCTGAAGCACTTTGAAACGCAGTTCCGAGCGGCGCACGAACCTTTGTCCAAGGTCGTCAAGTTCCTGTGCCGCGCGTGCCACGACAAGTACGACGGACGGGGCCAGGCTGCACCGCAGAAGCGGGCAAAGCCGCGCGCCGTCGCAACAAGTCAACCAAAGGTGCTGCCGATCACGCTTGATCCAGAGTCCGAGGACGCTTTCAGGGATCGGTTCCTGCAAACCGGCAGGGCCGAAATCGAGACCTACTTCAACGACGGCCGGATGACCCAGCGAATTTGGAAGAGGAGAATTCTCGACAACTCGTCCGACGTGCGCGGCAACTTACGTTCGCGCCCTGAATTCCGCAAAGATGCCTGGCAGGATGCCGGTATCGAACGAGTGCATGTGCGGGTCCTCGGTTGATGGCGCTGCCAATGCGGGGCCGTTGCGCCCCGGCGAAAGCAGATACGTTGCGGCGCGGCTATGCCGATTTGGTCTGCGTGTCTGCTGAAACGGGACGCCCGTGATTGTGAATTCGACGCACGACGAAAGCGCCGTGATGGACTGGTTTGGACACTCGTTGGTTTCCGTGAACAGAGCTACGCCGAGATCCGGCGAGCGATGTTCGCTGATGGCGGGCGATTACGCTCCCGAGTCAACGGTATGGACTGGGGCATCGGCCGGTTCAAAACGCCATCATTTTCGGGGCTGCGCTCTCGTGTGCGGCCTGCGCTAGGGCGTTTGCGGGTCGAGATTGCGGGGTGATGCACGAGCCCTTCACGCGGCTCTGGAATACACGGCGCACTCTTCCAGGTTGCGAGTCAGTTCAACGCGCTTGAGATGCCTAATCCGTCAGTCACGCCCGAGCAAGGCGTTACCAACTACGCGCAGGATCACGTCCAGGGCCCGGCCTGTGCAATGGCCTGCGGTGCGGCGACGATCTTTCGCAACTACCTCGTCGCCCCGTTGCGTGTCAGGCGAGGTTCCGGCGCCGATCGTTGAGTCCGTGAAGCAGCAAGGCCACGACGGAACCGATCCCCAAGACCGCATCTATGGGGAAGTTCACGGCGGCAAGATATATCTGGTGCAAGAGAGCATTCACTCCGAGGCGGAAGCTGAAGAGATATTCTTTCACGAACGCCAGCACGCGGCGCTGCGCAGAACGTCGAGCCGTGGCGACATCGGCAGTAGCGAGCGCCTGACGCTCACGATGCGCGAGAACAAGGTGAATCAGTGGACCGTCCTGGTGGCGCGATACGCCGAGTACAACACTGAAAGAGAAGATGCCGAGATCGGCGCAACTCTGAAGACCGACTGAGTCGCAAAAGTCCGAAACCGTGCCAAGCGGATCACGGCGCAATACGCGGCAGGCAGTAAAGCGCAGGAAGAGCGCTGAACAATGCTGGTATTGGGGTTTTCGGACTTATTGGGGCCAGTCGCGGAACTGTGTCTGCGGGCGACCCGACAGGTAGGCTAAAGTCCGCCGCGCAGAGTGCGTCCGCAATCCAAAGTACGATTGGCATCACGATTCGAGCACGCACGACTTGTCACCGCTTCTCAGTCGAAGGCAGGTGGCTACACGCTGGGTGCGATGGGGCCACTTAGCAAGCGCCTGCATACTGCACACCGGCTGGATACATCGCCGGAACGTCAGATCTTCTCTTCTTGACTCTCGAGGGAGGGGCACATGCCCAGCTACATCGATAGCGTGCTCATCGACGACGAGCACGTGCTCTATGTCGGTCACATCAGCTTGTGGCCGCTGACGCATCTCATCGGGGTGGGGCTCGTGCTGCTGCCCGTGTTCGGTGTCGGGCTGCTGTTCTGGTTGACCGCATTCATCCGCTACAAGACCACCGAACTGGCCGTCACGAACAAGCGGATGATCGCGAAATTCGGCTTCATCAGCCGGCGCACCGTGGAGCTGAACATCCACAAGGTCGAAGGCGTGGAGGTGCTCCAGAGCGTGTTGGGCCGCATTTTCAACTTTGGCTCGCTGGTGATTTCCGGCACCGGCGTTCAGCAGGCGCCGATTCCCGGCATCTCCGATCCGCTGGCCTTTCGCCGCGCGTTTATGCGTGCGCAAGATCAGGCCTACTCTTTCAGTCCGTCACCGAAGCCTTGAACCGCAGTATTTGGTTCAGATCCCA
>SCQQ01000022.1 GCA_004299095.1 Burkholderiaceae bacterium | reverse complement strand
TCGCGCGGGCGCGGCAGTGCAATGGCGCGATCCAGCTTCACGCCGGCCGGCTGACCCGAGAGGACCACCACGCGATCGGCCAGGTACACCGCCTCTTCGATGTCGTGCGTGACGAACAGCACCGCGGGCGCCGCGCGGCGCCAGATGCCGAGCAACTCGTCCTGCAGTTTCTGCCGCGTGATCGCGTCCACGGCGCTGAAGGGTTCGTCCATCAGCAGGAGCCGCGGCCGGACCGCCAGCGCCCGCGCCAGGCCGACGCGCTGCGCCTGCCCGCCCGAGAGCTGGAACGGCCAGCGATCGGCCAGACCGTCCACCAGCGCGAGCATGAGCGCTTGCTGCACGCGCGCGTCGGCTTCGGCGCGCGAGAGTTGCAGGCCGTCGAGGCCGTAGGCCACGTTGCGCCGCACGCGCCGCCACGGCAGCAGGCGCGTGTCCTGAAAAACGAAGGCGTGCGGGCGGCTGCCGGCGTCGGGCTGGACGTGGAGCTCGGCCCTGCCCGCGGCCGGCGGCGTGAGGCCGGCGACGCAGCGCAGCAGCGTCGACTTGCCCACGCCCGACTGGCCCACCACGGCAATGAATTCGCCCGCTTCCGCAGTCAGGTGGATGCCACGAAACACCGGCTCGGCTGCGCCGTCGTAGGCATATCCCAGGTTGTCGATGCTCAGGAGGGGCGCCATTGCGTTCCCAGTCTTTCCAGGCGCACGAAGAACGTGTCGAACACCGTGTAAATGGCTGAAATCACCAGCATGTACGCCGCGACCGTGCCGTAGTCGCCGACGCCCGCGGCCACGTTCATTTCCTGGCCGATGCCGGGCATGCCGATTAATTCAGCCGCGATCAAGGCCATCAGCGCCGCGCCGATGCCGGTGTGGACGCCGGCAAAAATCCCCGGCGCCGCGGCCGGCAGCGTGACATCGCGCAAGCGCTTCCAGGCGCCGTCCTGCTGGAAGGCGCGCGCCAGCTCGTAGTACTTCGGATCGACGCCGCGCACGGCGGCGTGGGTGGTGAAGTAATTGACCCAGAAGACGCCGATCGAAATCACGAACGCGGCGCCCTCGTGGCTGATCTTGAACCAGGCGATGGCAAAAATCACCCAGGCAAGCGGCGGAATCGGGCGCAGGACGCGCACCACGCCGCCGAGCAGGCGATCCAATGTGTCCGAGAGCGCCGTGGCCGCGCCCAGCGCAAAGCCGAGCGCAGTGCCCATGGCGAGGCCCCAGACGTAGTGGATCAGGCTCGATTCGACCGCGCTCGCCAGGCGGCCGCTGTGCCACTCCTCGGCCAGCGCGTGCGGGATGGCGAAGGGATCGGGAATGGTGCCGTTCTTGCCCAGGCCGGAGTCCTGCGCGAGCTTCCAGATGGCAACGAAGGCAACCAGCCCGAGCGCACCCAGCAGCACGCGCCGCACGCCGCTGCGCTTCCAGTTGAAGGCGGAATGGGCAGGCTGATGGCGCGGCGCGCGGTGTGCGCTCGCCGCGCGATCGGCAAATGGCTGCTGCGGGCTGCCGACCGCCGCGCCGGCCGGCAACACGGCTTCGTTCATGTGGGTCATTTCGCTGCCCCTTTGAGTTCGTCATAAAAGCCGGGATCGAACAACTCGCTCACGGTGAGCGGCTTCTTGAACACGCCCATCGAGTTCTGGAAGGCGTAGAGCTTGGCGGTGTCGCGCTCCAGGCGGCGCGGGTCCGGGTCATACGTCAGGTGGCTCATGGACTGCAGCACGATGTCCATCGGCAGGCGCCCGCCGCCCAGGTATTTCTGCACCGCCACCGCGGCCTTTTTCGGCTGGTTGCGCAGCAGGTCGGTAGCCTCGATTTGCGCCACGACCAGCGCGCGCACGACGTCGGGGTCGTCCTTGATCAAGCGCTCGCGCACCAGCAGGCCGGCGCCCGGCTGGTCCGGAATCAGATCGACCACCTTGGCACTTGGCTGGCGCGCCATGACGATGTCGATGGCCGGATCGGGCGACACGGTGCCGTCGACCGCGCCGGTCAGAAGCGACTGCACCACCTGGTTTTCGCCTTGGTAAACGATTTGCACGCTGTCCAGCCCGGCACCGGTCTGGTCGCGCAACCACTGGCGCAACGCGGCGGCCGGCCCGGAGCCGATCGGAAACGTGGTGATCCTCGGTTTGCGCCCCTGCGCCTGGGTGAAGTGCGCGATGGCCTCGGCCGGCGTCGCGTCCTTGAAGAATGGCGCCAGGTTGCCCAGCGCCAGCACGCGCGCGGGACCGTATTCGTTGCCCGCGACGAAGCGCACGTCCGCGCCGCCCGCACGCGCCACCATCGCGGGACCGGCGCCCACGTAGGCCACGTCCAACTGGCCCGAGAGCAGCGCCTGCACGATTTCCGGCCCGTTCTGGAACGAAATCATGCGCGCGCCCTTGAGCGGGTTGTGCGCCGTGAGCCCGTCGGCAATCACGAACGCCTGCGAGTCCGCAATGATGGGCATGAAGCCGATTTGCAACGGCGGCGCGGCGCGCGCCGTGGCAGCGCAAAAAAGCGCCAGGATGCCCAGTCCCAGCGCACGTTTCAAATGGTTCAAGGTTTGCATCGATTCACCCCATTCATCGGTGCACCATCTTATATTCTTTATAAAACATATTGGCGCATGAATATATATATTTACGTAATATTAAAATCAGTTCCGACTTCAAAACTCCGTGCCACCCCCGGCACATCGGCGGAGCGATCGCCAGGGCGAGTGCGCGGTTTTTCGATGGCGATGAACCCGCAACTGCTTGCCGAGTTCACCGCCCAAAGCGCCATCCGCCCACCGCGCCGCGCGTTGCTCAGCAACTCCTAAGTCAACGCGCCAACACTGCCGGCACTGTTCAATTTCTGCCGGAGATCGTCCTGAACCGCTTCGACCCAGCCCCTTTTTTGCTGGTCAACCGGGCGCCCACCGCAACCACCTGGCTGGTGGCGCTGGTGCGCACGGCCAGCCGCGAACTTCTGCTCCGCCTGACGGCTATCACCGTGGCCACGGCACGGAGCGGCCGTTCGCCGTGGCGAACCGCCGCGCTTGAACGCTGAGCCGGAGCCACCCACGCCTGCCATGCACACCGCCAGAACGGCCGCAACCCCGGCCGGATGGACGCCCCCGGTCCGAGCCGCCAGCGGCGCGACCCCCGGCAGGCAGCCCGGGGCCGCACCGCGCGCGCTGTCCCTGCGCCTCTGGTTCTGGCTGGATGCGCTGGCGCTGCTGCTGAGCGCACTCGCGGCGGCGCGGCCGCTGTCGGTACCCGACGAAGGCCGCTATGCAGACATCAGCCGCTGGATGCTGATGTCGGGCAACTGGCTGGTGCCACGCCTCGACGGCCTGCCTTTCTTCCAGAAGCCGCCCCTCACGCACTGGCTGCAAGCGGCCGGCATGGCGGTCTTCGGTGTGCACCCGTGGGCCGTGCGCCTGCCCGGGATAGCGCTCGCGCTGCTGATGATCTTCATGACGGTCGTGGCCGTCCGCCGAATGCTCGGCAACGCCTTGGCAGAGCGCGCCGCGCTCATGCTGGGCACCAGCATCGCGGTCCTGATCGGCGCGCCCTACGTGAATCACGACATGGGCGTGGCCGCCTGGATCAGCGTCGCCATCTGGTCTTTCGCCCTGGCCTTCGCACACGGCGAACGGCCGCACGCCGGCTGGGCGTACGTCGGCTTCCTCGCGTGCGCGCTGGGATTGCTGACCAAGGGGTTGATCGGCGTTGCGCTGCCGGCGCTGGTGCTGTTCGTCTGGATCAGTTGGACCCGCCAATGGCGCAAGGCCTGGCGTCTGCCCTGGACAAGCGGCCTGGCGCTGTTCGCCATCGTCGCGCTGCCCTGGTTCGTCTGGGTCGGGCTTCGTTTCCCCGGCGCATTGACCTACCTGTTCTGGGTGCAGCAGTTCGACCGCTACATCGGCACCGAATTCAACAACACGCAGCCCTGGTGGTTCTATCTGGCCGACCTGGCGCTGCTGCTGTTTCCGTGGAGCCTGTTCGCGGTCATGGAAATGTTCCGATCCGTGCGGCGGCGGCGCGCGCCCGCGCCCGCGCCACGAGCGCCCGCCAACCCGTGGAAGACGCTGTGCTGGATCTGGCTCGCGGTGGTGGTGCTGTTCTTCAGCATCCCGAGCTCGAAGCTGATCGGCTACGCCTTCCCGGCGCTGCCGCCGCTGGCGGTGCTGGCCGCGTTCGGCTGGCACCGCTGCATGCGCGGCCGGGGCCACGCGGCGCGCTGGTTCGTGACGCTGGCCGCCGTGCCCATGCTCACGGCCGTCGTGCTCACGCCCCTCTATCCGGCCATTGACACGCACGGTGCGGCGCACGAGATCGGGCTTGAACTGCGCCCGCGCCTCGCGCCCGAGGACGTGGTGCTGGTGGCCGGCGGCTACCCGTTCGATCTGCCTTTCGTCGCGCGCACGCGCACGCCGCTGGTGGTGCTGCAGGACTGGCCGCAGCAGCGCCGGACCGCGGGCGACGTCTGGCAGCGTGAACTGTTCGAGGCCGGCGATTTCGAACCCGCGCTGGCCGCGCGCATCCTGCGCACGCCTGATCTGCTGCCAAAAGCTGCGCTGCAACCGCATCGCTGGCTCGTGGTCCGGACGCTGCCGGACGGCCGCGGCCCCTCGATTCCGCCCGCGTGGCGCCCGGTGGCCCGCGGGCCCTCGTGGGCGCTGTACCAATCCTCCCCGGCCCCGGCATCCGCCAGCGCCGCGCACGGCCAAGCGTCCGCGCCGTTGCCCGAATCCCGCTCTGCACCCTGAAAGGGAAACACCATGCCCGTTGCAATGCGCTCCGCCCGCTCCATGGCCTTGGCCGCCGTCGCGACCCTGCTCGTGGGCTTGACGGGCTGCTCCAAATCGGGCGAATCCACGGCACCGGCCGCCACACCCGCAGCCGCCGCGCCACAGGCCCGGGCCGCGTCGCCGTTGGGCGACTTGAGTTCCTTGCGCGTGATCACCACAGACATTGCCGCGCGGGTCGACCAGGGCGACCTGGCAGGCGCCAAGACACGCGCGAAGGACCTTGAAGTCGCCTGGGACTCGGCCGAAGCCGGCCTCAAGCCGCGCTCGGCGAGTGACTGGCACACGCTGGACAAGGCCGTCGATGGCGTATTGACGGCGCTGCGCGCGAACACACCCGCGCAGGCCGACTGCAAGGCGGCGCTTTATCACCTGATGCAGACCTTTGCTACGCTGAGCGGTCAATGAAGAACGGAAACGACGCGATGGGCGCCCCACCCCGGCGCGGCGCGAACCGATTCCGCGCGCGGACGGTCCGACTGCACCACGACCCGTGCGATCGGACCAATCCACGATGAGACCCTCACGCCATCTTTTGAAAGCACGCTGCCGGCGCGTTCCGCTGGCGCTGGCGCTGGCGCTGGCGGGCTGCGCGACCTATCAGCCGCTGTCTTTGCCGGATCACGCCCAGCTGGCGGCCAGCGCGAGCGCCTTGCGCCACACGCTGCCGGCGGCTGAAGCGGGTGCGCGGCCGATCACGCTCGACGTGAGCCAGGCGCTCACGCCGAAACAGATCGGCCTGCTCGCCATCCTGAACGCACCGGAATTGCTGACCGAACGCGGTGAATTCGAGACCGCACGAGCCGGCGTGGTGCAAAGCGGCCTGCTGCCCAACCCGTCGATGAACATCGGCTATGCGGCACTCGTGGGCGGCCCGGGCATTGCGGGCGCCTGGACCGCATCGCTCGCACAGGACGTCGCCTCGCTCGTCACTTACAAGAGCCGCGTGGCGGCGGCCGAGACGCACGTGCGGCAGGTCAACGCCGACTTGCTCTGGAAGGAATGGCAGGTGGCGCAAAAAGCGCGCCTGCTGGCCGTCAGCATTTACTGGAGCGACCAGACGCTGGCGCTCGGCCGCAAGCAGCTCGCAACGCTCACGCGCACGACCGATGAGGTGCAGCACGCGGTGGATCAGCACAACGCCACCTTGCCCGACCTCACGCCGCTTTTGGCCGCCAAGGCCGCGCTGGAGCAAAGCATCGCCACGCTGGCGTTGCAGCAACTCAAGAACTGGGCCGATTTGAATGCGCTGCTGGGCCTCACGCCCGCCGCGCGCCTCACCCTCGCGGCGCCCGCAGAGCCTGCGCTGCCGGCCGATCTGGATGCGCTCGCGGCCAGCGTCCCCGAGCGCCGCCCCGATCTGGTGGCACTGCAGCTCGGCTATCGCTCGGCCGACGAGAGCGTGCGCAGCGCCATCCTGGGGCAGTTTCCGGCGCTGGCACTGGGCGGCACCTGGGCCACGGATACGTCCAAGGTGCGCACCGCTGGCCCCACGGTGACGTTCGACGTGCCCATCTTCAGGCGCAACCAGGACCAGATCGCGCTCACCCAGGCCACGCGCCTGTTGCTGCGTGAGCAGTACCAGATCCGCCTGGATACCACCGAAGCCGCGATCCGCGGGCTGCGCACGCGTATCGGCGCGATCACCGCGCAATTGAAGAGCGCCGGGCGCGACGCCGCGACGGCGGCGCAGCAAGCCCAGGTGGCGCACCAGGCGTTCGAGCACGGCAACATCGACGCGCGCACGCTCACCGATTACGAATCCACTGTTTCGAGCCGGAGCCAGACCGTGTTCGACCTGCGGCGCGCGCTCGATGAGGCATACGTCGGCCTCGACCTGGAACTGGGCCTTGGCTTGCCGCAAACCCGCATCGCCCCTCTGGATTCCACGGAGCCGTCATGAGATTTCGTCCTTTTCTGGCCGGCGCCCTGCTGGCCTGCGGCGCCAGCGTGATCGCGGCCACGCCCAAAGCCAATGCACCCAGCGTGCTCGTCACCGTGGCGCCACTCAGGGCCGGCAGCCTGCCGATGACCGTCCTCGCCTGGGGCACCATGCTCTCGGCGCCTTCGGCCACACAAGTGATCAGCGCGCGCACCACGGCGACCGTGGGCGACATCTCCGTGCACGTGGGCGACGACGTGCGCGCCGGCGCGCCGCTGCTGCAACTGGTACCCGATGCGCAAACAGCGGCCACGTACGCACAGGCACAGTCGGCGCTGCGCGATGCCGAGCAGGTGCTGGCGCGCACGCGCGACATGCTGGCGCAACACCTGGCCACGGCGCAGCAGCTCGAAGCGGCGCAGAAAACGCGCGCCGACGCCGAGGCCACGCTGGACGCACTCAAGACCCAGGGTGCGGGCGGCGCCACCACGCTGCGCGCGCCCTTCCACGCCATCGTGACCAAGGTGACCACCGCGCGCGGCGCGCTGGTTGTTTCCGGCACCGCGCTCCTGGAACTGGCCAAGGCCGGGGACCTGACGCTGCGCGTGGGCGTCACACCGCAGCAAGCGCGGGAGGTGCAGCCCGGCAACCTGGTGCGGGTGAGCTCGCTCGACGGCCGGCAGCAGGTGGCGGGCAAAGTGGCGCGCCGCGGTGCCACGCTGGACACGGCCACCGGCCTGGTGCCGGTGGATATTTCGGTGCCGGCCAACCCGCTATTCGCCGGCGAAAACGCCCAGGCCCTGATCACTGTAGGCCAGGCCCGAGGCTACGTGGTATCGCACGCCGCCATCCTGGTGGACCCCGAAGGCAAGCCCTACGTGGTGCAGGTCGAGGACGGCAAGGCGCGCAAGGTTCCGATTGAGATTGACGGCGCGCAAGGCGACGAAAACGTGATCCGGGGCGCCGAGCTGAAAGCCGGCCAGCCGCTGGTGCTCAGCGGCAACTACCAGTTGGACGACGGCATGGCCGTGCGCCTGGCCGACCAGGCCGCAGACAAGGCCACGGCGAGCGCCAGGTGATCCGAGGCCCGGCAGTTGACCGCTTCTCGTGCCCTCGGAACACGCATGAATGCTCCCATGACTCGTTTTGCGAGCAATCCTTCGCATGGTGAGCTGCGCCATGCGCCCGACAGCACCCCGCTCGCCACACCCTGGGGCGTTGTTCCTCCTTGCGGGCGCAAGCCCGCCGCGTCGTCACGTCTTGCATGGCGCGCCGATCGCGGTGCTGTCGGACGCATTCAACTACCGGATCTAGGATGACGTTCACCTCTTGGCTGCAAGCGCACCGCCTGCCGGTGCTGGTCGTCTCGTTCGTGCTCACAATTGCCGGCCTGTATGCCGCGGCCAGCCTGCCGATCGGCCTGTTTCCGCTGATCGACTTTCCACGCATTCGCGTCAACGTAAGCGCCGGCAGCATGCCCGCCCGGCAGATGCTGATCGACGTGACGCAGCCGCTGGAAGCGGCGGCGCGCGCGGTGCCGGGTGCAGTCAGCGTGACGTCCACGACGTCGCGCGGCACGGCGCAGCTTTTCGTCGACTTTCCGTGGGGTTCGGACATGAACCGCGCGCTCCTCAGCCTGGACAGCGCCTTCGCCCAGACGCTGCCCAGCCTGCCGCCCGGAACCACGTACGACGCGCTCCAAATGAGCCCGAACGCGCTGGTGCCGTTCGTCTCCTATGCACTCACGTCCGACCAGGTGCCGGCGGCCGACCTGCGCGCCATCGCCCAGCAGCAGATCCTGCCGCTGCTCACCGGGATCGAAGGCGTGCGCCGCATTGGCATCCTGGGCGGGAAAACGCCTGAAGTACAGGTGGTGGTGGCGCCACAGGTGCTGCAGCAGTACGGCCTCACGCTGCCCGACATCGCCCGGGCGCTATCGACGTCCAACACGCTGCAGGCGGTGGGCCGCGTCGAGGACAACAGCCTGCTGTACCTCGCCATCGGCAATGACGCATTCACCTCGGTCGATGCGGTGGCGCGGGTCACGGTCCGCACGCCCAAGGGTGCGGTCATTCCACTGTCGCAAATCGCGACCATAAGAATGGGCGCGGTGCCCGAATGGCTGCTGGTGAAAACCGACGGCAAACCGTCAGTGAACTTCAGCGTGTTCCAGCAGGGCCAGGCCGATTCGCTCGCGCTCGCCAAGGTGATCGACGCGAAGCTCGCCACCTTCATGAAAACCCAGCCGCAGTCCATCCACCTCGACAAGTGGTACGACCAGACGCAGCTCGTGCGCTCGTCCATCGCAGCGCTGGAAGAAGCCATCGCCATCGGCCTGGTGTTCGCCGCCGGCGTCCTGTTCTGGTTCCTGCGCAACTGGCGCGTGACACTGGTCGCGATGATCGTGGTGCCGATGTCGGTGCTGTGCGCCGTGCTGGTGCTGTGGCTGCTGGGCATGACCATCAACATCATGACGCTGGGCGGCGTGGCCGCGGCCATCGGCCTGCTGATCGACGACGTGATCGTGATGATCGAGCAGATCGCGCGGCGCGTGGCGCAGCCGGGCCTGGCCGACCCGCGTGCTGGCGTCCTTGACGCCGCACGCGAATTCCTCGCGCCCATGATGGGCTCATCGCTCGCCACCATCGTGATCTTCATTCCGCTCGCCTTCCTCTCGGGCGTGACCGGCGCGTTCTTCAAATACTTGTCCCTCACCATGGCGGCGGCGCTCATCATTTCGTTCCTGCTCACGGTGTTCGCAGTGCCGCTGATGGCGCGCGGCATGGTCGATTTCAGCCGATGGGTCGATCCCGGCCACGGCAAGGAAACGGGGCTACGTCGCCTGCACGCGCGCGCACTCGATCGTCTGTTTCGCTGGCCGTGGCTGATCGCGATCGGCATCGTGGTGCTGGCGGCGGCAGGCTATTTCGGCTACCGGCACGTGGGCACCGGCTTTCTGCCCGAAATGGACGAAGGCGGCTTCGTGCTCGACTACCGCGCGGCGCCCAGCACGTCGCTCGCCGAAACCGATCGGGAACTGACGCAAATCGAAGCCATCCTGAAAGCCAATCGGGCCGTGGCGTCCTATTCGCGCCGCACCGGCGCGGGCTTTGGCGGCGACCTGAACGAGACCTACCAGGGCGACTTCATCGTGCGCCTGGTCGATCCTGGCAAGCGGCCCGACATCTGGGCCGTGATGGACGACATTTCCGGCAAGATCACGCAGCGCGTCCCCGGCGTCGACTTCGACACCCACCAACTCATGGGCGACATGATCGGCGACATGGTGGGCCGGCGCCAGCCGGTGGTGATCCAGTTGAGCGCCGTGCATCCCGACATGCTGGGCGGCGTCGCGCAAAAAGTGGCGGATGCCCTCGGCAAGGTGAAAGGCGTGCAGGCGTCCTCGGTCGACAGCGGCGTGGTGCCCGCAGGCGACGCGATCGAAATCCACGTCGACCCCGCCGCGGCGGCCCTGAAGGGCATGACGTCCGCCGACGTGCAGGCGCAGGTCTCGGGCTACCTCGAAGGCAGCGTGGTCACGCACTACCTCGGCACCCACCAGGACATCGGCGTGCGCCTGAAGCTGGCGGCGCCGCACGACCCGATTTACCGCGAGCGCCTGGGCGACCTGCCCATCCAGGGCGCGAACGGCGCAACTTTCCCGCTGCGTTCCGTCGCCACAACCACCTTCATCTCGGGCGAGCCCGAGCTCACGCGCGACAACCTGCAGCAGATCGTCGCCGTCACCGCGCAAACCAACGGCGCGCTGGATCTCGGCTCCACCATCGCCGGCGTGAAAGCCCTGCTGGCCGAGCCGGGCCTGATTCCGCCCGGCGTGCGCTACACGCTGGGCGGCGCCTACCAGCAGCAGCAGCAGGCGGCGAGCGGCATGCTGAAGGTATTTGCCGCCGCCGTCGTGGCCGAAATCGTGCTGCTGATGTTCCTCTACCGCGCGCTGCTCATCCCGCTCATCATCATGGCGACCTCGCTCGTTTCCACCAGCGCGGTCTTCGTCGGCCTCTGGCTCACGGGCGTGGAACTGAACATCACCGCCATGATGGGCATGGTGATGATCATCGGCATCGCCACCGAAATGGCGATCTTCCTGGTGTCCGAATACCAGACTTTGCGCGAGACCATGGAAGCGCGCGCGGCGCTGAAGGCCGCAGCCCTGAACCGGCTGCGCCCCATCCTCATGAGCACGCTCGCCATGATCCTGGCGCTGATCCCCATCGGCGCCGCCATCAGCGGCTCGGGTGACCAGATGCTGCAGCCGCTCGCCATTGCCATCATCGCGGGCGCCCTGGTGCAATTGCCGCTGGTGTTGCTGGTCATGCCGGTGCTGATCGGCTTGACGGTCAGGGGCCCGGCGAACGAAGCGGCCACATGACCTGCGCGGATCGACTCCGGAGACGCTGGCGCCGCGACATGGCAAGCGTGAACTTTCAGCCACGCGCGGGTGTCCAACCGGCACCTGAAAGCAAGATAATGCGTGGATTGCGATCAAACATGGGCGACACATTCGATCGCACGGGTCGGATTTCGAAGAGCCGGGCAACCGGCTCGGGAGCAGGTTATGAAACGGATTCTTTTGGCGTGCGGCGCAGTGGCGGTGATGGCGACATCGGCGCCCGCGATGGCGCACATCAATCTGGGCGTTTCCATTGGCATACCCATCGGCATCCCGATGGTCGTCGCGCCCGCGCCGGTGTACTACCCGCCCG
>SCQQ01000003.1 GCA_004299095.1 Burkholderiaceae bacterium | reverse complement strand
CTGAAGGCTTGCGGGCGTCCCTTATAATTCCACGCCTGATCGGCGTGTAGCGCAGCCTGGTAGCGCACTTGCATGGGGTGCAAGGGGTCGCGAGTTCGAATCCCGCCACGCCGACCAATCGAATCAAAGGCTTGTGACCCGGTCACAAGCCTTTTTCTTTGTCCTGAAAGGGCCGTGCGTGCCAGTTTTTTTCACGCTCTTGGCAATCGCCGGCGTCGTCCGAAAGGGCGGCTCCGCGATGGTGTTAGAGTGCAGCGCCGAAATTGCCGCGCCGCAGGCGCGGCACCGACATCCTCATTCCTGCCACTCAATTTCAACAGGAGACATTTCATGCAACGTCGTTCGCTCCTCGCGCTGGCCGCGCTCGGTAGTTTGGCAAGTACCCGGTCGTTCGCTGCCGGCGAAATCAAGATCGCACACATCCACAGCGTGACTGGGCCGCTCGAGGCCTACGGCAAGCAGACCCAAGCCGGCTTGATGATGGGATTGAATTACGCGACCCAAGGCACGATGGAAGTCGCCGGCAAGAAGATCGTGGTGATGGAGCACGACGACCAGGGCAAACCGGACCGTGGCCGCAGCTTGCTGGCGACGGCGTATGCCGATGACAAAGTGGACTTGGCGGTCGGCCCGACGTCGTCCGCCGTGGCGCTTGCGATGCTGCCGGTGGCGGCGGAATACAAGAAAATCCTGCTGGTCGAGCCGGCGGTGGCCGATTCGATCACCGGCGACAAGTGGAACAAGTACATCTTCCGCACGGCGCGCAACTCCAGCCAGGATGCCATCAGCAACGCCTTCGTGATCGATCACGATGGGGTTTCGATCGCCACGCTGGCGCAGGACTACGCGTTTGGCCGCGACGGGGTGAAAGCGTTCAAGGTGGCGCTCAAGCACGCCAAGATCGTGCACGAGGAATATCTGCCGCCGAGCACCACCGATTTCACGGCCGGCATCCAGCGGCTGATCGATGCACTGAAAGACAAGCCGGGCCGCAAGGCGATCGAAGTGATCTGGGCCGGCAGCACACCGCCGTTTGCCGCCTTGGCCGCGCAGGACTTGAAGCAGCGCTACGGCATCGAAGTCTTCACCGGCGGCAACATCTTGGCCGCCATGGCGGCTTACAAGGCATTTCCGGGAATGGAGGGTGCCACCTATTACTACTACGGCATCCCGAAGAATCCCATCAACGAATGGATGGTGGCCGAGAACTACAAGGAATTCAAGGCGCCGCCGGACTTCTTCACCTGCGGTGGTTTTGCGGCGGCGATGGCCGTGGTGACAGCGCTCAAGAAAACCCATGGCGACACCAACACCAACCAGCTCATCAAAACCATGGAGGGCATGAGTTTCGATACGCCCAAGGGCAAGATGACTTTCCGCAAGGACGATCACCAGGCGATGCAGGACATGTTCGCGTTCAAGATCAAGGTCGATCCGGCGCTGGCCTGGGCCGTGCCGGAACTGGTCAAGGTGATCACGCCCGCCGAAATGGACGTGCCGATCCTGAATCATCGTTGAAACGCACAACCCATTGAATGTGACCGGGCTGGCGGTGGCCTTGCCGATGCATTCGGCTGGGGCGCTGCTGCGCACGACCGGATAACCGATGCTCGAGACCCGCGACCTCACGATCAACTTCGGCGGCCACGTCGCGGTCAACGCGGTGAGCTGCCGGTTCGTGCCGGGCACGCTGACGGCGATCGTGGGGCCCAACGGCGCCGGAAAAACCACGTATTTCAACCTGATTTCCGGGCAACTCAAGGCGACGGCGGGGCACGTCTTGCTGGGCGGCCGGGATTTGTCGCGGCTGTCGGCCGCGGCCCGCACCCATGCAGGACTGGGGCGCGCGTTTCAGTTGACCAATCTGTTTCCCCATCTGTCGGTGCTGGAAAACGTGCGCCTGGCGGTGCAGGCGGCGCGCGGCGGATCGCGCAGGCTCAACCTCTGGAGCCTGTGGAGCGACCACCGCACCTGGACCGAAGAAGCCGAACACATTCTGCAGACGGTCGGCATGCACGCGCAGCAGGGCGCCGTGGTGGCCAACCTGCCGCACGGCGACCAGCGCAAGCTTGAGGTGGCGCTGCTGATGGCGCTCGACCCCGAGGTTTACATGTTCGACGAGCCCACCGCCGGCATGAGCCGCGACGAGGCGCCCGTCATCCTGAACCTGATCCGCGAGATCAAGAGCGACACGCGCAAGATCATCCTGCTGGTCGAACACAAGATGGACGTGGTGCGCGAGCTGGCCGATCGCATCATCGTGCTCACCAACGGCACGCTGGTGGCCGATGGCACACCGGCCGAAGTGATCGCATCGCCTGTGGTGCAAGAAGCGTACCTGGGGCGCGCACCCCAGGACGCTTCCGGCGGTCATGACGCTCGTCCTCATCCCGATCTTCCTTCGTCCGGAGGAAGGAGCCCGTCGTGAGTACCAATCTGCTCACGCTCGCGGGCGTGCACACACACATCGGCGCCTACCATATCCTGCACGGCGTCGATCTGGCCGTGCCGCGCGGCGCGGTCACCATGCTGCTCGGCCGCAATGGCGCCGGCAAGACGACGACGCTGCGCACGATCATGGGCTTGTGGCAGGCGTCCGAAGGCAGCATCCGCTTCGGCGACCAAGATTTGACGCACCGCGCAACGCCCGCCATCGCGCAAATGGGGATCGCCTACGTGCCCGAAAACATGGGCATCTTCGCCGATCTTTCAGTGCATGAAAACATGTTGCTTGCGGCCCGCAACGCGCGTCGTGCCGCGCAGCTCGACGCCAGTCGCCTGCAATGGATCTTCGGCTTGTTTCCGGCGGTGGAGAAATTCTGGAACCACCCCGCCGGCAAGCTCTCGGGCGGCCAAAAGCAGATGCTCGCCGTGGCGCGCGCCATGATCGAGTCGCGTACGCTGCTGATCGTGGACGAGCCGAGCAAAGGCCTGGCGCCCGCCATCGTCAACAACATGATCGACGCCTTCCTCGAACTGAAGAAAAGCGGCGTCACGATCCTGCTGGTCGAGCAGAACATTCAATTTGCCGAGCGCCTGGGCGACACCGTGGCCGTGATGGACAACGGCCGCATCATCCACGCCGGCGCGATGCAGGCGCTGGCGCAGGACGTGGCGCTGCAGCAGCGGCTGCTGGGACTGTCGCTGTGAACAGAGACATGACACGCCTGCGACGCATGACCTCGGCTGGCGCCACAGGTGACGGCGCCGCGCGCCATGAACGGACCACCATCATTTCGTCATCGAAGCGGAGCGAGGTCATTTCGTCATTGCACCCATGAAATCCGACTTCGATTACAAGCCGCTCCTGCTCGTGCCCGTGCTCGCGCTGATCGCGCTGCCGCTCATCGCTTCCGGCTCCACCTGGCTCACGCTGACCGTGGCGGGGCTGGCGATGGGGATGATCATTTTCATCATCGCGTCGGGCCTCACGCTGGTGTTCGGTTTGATGAACGTGCTCAATTTCGGCCACGGCGTTTTCATCGCGCTGGGTGCTTTCGTGGCCACCAGCGTTCTCGGTCTGATGGGGAACTTCACCGGCGCCGCCAATCTGTGGCTCAACTTGCTTGCGGTCGTGCCGGCGATGCTGGCCGCGATGGCGGTGGCTGCCGTCATCGGCCTGGTGTTCGAACGCCTGATCGTGCGCCCGGTGTACGGCGACCACCTGAAGCAGATCCTGACCACCATGGGCGGCATGATCGTGGGCGAGGAGCTGATCAAGGTGGTATGGGGGCCCGAGCAGATTCCGCTGCCGCTGCCCGCTGCGCTGCAGGGATCCTGGTTGCTCGCGGGCGCCGTGATCGTGAAGTACCGCATCCTGGCGGTGGTGGTGGGCGTGCTGGTGTTTGCGCTGCTGGCCTGGACGCTCACGCGCACCAAGATCGGACTGCTGATTCGCGCCGGTGTGCAGGACCGCGAGATGGTGGAATCGCTCGGCTATCGCATCGGCCGTCTCTTCGTCGGCGTTTTCGTGGCAGGCAGCGCGCTCGCGGGCCTGGGCGGCGTGATGTGGGGGCTGTACCAGCAGAGCGTGGTCCCGCAAATGGGATCGGAAGTGCTGATCCTGACGTTCATCGTCGTCATCATCGGTGGCCTCGGCTCCACCGCGGGCGCGTTGATCGGCGCGCTGCTGGTCGGGCTGATGGCCAATTACACCGGTTTCCTGGTGCCCAAGGTGGCGCTGTTTTCCAACATCGGGTTGATGGTCGCCGTGCTGCTGTGGCGGCCGGAAGGCATTTATGCGCTCGGCAAACGCTGACCGGGCCGGCACGGTCGGCCCCGCCCACGGAAGCCTCATCTGATCATGCTTGGCCGCGTCCTTTCCAACGACTTTCCGCGCAGCAAGGCACTGACGCTGGTTTTGGCGGTGATCGTGCTCGGGCTGGTGCTCACGCCCTTCATTTTCCCGAGCGTCAAGGCACTCAACGTCGCGGCCAAGATCCTGATCTTCGTGGTGCTGGTGGCAGCCTTTGATTTGCTGCTGGGCTACACCGGCATCGTCAATTTCGCGCACACCATGTTTTTCGGCATCGGCGCCTATGGCATCGCGATCGCCAGCACGCATCTGGGTGCGTCGTGGACCGCGCTGGCGGTTGGCACCCTGGCGGCACTGGCGCTGTCGCTTCTGCTGGCGCTGGTGATCGGCCTGTTCTCGCTGCGGGTGCGCGCCATTTTCTTCGCCATGATCACGCTCGCCGTGGCGGCGGCCTTCCAAACGCTGGCGTCGCAGTTGCCCGCCATCACCGGCGGCGAAGACGGGTTGACGTTCAGCGTGCCGGCCGTGCTGTCGTTCAGCTTCGAGCCGTTCGAGAACGACGTCCTTGGCGTCACCATCGACGGCAAGATCATCAGTTACTACCTGTTGCTGGTGATCGCGGCCGTGTTGGTGCTGGCGTTGCTGCGGCTCGTCAATTCACCGTTCGGGCGGGTGCTGCAGGCCATCCGGGAAAACGAATTCCGCGCCGAGGCCATCGGCTATCGCGTGGTGGTGTACCGGATCGCGTCGAGCATGCTGTCGGCGCTGTTTGCCACCCTGGCCGGCTGCATGCTGGCCATCTGGCTGCGCTACAACGGGCCGGACACCACGCTTTCGTTCGAAGTCATGATCGACGTGTTGTTGATTGTCGTGATCGGCGGCATGGGCACGATCTACGGGGCGCTCGTGGGATCGACCGTTTTCCTGATTGCGCAAAGCTATTTGCAGGATCTGCTGCGCCTGGTGAGCGACGCCACTGCCGGCATTCCGGTCGTGCACACACTGTTGTCGCCGGATCGCTGGCTGCTGTGGCTGGGTGTGCTGTTCATCCTCTCCGTGTATTACTTCCCGAGCGGCATCGTGGGGGGGTTGCGGGAGCGGGCCAGCCGCCGTACTGCACAGCGCGAAGGCCCAGCCAAGCCGGATTCGCACTGAGCTCGCCTTGGTGAAGGGGCCTGAGGCCGGACTGCATGACGTCCGTGCGTAACCCCAGGGATCTCGCAAAGGGCTTGGTTGCGTCAAGTAAAGCCGCGGCCGACGGCGCCAACTTCCAATCGAGCGGGGTTGCGCTCATGGTGCATGGTGCTGGCGAACGGCGCGGAAGCCCCGCAAGAAAGGCGACTTTCTTCAACTTCACTTCATCCGCGCGTGAATTCAGATATCGGGCGTGCCGCCACTTGCGCTGGAGCCTTCAGTCGGCCGATTCCCGTGCCGCACCTTTCGGGCGGATGAGTGTGGGTCCGGTGCGGGAAACCGCTTGATCGCGCGCCCACTCCGGCCAGAGTTCGTCAGCCATATCCTGTGTTACCCGACCGTTTCCGAACATCGCCGTGACCAGGCCGCGGTGCGTGCGCAGGATTCCGCTGCCAGCGAGGATGTGCAGGCAGACGCACGCGATCAGCAGCCAGGCCGATGCGACGTGCAGCCAAACGACACCGGCGAGCGCCATGCGGCCGAGAGGTGGCGTGAGATACAGGTACGCGCCGCTGGTGCCGAGCACGGGCAGCGCCACGATCAGGCCGATGAACACTATGCGCTGCGCGGGATCGAAGCGGCCGTCGTGCGCGGGCATCGCGTGGCTTCCAGGCCGGAAGTAAAAGCGCAGGAACGCAGCCGGCCAACGCCAATCCGCACGCTTGAAATGGAATACGTCGCGCAGCAAACGGCCGATCTGGCTTGGCAACAGCGCGACCAACAGCAGCCACGCAATCACGAAAGCGAGCCCCAGCGTCTGGTGCAGTGCATCGACTGCGGTGTGGCCGCCCAACAAGGCCGTGCCGCGCGCGCCCAGCCAATCGGCCAAGGCCAGCCCGCTGGCCAGCAGGATCAGGACCGCCAGCGCATTGAGCGCGTGCAACACGCGCGCAGCAAGGCCGTGCCGCGCCAGTGTGGTCGGTGCCGCTGTGGTCGCCTCAGCGGACCGTGAACTGGACATATTTCGGCAACAGCAGCCCGGCGTGGTTGGGGCCAGCCAGTTCGACGCCCACCGTGTGGTGGCCTGGCGCCAAATCCAGTGTCAACGGGCGGTTCTTGTACAGCGCCTCGGCGGGACCGCCATCCACCGAAACGTGCAGGTGATCCTTACCGGTGTAGGGGTAGCCGATCTGCGCGCCGTCCACCGCGACCACTAGCTCCACGGGACTGGTCACGCTGGCGCCCGCAGCGGGCGAAGTAATCGCAAACGACACCGGCCCAGTCGGGTGTTGCGTGAAGTGGATCTGGCCGCTCAGTGCCAGCGCCAAGCCGAGCGCCAACGCGATCAGTGCCGTGCTGCCCAGGAGCGAAAGCTGGCGGCGCAACGGCCATGCGGATGCA
>SCQQ01000021.1 GCA_004299095.1 Burkholderiaceae bacterium | reverse complement strand
GAAGTTGGCGCCGTAAGCCACTTCGCCGCGCGCTTCCTTCATGGGCTTGCCTTCTTCCGCGGTCATCAGGCGCGCCAGGTCTTCCTGGTGTTCCATGAGGAGGTGAAACCACTTCATCATTACCCCGTGGCGTTCCTTGGCGGTGAGGTCGCGCCAGGCGGGCCAGGCTGCATTGGCGGCATCGATGGCGACCTGGGTTTCCTTGGGTCCCAGGTCGGCCACGTCGGCCAGCAACTGGCCAGTGGCGGGGTCGGTCACGTCGAAGCGCCGCTTGCCTTTGATCCACCGGCCGTTGATGTAGCTGTCGGTCTTGAACAGCGTGGGGTCTTTCAGTGTTGCCAGCGGCGTGACGCGTGTATCCATGTCGTATCTCCCGTAAGGGTGCCGACCTGCGTTCGGATGCGAACGGCGTTGTCTGGCACCTGTTGGGGGGCGATGGTAACGCGGGCCCTCAATGGGGTGTGCGGCGCCTCAGAGCAGTGGCGAGCCAAGGCGCGCGATCGATTCGAACAGCAGTTGATGCGGCAGCACGCGCCGGCCCATGGGCACCAGCCGGCAATGCAGCAGATCCTGCTGGAACAGGCCGGCCAGTTGGTCGTTGAACGCACGGTCGAACAGCACGGCGGCGACTTCGAAATTGAGGCGGAAGCTGCGGTTGTCGAAATTGGCGCTGCCGACCATGCTGTAGTTGCCGTCGACCACCAGCGTCTTCGGATGGAACATGCGACCTTCGTATTCGTACACCAGCACACCGGCTTGCTGCAGTTCGCCAAAGTAGGAGCGCGCCGCGGCGCTCACGGTGCGCGAGTCGCTCTGCTCGGGGACGATCAGCTTGACTTGCACGCCGCGCAGCGCGGCATTGGTGAGTGCCGTGAGCGCGGGTTCGGTTGGAACGAAGTAGGGCGTCGACAGCCAGATGCGCTCGTGCGCCAGATTGAGTGCGTCGATGACCGCACGGTGGATGGCTTCGCCGTCGCTGTCCGGTCCCGACGCAACGATCTGCACGGGCACGTTGCCCACCGGTTCGTTGGTGGGCAGGATGTCGCTCGCTTGCGCCGGCTGGCGGCCGCTCGCATAGAACCAATCCTGCAGGAACACGTACTGCAGCCAGCGCACGGCGCTGCCGCGCAGCAGCAGGTGCGTGTCGCGGTAGGCGTCGTCCGGCCGCACGTGTTCGTTTTCCGCGTCGGTGATGTTGATGCCGCCCAGCAAGCCCACGCGCCCGTCGATCACGGCGATCTTGCGGTGCGTACGCAGGTTGACCAGGGGGCGCAGACGATCGAGCCGCCGGCGATGGAAAATGGCAATTTCCGCGCCCGCGACGCGCAGCGCATCGAGCTTCGGCCGGTGGCGGCGCGACAGCAACCGGGCCGACCCCAACGCGTCCAGCAGCACGCGCACCGCGATGCCCGATCGGGCGCGTTCGGCCAGCGCGTCCAGCACGGCGCGGCCAGTGTGATCGGGCTCGAAGATGTAGTACTCGAGGTGCACGTGGTTCTGCGCCGCCGCGATTTCCCGCAGCAGCGCGTCCAGCGTGGCGCCGCCACTATCCAGCAGCGTCACGCCGTGCGCGCTGCACATCGGCAGGCCGCAACTGGATTCGATCAGGCGCGAATGCTGCAGCGCCCAGAGCGGCGGCTCCGGATGGTGCGCGCGCAGGGTTTGCGTGTCTCGCTGCGACATCAGCGCGGCGCGTGCGTGCCAGCGCTTGAGCCGCTGGCGCTTGACGCGCTGCGGCCCGAAATAGGCGTAAATCGCCAGGCCGATCACCGGGAACAGGTTGAGCGACATGATCCAAGCGAGCGTCGAGACCGGCGAGCGCCGCTGCAACACGATCCAGACGGTCATCACGACGCTGGAAACGCTCCAGACCCACCCCAGCCAAAACAGCCACGAATGTCCCGCAAACGTGAAATGCCCGGCAAACGTGAGGCTGGAGAGATCCATCGCACGACCGGTTGGGTCAGGATCGGCTGGTGGACAGGCGTGCCAGCCAGTCGCCGGGCACGAAGCCCACGGTGACGGCGCGGGCCGCGTCGCCCCACTCGATCACCGGGCGTCTGATGGCGCTGGGGTGCGCCAGCAGCAGCGCCCGTGCGCTGGCGGCATCGACCACGGCCGCTTGTGCCGCTGCATCAAGCGTGCGCCAGGTGCTGCCGCGCCGGTTGAGCACGGTCTCCCAGCCGGCGGCGGCAATCCAGCGCTGCAGGTGGTCGGCTGGCACGCCGCGCTTCTTGAAATCGAAGAACTCGACCGCAACGCCATGCTGCGCCAGCCAGGCACGCGACTTTTTCACCGTGTCGCAGTTGGGAATGCCATAGAGCGTGATCGGGCGCTGAACCATGCGCGCAATGATGCCACCGCTGCTTACCCGACAATCGCGGCTGACATGAAAACACTTGAAGAATGGCTCGCCCATTGCGGCGAGTTGCATCCGAAGAAGATCGACCTGGGCCTGGAGCGCGTGCGCGGCGTGGCCGAGCGCATGGGATTGCGCCTGGATTGTCCGGTGTTCACCGTGGCCGGCACCAACGGCAAGGGCTCGACTTGCGCCATGCTGGAAGCGATCCTGCTGGCCGGCGGCTATCGCACCGGGCTCTACACCTCGCCGCATCTGATCCACTTCGAGGAGCGCTGCCGCATCGACGGCAAGGAAATCACTGCGCCCAAGCTGATCGGCCATTTCGAGCACGTGGAACAGGCCCGCGGCGACATCACGCTGACTTACTTCGAATTCACCACGCTCGCCATTCTGGAGGCGTTTGCCGAGGCCAAGCTCGACGTCGTGGTGCTGGAGGTCGGCATGGGCGGGCGCTTCGACGCGGTCAACATCATCGACGCCGATTGCGCCATCATCACCAGCATCGACATCGACCACGCCGAGTTCCTGGGCGACACGCGCGACAAGATCGGCTTCGAACAAGCGGGTATCTTCCGCCCTGGCCGGCCGGCAATCGTGGCCGATCCGGTGCCGCCGCAAAGCGTGCTTGATCACGCCAGGGACATCGGCGCCGATGTGTGGCGCCACGGGCACGATTTCAATTTCCAGGGCGACCGCAACCAATGGAACTGGGCCGGGCGCGGTAGGCGCTACAGCGGCCTCGGTTACCCGGCGCTGGCCGGCGCCAACCAGTTGCTGAACGCGGCCGGCGCGCTGGCGGCGCTGGACGCCATGCGGAAGACGCTTTCGGTCTCGGCACAGGCGGTGCGCAGCGGCCTCGGCTTGATGGAACTGCGCGGGCGCTTCCAGGTGGTGGAAGGCCAGCCGCTCCTGATCCTCGACGTCGCGCACAACCCGCACGCCACGGCGGCGCTGGCCATGAACCTGAACCGCATGGGGTTCTTTCACGCCACGCACGCCGTCTTCGGCGCCATGGCCGACAAGGACATCCCGTCCATTCTGAAGAAGATGGAACCGAACGTCGACCACTGGTATTTCACCGATCTGCCGACGCCCCGGGCCGCAACGGCCAAGGATTTGCAGGCGTTCTGGCAAGCGCAAACGCGGCGCCCCACCATGCCGACCGAGCTCTTTGCCAGCCCCTGGGACGCCTTGCAGGCAGCGGCCAAGCGCTCGGAGGCCACTGATAGAATCATTTGCTTCGGTTCGTTCTATACGGTCGGCGGCGTGCTCGAACACGGAATACCCGAGTTGCACCCGGGTGCTCGGCCGGCGCCGAACGTGCACATGTCCAAAGATTGATGGCCTTTTTCAAATTTCGCGGAGCACGCGCTTCCAAGTCCGAAGAACCGACCCGTTCCGCCGAAAAAAACCGACGCAAACCCATCGACACGGTGGAAACCCTGCGGCGCAGCGCGCGCCATCGGCTGGTCGGGGCAGCCGTGCTGGTGGTGGCCGCCGTGATTGGCTTCCCGCTTCTGTTCGAGACTGAGCCACGCCCGGTGCCGGTGAACGCGCCGGTCACCATCCCCGA
The DNA here is from genome assembly GCA_004299095.1 of Burkholderiaceae bacterium. Lineage (GTDB taxonomy): Bacteria > Pseudomonadota > Gammaproteobacteria > Burkholderiales > Burkholderiaceae_C > Ottowia. The sequence continues at coordinate 251 of SCQQ01000021.1, read as the reverse complement.
TCGCCATCACGTCGCGCCGCTGGCGCCGCCGCAGGCGCAGAAGGGCGATATTTCTACCAAGGCCAGCTTGGCGTCGGGCGAAGAGTCGGTGCCGGCACCGGCGGCACGCGCTGACACGGGGCAGACGGCCTCGGCCGCTGCGGCGCCAGCCACGCCAGAGGCCGCCGGTCCGAAATCGGGCGACAGCCAGCCAGCGCAAGCCAAACAGTCGGTGCAGGCGAATGCGGCGCAACCCGCCAACCCGTCGGCGC
>SCQQ01000020.1 GCA_004299095.1 Burkholderiaceae bacterium | reverse complement strand
TGCTGGCCCATCAGGAGCGCAAGGCGCGCTACCGCCTGGACGTGTGCGACGCCAAGGCCACACAAAGCGGCGGTGGCTACACGATCTCGGGCCTGAAAAACGTCGTCCCGGTGGGCGACCAGGCCGATGCCTATGTCGTGCCCGCCACGCTCTCGGGCAAGCTTGCCCTGTTCTTGGTTGAACGCGGCGCACGGGGCGTGGCCACGCGCGGCTACGCCACGCAGGACGAAGGTCGCGCGGCCGACGTCAAGTTCGACCATGCACCGGCCGCGCTCATCACCGCCGACGGCCTGACGGCCCTCACGCACGCCGCCGACGTCGGCATCGCCTGCGCCTGCGCCGAAGGCGTGGGCGCCATGGACCAGACGCTCAAGCTCACCGTGGCCTACATGAACCAGCGCAAGCAGTTCGGCGTGCCGATCGCCAGCTTCCAGGCGCTGCGCCACCGCATGGCCGACGTCAAGATGCAGATCGAGCTGGCGCGCAGCATGAGCTATTACGCCACGCTGAAGCTGAACGCCCCCGCCGCGGAGCGCCATATGGCCGCCGCCCGCGCCAAGGTGCAACTGGGCCAATCGATGCGCTACGTGGGCCAGCAGTCGGTGCAGTTGCACGGCGGCATCGGCGTGACCGACGAGTACGCCGGCAGCCACTATTTCAAGCGCCTGACGCAACTGGAAATGACCTGGGGCGACACGCTGCACCACCTGGCCACCGTGAGCGAAGGCATGCAGGAAACGGCGGGCGTGTTCGCCTGAACCACTGCAAGCGACGCCCTGACCGCACTGCCATTGCGCGGCGCGGTCAGCAGGCTCCGACTCCCGGGGGGTTCGGCCCCCATGGATCGGGGCCTTTTTCGTGCGGCGCGGCCGCTGCGGATTGCAAACGCCGGCCTGTGCGGCCGGCGCCGCACCGCCTCAACTGTGCAGGCGCGAATTCTTCGGCAGGTGCGCCGCCAGGAACTCCATCTGGTCGGCCAGGATGCGGCGGTTGCGCAGGATGAAATCTTCCCAGCGGCTCGGGACGTAGGGCGCGTACAAAAGCGGCATGTGCGCCTGCTCGGGCGTGCGGTTGCTCTTGCGGTGGTTGCAACTGCGGCACGCCGTGACCACGTTCATCCAGCCGTCCAGCCCCTGCTGCGCCTGCGGCACGATGTGCTCGCGCGTGAGGTCGATTTCGTGAAACGCTTCGCCGCAATAGGCGCAAGTGTTGCGGTCGCGTGCGAACAGCTTGGAATTCGTGAGGCTCGGGCTCACCTCGAACAGGTTGATCGCCGGCGCGCCCCTGGTGCCGATGATGCTGTTGACGGCGACGATCGACTGCCGGCCCGTGACCGCGTTATGGCCGCCATGGAACACCGCGATTTCGCCGCCGGCCTCCCAGCGCACCACGCCCGCGGCGTAATACGTCACGGCCTGTTCCAGGGTGATCCATGATTCCGGCAAACCCTTGGCCGACAGCTTGAGTACTTTCACAAATTGACCTTCAGAGTCGCGCGACTCACGATCCACCTGATGGCGCGATCGTGCTCGATCTCGGGGCAATATACTCGGTTTCGGCCCTTTCCGAGGCCCAATTCAACCGCGCGACGGCCGTCCAACACCCCATTTTTCATGAAAATTTTCCGCGGATTGCGGCACCCGAACCTGGCCTCGGCCTGTGCCCTCACGGTCGGCAATTTCGACGGCGTGCACCGCGGCCACCAGGCGATGCTGGCGCTGCTGAAAAGCGAAGCGGCGCACCGCGGCATTCCGAGTTGCGTCATGACCTTCGAGCCGCACCCGCGCGATTACTTCGCGGCGCTGCGCCGTCAACCCGACCTGGCGCCCGCGCGCATCGCGACGCTGCGCGACAAGCTGGCCGAACTGGCGCGTTGCGGCATAGCCCAGGCCGTGGTGCTGCCGTTCAACACCCAACTCGCCCGCCGCTCGCCCGACAACTTCATCGACGAGATTTTGGTGCAAGGGCTGGGCGTGCGCTACGTGCTGGTGGGCGACGACTTCCGCTTCGGCGCCCAGCGCGCCGGCGACTATGCGCTGCTGGATCGCGCCGGTGCGCGCCTCGGCTTCGACGTCGCGCGCATGGATTCGTATGAAGTGCACGGCGCGCGCGTTTCCAGCTCGGCGGTGCGCGCCGCACTCGCCGACGGCCGCATGGACGATGCCGCCGCGCTGCTCGGCCGCCGCTACACGATCAGCGGCCATGTGGTGCGCGGCCGCGAGCTGGGACGCCAACTGGGCGAATCGAAGCGCGGCGCGGCGGACGGCTTCCGCACGCTCAACCTGCGCTTCTCGCGCCGCGCCCACGCCTGGAAGCCCGCGGCGAGCGGCATCTTCGTGGTGCGCGTACTGGGCCTGACGCCGCAACCGCTGGACGGGGTCGCGAATCTGGGCGTGCGCCCGTCGCTCGATCCGAACGACATAAACGGCGGCCGCGTGCTGCTCGAAACCTACGTGCTCGACTGGCCGCAAGCGCTGGGGCCCGAGGGGGGCTACGGTAAAATCATCCAGGTGGAACTGCTGCACAAATTGCACGACGAACGGCGCTATCCCGACCTGGCGGACCTGACCGCCGGCATGCAGCGCGACTGCGCCGACGCCCGCGCCTGGCTCGCGGCGCGCGCGGCGCGAATTTGACGGGGCGGCGAATTCGCTTTCGCCACGACGCCCCAGACCGAATCCCTTCGCCACCCCATCGCGCGCACCGGCTCGCGATGATCGTTCCGCCGCATTGACCGCCATCGCACCAACACCATGAGTACCGAAGAAAAAAGCAATTACCGCAGCACGCTCAACATGCCGGACACGCCGTTTCCCATGCGGGCCAACCTGCCGCAGCGCGAGCCGGGCTGGATCAAGGAATGGGAAGACGAGAAGCTCTACCAGCGCCTGCGTGACGCCAGCGCGGGCCGCCCCAAGTTCATCCTGCACGACGGTCCGCCCTACGCCAACGGCGCGCTGCACGCAGGCCACGCGGTCAACAAGATCCTGAAAGACATGATCGTGAAAGCGCGCCAGTTGAACGGCATGGATGCGCACTACGTGCCGGGCTGGGACTGCCACGGCCTGCCGATCGAAAACCAGATCGAGAAGAAGTTCGGCCGCAACCTGAGTCGTGCCGACATGCAGGCCAAGAGCCGCGCCTACGCCACCGAGCAGATCGCGATCCAGATGGCGGGCTTCAAGCGCCTGGGCGTGCTGGGCGATTGGGACCATCCCTACAAGACCATGAACTTCGCCAACGAAGCGGCGGAGCTGCGCGCCTTCAAGCGCGTGGTGGAGCGTGGCTACGTCTATCGCGGACTGAAGCCGGTGTACTGGTGCTTCGACTGCGGCTCGGCGCTGGCCGAAGCCGAGATCGAATACGGCGACGAAAAGAGCGACACCATCGACGTGATGTTCGAGTCCGCCGAACCCGAGAAACTGGCCGCCGCCTTCGGCCTGCCCAAGCTCGACAAGACCGCGTATGCGGTGATCTGGACCACGACCGCGTGGACCATCCCGGCCAACCAGGCGCTCAACCTGGGACCGAAGATCGAATACGCGCTGGTCGATACCGAGAAAGGTTTGCTGATCCTCGCCAGCGCGCGCGTGGCAGACAGCCTGAAGCGTTACGGGCTCGATGGCCACGTCGTCGCCACCGCATTGGGCGAAAAGCTCGACGGCCTGCGCTTCAAGCACCCGCTGTACGACGTGGACGCGGGCTATCGGCGCCTGTCGCCCGTGTACCTGGCCGACTACGCCACCGACACTGACGGCACCGGCCTGGTGCACTCGTCGCCCGCCTATGGCGTGGACGACTTCAACTCCTGTCTGGAGCATGGCCTGCAGCAGGACGACATCTTGAACCCGGTGCAGCCGCACGGCAGTTACGCCGCAGATCTCCCGCTCTTTGGCGGCCTGAACATCTGGGAAGCCGTGCCGGTGGTGATCGAAACGCTGCGGGGCGCCGCGCGCCTGCTCGCCACCGCGCCGCTGATGCACAGCTACCCGCACTGCTGGCGCCACAAGTCACCGGTGATTTACCGCGCCGCGTCACAGTGGTTCATCCGCCTGGACGAAGGCCCGGGCGTTTTCACCCAGGACAAAGCGCCCGAGAGCCTGCGCACGACGGCGCTGCGTGCCATCGATGAAACGAAGTTCTACCCCGCCGCCGGCCAGGCCCGGCTGCGCGACATGGTGGCGAATCGCCCCGATTGGGTCATCAGCCGCCAGCGCGCCTGGGGCGTGCCGATTCCGTTTTTCCTGCACAAGGACACCGAGGCGCTGCACCCGCGCACCCTGGAAATCATCGACCAGGCGGCCAAGCTGATCGAGCACGGCGGCATCGAAGCCTGGAGTCGCAAGACCACCGAAGAAATCCTCGGGCCGGAAGACGCGCCGCACTACACCAAGTGCAACGACATCCTGGAAGTGTGGTTCGACTCGGGTTCCACCTTCTGGCACGTGCTGCACGTGACGCACCCGGCCGAGCATCACGAACACGGCCCCGAGGCCGACCTGTACCTGGAAGGCCACGACCAGCACCGCGGCTGGTTCCACTCGTCGCTGCTGGTGGCGTGCGCCCTGTTTGGTCGTGCGCCTTATCGCGCCATCCTCACGCACGGCTTCACGGTGGATGCCGAGGGCCGCAAGATGAGCAAGTCGCTCGGCAACGGCATCAACCTCGACAAGGCGTGCAAGCAATGGGGCGCCGAGCTGCTGCGCCTGTGGGTGGCCTCCAGCGACTATTCCGGCGACATCGCGGGCGACGACAAGATCATGGCGCGCGTCGTCGACGGCTACCGCCGCATTCGCAACACGCTGCGCTTCCTGCTCGCCAACACCAGTGATTTCGATCCGCGAAAAGACGCGGTGGCCGCGCAGGATTTGCTGGAAATCGACCGCTGGGCGCTGGCGCGCGCGGCCGCATTCCAGGCCGACGTGCTGGCGCATTACGAGGTCTATGAATTCCAGCCGGTGGTGGCCGGATTGCAGTTGTTCTGCTCCGAAGACCTGGGCGGGTTCTACCTCGACATCCTGAAGGACCGGCTCTATACCGCCGCGCCCAAGTCGCTGGCGCGCCGCAGCGCCCAGACCGCACTCTGGCAAATCACGCAAGCGCTGCTGCGCTGGATGGCGCCGTTCCTGAGTTTCACGGCTGAAGAAGCCTGGAAGCTGGTCGGTAGCAGCGAATCCATTTTCCTCGAGAAATACTGGGACTTCGCCGCGCCCGACGCCGCGCTCTTGGCCAAGTGGCAGCGCATCCGCGCGCTGCGCGAGGCGGTCAACAAGGAAATCGAGGCACTGCGGGCGCAAGGGCAAATCGGCTCGTCGCTGCAAGCCGAGGTCACGCTCACCGTGCCCGCCGACGATTACGCGCTGCTGCAAAGCCTGGGCGACGACCTGAAATTCGTGCTGATCACGTCCACTGCCAGGGTCGCCCGAGGCGATGCGCTGGTGATCGAAGTCCGTCCTTCGGCGCACACCAAGTGCGCGCGCTGCTGGCACCACCGTGCCGACGTCGGCGCCGACGCGGCGCACCCCGATCTCTGCGGCCGCTGCGTGAGCAACCTGTTTGGCGCGGGCGAGCAGCGCCGGATCGCCTGAATGGCGCGCCACACGACGGCAGCGTCGTCCCACGCGACGCTTGGGCTCTGGCTGGCGCTGGCCGCGCTGGTGGTGGTGCTCGATCAGTTGGCCAAGTGGCTCGTCGTCGGCCACTACCCCTTGGGCGGCGGCACGCGCATCACGGCGTTCTTCAACATCATCCTGGCGCACAACACCGGCGCCGCGTTCTCCTTTTTGGCGGGCGCGGGCGGCTGGCAGCGCTGGCTGTTCACCGCGCTGGCCATCGCCGCGGCGGCCTTCATCACCTGGCTGCTGCGCGCGCATGCCCAGCAAAAGCTGTTTTCGTTCGCGCTCAGCCTGATCCTGGGCGGCGCCGTGGGCAACGTGCTGGACCGGATCATGCACGGTTACGTGGTGGATTTCCTCGATTTCCACTGGCGTTTCCTGGAGCCGCTGTTCTACCGCGGCCACTTCCCGGCGTTCAACCTGGCCGACAGCGCCATCACTGCGGGCGTGGCCTGCCTGATCCTGGACGAGCTGCTGCGCGTGCGCAGGGGGCGCTGACGCCGAGATTGGCGCGCACTGCGCCATTTCCAAGCCACCCGGAAATTGCGGCGCCCATCACGGTGTCCGGTGACGGAACAGCCGCGAGGCCTGCCACACGTAAAACGTCACCGGTCGCGAGGTGGCCAGCACCGCACCATCGGCGCCCAGCAGTTCGGCCGTGACCACGTGCGTGCCACGGTCCAGGCCGCGCAGCGTGATCGCGCCGGCCCCGTGTACCTCGGGCTGCGCGACGCCATCGACGATCAACCGCACCCGGCTGCCCGGTGCGGCGCCCGAAGCCCGGATATGGACCTGCACGTCGCCCGCGTTGCTGTGAATGGTTTGCTCGCTGGCGGGTTGCACGATGGCAATCTCGGCCGCCCGCGCCAGCGGAGCGGCGCCAACGGCCAGCAACGCCAGCAGGACGAGCGCGCACAGGCGCGCTGCGCTGGCCCGTGCAACGTCGTGGAGATTTCGGCTGCGCATTTCGAGTACCTTCCGGCATGGGATCGCTCGCGGGCGCAGGAATTCCCGGTGCCGTGACAGCGCATGCGCTTTCATTGAACTCTGGGTACGCCAGGCAGCGCCCGTCAATGCGCGCGACCGCATCCTCGCCTCCGCGATACCCGGCCCCGAAACGCGTGAAATTGCGGCAACCGCTCAGATGACCTTGCTCGCCCGCCCGCCCTGCCCGGACAAGACGGCGCGCCGCGCGTCATTCTCAGGCCGTCTGCCTGACGGCAGCTTCACGCGCCGCAGGCGCAGCGCGTTGCTGACCACCGACACCGACGACAGGCTCATCGCCAGCGCCGCGACCATCGGCGACAGCGTGATGCCGAATGCCGGATACAACACGCCGGCCGCGATCGGGATGCCGATGACGTTGTAGCCGAACGCCCAGAACAGGTTCTGGTAGATGTTGCGCACCGTCGCCCGTGACAACGCCCGCGCACGCACGATGCCCGACAGATCGCCGCGCACCAGCGTGACCGCCGCGCTTTCGATCGCCACGTCGGTGCCGGTGCCCATCGCGATGCCCACATGAGCCGCCGCCAGCGCCGGCGCGTCGTTGATGCCGTCGCCCGCCATCGCCACCTGGTGGCCTTCGCGCTGCAGCGCGGCGACCAGCGCGGCCTTGTCGGCGGGCGACACGTCCGCATGCACCGCGTCGATGCCGAGCGCGCGCGCGACCGCCCGCGCCGTGACCGGGTTGTCGCCCGTCGCCAGCACGATGTGCACGCCATCGGCGCGCAAGGCGTCGAGGGCCGCGGGCGTGTCCGCCTTGATCCGGTCGGCGACGGCCAGCAACGCCACGGCGCGGCCTTCAGCGACCAGCGTCATCACCGTCGCCCCATCGGCGCGCAAGGCGTCCGCACGTGTCTCGCGCTGCACATCACGCGCCACGCCAAGCTCGGCCAGCAGCTTGGCGTTGCCGAGCGCGGCCGTGCGGCCAGCCACCCGCCCGGTCACGCCGCGCCCGGTCAGGGTCTTGAAGTCTTCAACCCGACCGGCGGCCTGGCCGCGTTCTTCGGCCGCCGCCATGATCGCGCGCGCCAGCGGATGCTCGCTCGGCCGTTCCAGCGCCGCCGCCAGGCGCAGGGCCTCGCCTTCGCCGAAGCCGTCGAATGTTTCCACGGTACGCAGCGACGGCTTGCCTTCGGTCAAGGTGCCGGTCTTGTCAACCATCAGCACGTCGACCTTGCGCAGCGCCTCGATCGCTCCAGCGTCGCGGAACAACACGCCGGCGTGCGCGCCGCGACCGCTCGCGACCATGATGGAAATCGGCGTCGCCAATCCCAGCGCACACGGACACGCGATGATCAGCACCGACACCGCCGCGATCAGCGCGTGCGGAAACTTCGGGCCGGGGCCGACCGCCAGCCACACGATGAATGCGATCACCGCGACGGCGACCACGGTGGGGACGAACCATGCCGCCACCCGGTCGGCCACGCGCTGCAGCGGTGCCTTGCTGCGCTGCGCCTCGGCCACCAGCGCGACGATGCGCGACAGCATGGTGTCGGCGCCGACACGCTCCGCGCGCATCGTGAGCGCGCCGTCCTGGTTGACGGTACCGCCCGTGAGCGTGTCGCCCTCGCCCTTTGCGACCGGCATGGATTCGCCCGTCAACATCGATTCGTCCACGTGGCTCGCACCGCCGGTCGCGATGCCATCGACCGGCACCTTCTCGCCGGGGCGCACGCGCAGCACGTCGCCCGCCTGGACTTGGCCCAGCGGCACGTCCGCTTCACCGCCATCCGCCGCGATGCGGCGCGCGGTTTTAGGCGCCAGATCCAGCAGCGCCCGCAGCGCCGAGCCGGTGCGGCGGCGCGCACGCATATCCAGCCAGTCGCCCATCGTCACCAAGGTCACGATCACCGCGGCGGACTCGAAGTACACGCCGATCTGGCCGTGCGCGTCGCGGAAGCTCGGCGGGAACAGGCCCGGCAGCAGGAACGCCACGGCGCTGTACAGCCACGCCACCCCGGTACCCAGCGCGATCAGGGTGTACATGTTGGGCAACCAGGGCTTGAGCGAGCGCCAGCCGCGCGTGAAGAACGAGGCGCCGCCCCACAGCACCACGACGGTCGCGAGCGCCGCCTCGATCCAGCCCGCCGCCCGCCCCCAGGGTGCGGCGAAGTGCCAGCCGAACAGGTGCGGACCCATCGCCAGCACGAACACCGGAAGGGTCAGGACCACGAGGATCCAGAAGCGCCGCGTCAGCGTGCGCAGTTCGCCGTCATCCTCCGCACCGGCTTCCGGCAGCAGCGGCTCCAGCGCCATGCCGCATTTCGGGCAGGTGCCGGGACCCATCTGCCGAACCTCGGGGTGCATCGGGCAGGTGTAGATCGTGCCGGCAGGCGCTGGCGTTGCCGCGTCGCGCGGACGAGCGCGGGCATGCGTATGCCCGGCATGTGCGGCGTGCGTGGCGACCGGCATGCCGAGATACCGATCCGGATCAGCCGCGAACTTGTCGCGACAACCCTCGGAGCAGAAATTGATGCGCGCGCCAGCGTGCGCCACGCTGCAATGCGCGGCGTCAGGATCGGTCGCCATGCCGCACACCGGATCCAGCCGGCCCGCCTCGATTTCGCGCCGACGCGCCTTCGCCAGCACGCCTTCGGGATCGGCCTCGAACTCGTGCAGGCAGCCGTCGCTGCAAAAGGGGTAGCGCTGGCCCTGGTAATCGGCATGGCGCTCCGAAGGCAAGGCCACCCGCATGCCGCAGTTGGGATCGACGGCGAACGCCGCATCGGACTGGGCGTGGTCAGGGTGTATGGCGTGATCGTGCATGGTCATGCGTCCTCCTCGCCGCCGAGGGCGCGCAGGATGGGGCACTGTTCGAGCGCGCCGTGGCCCGGGCAAGCGGCTATGAGTTGTTTCAGCCCGCGCTTGACACGTTGCAGTTCGCGGATGCGCTGTTCGATTTGCGCCAGCCGCGCTTCGGCGCGCTGCTTGACGCTTTTCACGCCGCGTTCGCGGTCGGTGGAGAGCGCCAGCAACTCGCGGATATCCTGCAGCGAGAACCCCAGGTCCTTGGCGCGCCGGATGAAACGCAGGCGCTCGACCGTGCCGGAGCCGTAGTCGCGATAGCCCGACGCGCGCCGCGGCGGTGGCGGTAACAGGCTCGCGCGTTCGTAATAGCGGATGGTGTCGATGCCCACCCCGGCGCGGCGTGCAGCCGCGCCAATGGTGAAATGCTGTGTCAAGGGTGTGTTCATGCCGGCATGCTAAACCATGGACCATAGTCAAGAGTCAAGCTCAGGCACGAGCCAAATTGCGCGGCCGTTCGCGATCAAAGCACGCGCGGCGCCCGGGCCGCGGCGCACGCTCTTCGAGCGTCCGCATGGCGTTCCGCCTCCCTGTGCCAGCACTTTGGCATACCGCATGCGGACGTTCGCGGAGCCAACCTGGCCGTTGATCTGGACTTTCGATGGCCTGGCCTCTTCTCCGCAGTAAGCTGCGCATCGGCCGACCGCGCGCGGCGCCTCCCGAACAACGTCCATCGCTTATCCCCCAAGCTTGCCTGATGCGCCTCACGCCCGCCACCGCCCTGCTGCTCGTCACGCCGCCGCTGCTGTGGGCCGGCAACGCCGTGGTCGGCCGCATGGTCGTCGGCCTGGTGCCGCCGGTCACGCTCAATTTCCTGCGCTGGGCCATTGCGTTCGCGCTGCTGGTACCGCTCGCGCCGTGGGTGCTGCGCCCGGGCAGCCCGTTGTGGCCACGCTGGCGGCGCTATTCGCTGCTGGGGCTGCTCGGTATCGGCTGCTACAACGCGCTGCAATACCTTGCCTTGCACACGTCGTCGGCGGTCAACGTCACGCTGGTGGCGTCCACCATGCCGCTTTGGGTGTTGCTGCTCGGCCACCTGTTCTACCGCTCCCCGGCCACGCGCTTCCAGTTCGTGGGCGTGCTGCTCTCCATCGCCGGCGTCCTGGTGGTGTTGACGGGCGGACACTGGCGTGGACTGGGCGACTGGCGCCCGGTTCCCGGCGATCTGCTGATGCTGCTGGCTGCCCTGCTCTGGGCCTGGTATTCGTGGCTGCTGGTCCCGCCCGCCGACGAGCCCGAACGCCTGCATGCCGACTGGGCCGCGCTGCTGCTCGCGCAGGTGGTGTTCGGTCTGGGCTGGTCGGCGCTGTTCGCGGCCGGCGAACGGGTGCTGGACCACGCCACGATTCACTGGGGCTGGCCACTCGCGGCAGCGCTTGCTTTCGTCGCGATCGGCCCGGCGCTCATCGCCTACCGTTGCTGGGGACTCGGCGTGCAACAAGCGGGACCGGCGATTGCGGGCGTGTTCTTCAATCTGGCGCCGCTCTTCGCCGCGGTGCTCTCGACCGTCTTGCTGGGCGAGCGACCGCAGGCGTTTCACGCACTGGCGTTCGTGCTGATCGCCACCGGCATCGTGATTTCGTCGCGGCGCTGAGCGCCCGTCGAGATGCCTGCCTTCACTGCACCGCGGCGTGACCTCGTTGCGTTCGGGTAACGAGGTCCCAAAGGCCATATCCCGTCGGGGCGGCAAAGTGAGTGACTGTTACCTCGCGAGGCGACGGCGAAATTGCCCTTCATAACATCAATGGAACGGCCAGCCGCACGTTCATCCTGCGCATCGATCCCGCCGCGCGGGGCGGCCGGACTCAGAACGTCCCCGGGTAGCCGCCGCCGTCGAGCAGGATGTTCTGACCGGTGAGATAGGCCGCCTGGCGGCTGCACAGGAACGCACACACTTGCCCGAATTCTTCCGCGGTCCCGTAACGCTGCGCCGGAATCGCGGCTTGCTGCGCCGCGCGTATGTCCGCAACCGTCTTGCCGCTGCTCGCGGCCGCGCTCTGCGCCAGGCTCTGGATGCGGTCGGTGTCGAAGCGCCCCGGCAGCAGGTTGTTGATGGTGACCCCGTTGCCCGCGATGTCGTGGCTGCGCGCGATACCGGCGACGAAACCCGTGAGCCCGGAGCGCGCGCCGTTCGACAGACCCAGAACGTCGATCGGCGCCTTCACCGAGGTCGACGTGATGTTGACGATGCGGCCAAAGCCGCGTCCGGTCATGCCGTCGATCGTCGCCTTGATGAGCTCGACGGCGGTCAGCATGTTGGCGTTGAGCGCGCTGATCCATTCATCGCGTCCCCAGTCGCGGAAATTGCCGGCCGGCGGGCCGCCGGCGTTGGTGACGACGATGTCGAATTCGCGGTGCGCCGCAAACGCGGCGGCGCGGCCCTCGGGCGTGGTGATGTCCGCCGCCACGCCGATCACTTGCACCGTGGCAGCAACCTGTGTCTTCAAGGCCGCCACGGATTGCTCCAGCACCGCCTTGCGGCGCGCCACCATCACCACGTTGACGCCCTCGTGCGCCAGCGCACTGGCGCAACCGTGGCCCAACCCCCTGCTGGCGCCGCCGACCAGCGCCCATTTGCCCGCGATTCCGAAATCCATGACCGAGTCTCCCTGCGGTGCAGGAATCACCGCGATCGGTCTAGTCTAATCAGGTCATGCGTCGACCTCTCCTGCGCCACCCGGTTGCAACGCCATGCCCGCGGCGGAGTCGTACGAAAGCGATAACCCCCGAATAAAGGACGCGAACCCGATGTTTTCCCCCTCTCAAGACGACGTGCGGCGCTTCTTCTGCAACGCCTGGCGCAAGCGGCAGAACCATGAACCGCTGGAAGCGCTGGAAACGCTGGCAGCCGGCTGGGCCGCCCTGCACCCGGAGTGGCACGCCGATCTGGCCGACGCCGACGCGGCGGTGCTGCGCATCTACCCCGACGGCGCGCCCGGCGCCAATCCGTTTTTGCACCTGTCCATGCATCTGTCCATCAGCGAACAATGCAGCATCGACCAGCCGCCGGGCATCCGACAGGCGGTGGAACTGCTGGCGGCGCGCCTGGGCGACCTGCACGCCGCGCATCACGAGGTGATGGAATATCTCGGCCAGATGCTGGCCGATGCGCAAGCGCGTGGCGGCATGCCCGACGGCGATGCTTACGTGGCCCGCGTGCAGCGGCGTGCCACGCGGCGATGAACGCGGTGCCGAGAATAGGCGCATATAGGGTGTTTCATGAGCGCGCCGCCTTTCGAGCACCGCTGGCGGTTTTGGCGGGCTGGCTCTTCTTCCAGGTCGTGTACGCCTGCGGCATGCAAACGGCGCACGGCCGGTAGCCGGCGGCGATGGCCGTGGCCTCGTCGGCAGAGAAAACGCGGTGTTTCACATAACCGCCGCGGGCGATCGCCCGTCGCGCGGCGCGGCAGTCCAGGCGGCCGTACCGCTTGCCGCCGCGATGCCCTCCGAAAATACCGGGCAAGGGACTGGCGTACGGCTTGCCATCCGCTCCCGTCAGCGTGAATCGCTCGTTCGAGGTGGGCATATGCAGTTCACCCGCTGCGTCGCGGCGCGTCGTGGAACGACAGCTCCAAACCGATGCGCTCGCCCTGGCGCACGCAGCTGATGGCGTGCTTGAGGTTGACCCGGTAATAGCCCTTGGCGCCTTTGAAGGGGCGTTCGGCGGTCGCGATGACGGCCATATCGCCGAGCTTGAGCGGCAGCACCATGGGGCGCGACTGCATGCGCGGGCGCTGCTCCGTCATCACGAACTCGCCGCCCTGGAAGTCAGTGCCCGGTTCGGACAGCACGGCGGCGATCCGCAGGGGAAACGCCTGCCCGCCATCCCTGCACTGGTGCAGCGCCACGTAGTCTTCGACGCCCAACCGGCTCAGATGCGATTGCGCCCGTGTCGGGCCCGCCTTGTGGCCGTGCCGAAGAAAATCCTCCAACTCCGCCGGATAGCGATGGGCGACGCCCAGGGTTTCGTTCCAACGATTGGCGATCGTCACCAGGCGGCGGTAGAGCGCCGTGCGCCAGGGTTCCAGCGGCGCCGGCATAGCGGCGCCGAAGTAGAACAACGCGCCGCGCCCCGGATCGCCGGATTCCAAAGTGACCCGGCGGACGCCAGGCGCCGTGGCCTGCTGCGCCAGGCTGCGCGCCACGTCAGCGCCCAGCAAACCGGGCAGCACGGCACAGCCTTCGGCATCGAGCTGCAGGCCGATGTTCGCCCAATTCAGACGATCGAGGGTCGCGTCGCATGAGGTCATGGGAAATCGCCCCATCAATCCTTGGTTTCACGATGCAGCAGCTCGCGCTTGCGGTCCACGCCCCAGCGATAGCCGCCCAGCTTGCCGTCGCGCCGCACGACGCGATGGCACGGAATGGCCACGGCAATATGGTTCGTGGCGCAAGCCTGGGCCACGGCGCGCATCGCCTTGGGCGAGCCGATGCGTTCGGCGATCTCGGCATAGCTCACGGTCGCGCCCGGCGGGATCTCGCGCAGCGCGCGCCAGACGCGCTCCTGGAAGGCCGTGCCCTGCACGTCCAGCGGCAGGTGCAGCCCCTTCGCAGGCGCTTCGATGAAGCCC
>SCQQ01000002.1 GCA_004299095.1 Burkholderiaceae bacterium | reverse complement strand
CAAAGCCGCTACGACCTGGGGCGCAAGAATTTCGTCGCGCGCGTGTGGGAATGGAAAGAAACGTCGGGCAGCACCATCACGCAGCAAATGCGCCGCATGGGCGACAGCGTGGACTGGAGTCGCGAGTACTTCACCATGGACGACAAGCTGTCGCGCGTGGTGACCGACTGCTTCGTCAAGCTCCATGAACAAGGGCTGATTTACCGCGGCAAGCGCCTGGTCAACTGGGATCCGCAACTGAAAAGCGCGGTGAGCGACCTGGAAGTGGAAAACGTCGAATCCGACGGCAAGATGCATTACGTCACGTATCCATTCGTTGACGGCCCGCAGACAGTCGATGGACAGATGCAGCGCGGCCTGACCATCGCCACCACGCGACCGGAAACCATGATGGCCGACGGTGCGCTCGCGGTGCACCCCGAAGACGACCGTTATCGCCACCTGGTGGGCAAGTGGGTGGAACTGCCGCTGATGGGGCGCAACATCCCGATCATTGCCGACGATTTCGTCGACCGCGAATTCGGCTCGGGCTGCGTCAAGGTGACGGGTGCGCACGATCACAACGACTATGCCTGCGCGCTGCGTCACGATCTGCCGCTGATCACCATTTTCACGGCCGATGCACACATCAACGAAAACGGTCCAAGCGCGTATCGAGGCATGGACCGCTATGAAGCGCGCGACGCCATCGTTCGCGACCTGGAAGCCGGCGGCTACATGGTGAAGATCGAGCCGCACAAATACATGCTGCCGATTTGCGCCCGCACAGGGCAGGTGATCGAACCCATGCTCACCGACCAGTGGTTCGTTGCCATGACGCAGGTGAGCAAAGATGACGCCACCGGCAAAAGCATCGCGCAAAAGGCGATCGATGCCGTGGCCAGCGGCCAAGTGCGCTTCGTTCCCGAACAGTGGGTCAACACCTACAACCAGTGGATGAACCACATCCAGGACTGGTGCATCAGCCGCCAGTTGTGGTGGGGGCACCAGATTCCGGCGTGGTACGGCGAAGGCGGCGAAATCTTCGTCGGCCACGACGAGGCCGAGGCCAGGACCAAAGCGGATGCGGCAGGCTACGACGGCAACCTGAGACGCGACGAAGACGTGCTGGACACGTGGTTTTCTTCCGCGCTGGTGCCCTTCTCCACGCTCGGTTGGCCGGCGCAAACCGAGGACCTTGCTCTCTACCTGCCGAGCAGCGTGCTCGTCACCGGCCACGACATCATCTTTTTCTGGGTGGCGCGCATGATCATGCTGACCACGCACTTCACCGGCAAGGTGCCGTTCAGGGACGTGTACATCCACGGCCTGGTGCTGGACGCCAAAGGCAAGAAGATGAGCAAGTCCGAAGGCAACGTGCTCGACCCCGTGGACCTGATCGACGGCATCGCGCTGGAGCCGCTGATGGAAAAACGCACCTTCGGCCTGCGCAAACCCGAGACCGCGCCCAAGGTGCGCGCCGAGACGAAAAAGGAATTCCCGAACGGCATTCCCGGCTACGGTGCTGACGCGCTGCGCTTCACGTTTGCCGCCATGGCCACGCTCGGGCGCACCATCAATTTCGACAGCAAGCGCTGCGAAGGCTACCGCAATTTCTGCAACAAGCTGTGGAACGCCAGCCGCTTCGTGCTGATGAATTGCGAGGGCCATGACTGCGGCATCGCCGACGGCGCCGATCTGGAACCCTCGCTGGCCGACCGCTGGATCGCCAGCCTGCTGCAAACCGTGGAACAGCAAGTGGCGCAGGGGTTCGCCGACTACCGGCTCGACGTGGTCGCCAACGCGATTTACGACTTCGTCTGGAACGAATACTGCGACTGGTACCTGGAAATCGCCAAGATCCAGATCCAGCATGGCAGCGCGGCCGAGCAGCGCGCCACGCGGCGCACGCTGGTGCGCGTGCTGGAAGCCGTGCTGCGCCTGGCACACCCGGTCATCCCGTTCGTGACCGAAGCGCTGTGGCAGGCGGTGGCGCCGGTGGCCGGCATGGGCGGTGATTCGGTCGCCGTGGCGCCCTACCCGCAAGCTGCGCAGGCGCGCATGGACCCGACCGCAGTGGCCGCCATGCAGCACCTGAAAGCGCTGGTCGACGCCTGCCGCAACCTGCGCGGCGAAATGGGCATCTCGCCGGCGCAACACGTTCCTTTGTACGCGCTGGGCGACACGATGTTCATCGAGCAGCACCGGCCGGTGCTGCAAGCGCTCGCGAAGCTGAGCGACGTCAAGGCGTTTGACGACGAAGCGCAATGGGTCCGGGCCAGCCAGGGCGCGCCGGTCGCCGTTGCCGGCCACGCGCGCCTCGCCTTGTTCGTCGAAATCGACCCGGCCGCCGAGCGTGAGCGCCTCGGCAAGGAAGCCGCGCGCTTGCAGGGCGAATTGGCCAAGGCGCACGGCAAACTGGACAACCAGGCGTTCGTCAGCAAGGCGCCGCCGGCCGTGGTGGAGCAAGAAAAAAAGCGCGTCACCGACTTTGGCGCTGCGCTCGAAAAGATTCGGGCGCAACTTGAACGGTTGCATTGAGTCAGACCGGCCTTGCACGGCAAGCGCGACGACTGCGCTGCGGCAAACGCGACGCTGCCAGACAGTGATCCAGCACTAAATCGAATCCATTCCCTTTGAAAACAAGAAACAACCCCATGTCCAACCATCAACCCATCGAAGTTGCCGTGTTTCCGGTCGCCGGCCTCGGCACGCGCTTCCTGCCGGCCACCAAGGCGAGCCCGAAGGAAATGCTGCCGGTGGTCGACAAGCCATTGATTCAATACGCCGTCGAAGAAGCTTATGCGGCTGGCGTACGCCACATGGTGTTCGTCACCGGCCGCAGCAAGCGCGCGATCGAGGACCACTTCGACACCGCCATCGAACTGGAAGACGCGCTGCAAGCGGCCGGCAAGACCGAGCTGCTGGACGTGGTGCGCGCCGTGGCCCCCAGCGACATGCTGTGCACCTACGTGCGCCAGCACCGCTCGCTCGGGTTGGGCCACGCCGTCTCCTGCGCCGCGCACATCGTCGGCCACCGCCCGTTCGCCGTGCTGCTGGCCGATGACTTGATGGTCTGCCCGCCCGACGGCAAACCGGTCCTGGCGCAAATGGTCGATTGCTTTGCCGAGCTGGGGCGCTCCATCCTGGCGGTGCAGGAAGTGCCGGAAGATCAGGTCAACCGCTACGGCATCGTCGCCGGTGTCCCGGCCGGTGACCGACTGATCAAGGTCGATCGCATCGTCGAGAAACCCCAGCCTGGCAACGCGCCGTCGCGCATGGGCGTGGCGGGCCGCTACATCCTGACCGACAGCATCTTCGATCAGATCCGCCAGCAGAAACCTGGGGCGGGTGGCGAAATCCAGCTCACCGACGCAATTGCCAGCCTGATGCAAAACGAGCGCGTGTACGCGTACGAATACGCCGGCCAGCGCTACGACTGCGGCAGCAAGGAAGGCTTCCTGCACGCCACGGTGCAACTGGCGCTGCAGCACCCGCAACTGGGGGCGGCGTTCCGGGATTTCATCAAAACGCTGCCGCTGTAAGCCGTCCGGCGGGCGTCGATTCACGCACCCGGATCCCCTCCTGCAAGCCCGTCATGTTGCCCAGCCGCACCGCGAATCCGGCGCGGCTGGGCGCACTCAGTGCGGATGGGTGGCCCAGAACACGTAATTCACGAGCGCGTCGATCTGGTCCTTACTCAAGTGGTCGTCGAACTGCGGCATGGCGCCCAAGCCGCTGTGCAGCACGCCGCGGATATCGTCCTTGCTCGGACCGGTATCGTCGAGATTGGGACCGATGGCGCCGGTCGATCCGGCGTCTTTCAGCGTGTGGCAGGTGGCGCAAGCCGGGTTGGCCTGCTTCTGAAAAAGCAGCTTGCCTTCGGCCAACTGCGCCGGATCGGGCGTCTGGGCCTGGGCGAATGCGCAGGGCAGCAGCAACGCCCCGCCGCCCAGCACGATCCCGTACCAACGCACAGTTCGCAAGCGGAAACGCGGCATTTCAAGCCACCTCGAGCTCAAAACTGCGATCGGCCCAACTGTTGTCGTTGAAGCCGGCCTCGTTTTCAGCCCGCTTTTCCGGCTGCTTCTTGCCCGCGGCATCCATGGCACGGCTCGCGACGCGGTACTTGCCAGGCTTCAGGTCCACCGAGAGAACGAAATTGCGCCAGGCAAAGCGCCCCATGTCGGGGCCAAACCAGCGCGCGGGCCGCCAGGTACGGCCGCCGTCAATCGACACCTCGACGCTCTTCAGCGCCTGATAGCCGCCAAAGGCAACCCCGGCCAATTGCACCCGGCCCGCGCTCAGGGGTTTGTCCAAACCGTAAGGCGCGGTGATCCAAGAGTTGGCCGCCATTTTCCACATGGTCGGGAATTTCGGCGATCCCTTGACGCCCACGGGCGTGAAGCGGTATTCGTTCTGCTGAATGTTGGCAGCCGTCTGGTCTTTGGTGAAAGCCAGGTGCTTGATGTACTTCACGTTGTTGATGCCGAAAAATCCCGGCACGACCATGCGCAGCGGTCCGCCATTGGCGAGCGGAATCGGCGCGCCGTTCAACTCCCAGGCCAGCAGCGCATGGTCCAGCGTGTCGGCAATCGGTACCGAGCGCTCGATGACCAACTTCAGCGGATCCATGTCTTTCGGCAACACTTCGCCGCCGGTGCTGGTCATGAAGCGCCCACCGTGCGCCAGCCCGCCGAGCGCCGCGACCACGCTTTTCACCGGCACGCCGGTGAACTCGACGCAGCCGGCCGCCCCTTCAGTCCACTTGGACCCTGCCGGTTTGTGCGGGAAATAAGCCCGCCCGTTGCCCGAGCACTGGAGCACCATGGTGACCGAGTTGAGGCCCATTCGCTTCAGATCTGCCACCGTCAGCCTTGCCGGTTTGGCGACGCCGGCAATCTCGATTTCCCACGCATCGGGGTCTTTCACGATGTCTTCAGAGGGCGGCGGCATGTGGTTGCGCACGTACAGGCGATTGCTCGGCGTGAGCGCCGCATTGCCGATGTATTTGCGCTTCAGCTCTACCGTGATCGGGCTGTGCACGATCATCGCGTCGGCGTCTTTCCAAGTGGCGTATGCCGGCAGCGGCTTGGCTCCGGCAGCGGGCGCTGGCGTAGCGGCATCGGTCGCCGCCAGAACGATTTCGGGGCTCGCCATCAGCGCGACCAATCCACCCCCCGTGAACAGGGCATGACGGCGCGACGAACTCTGCAGGTTTTCGTTGTGCATGTTGCTCTCCTCTGTGGTAATCGACCCGTGCAATCGACTGGAGTCGACGCGCAAACCGCGGCGCCAAGACAACTGGCGCGGCCCGCACCGCATCGCCTCTCAGCCATTCAAGCCCATTCGAAAGCAAGCCTGTGAAAACGGATACCTGCTTTGGTAATAAGCTTATTCAAATAATACGCCACAGGCCGTAGAAACCGGACCGATCACTTCGATCAAGCGGACCATCGAGGAAAAACAAAGCGCAGCGAAAACGGAGGCTGATCCGGCCCCGCTGTGGTATCCGCCATCGGGCGTGCCGGTTGCCCGTACGACCGACGGCCGCGCGCCACAGCGTGATGCGCGGCCGGCCTATTGGCGTTCCTGGTCGCGCCCCCGTTCCGGCCGTTTTTGCGGCGGAGCGCGGCGCGCTTCCGGGGCGCGCCGTGCCTGTGCGGCGCGCTCGCGCGCCTGCGTTTGCGCGGCCGCCCGCGCGCGCTGCTGCGCCATCTCGGCGGAGCGAGCCTGGTCGTTCATGCGAACGGCGTTCTGCTCCGGCTGAACCGGGCGCCGTTGCTCGAAGCGCGGAGGCGCGCTCACTTGCGGCGGGCGCTGCGCCCGGTCTTGCCCGGTCTGCTGGGGCGCCTGCGGCATCTGTCGCGGCATACCTTGCGGACCACGCGGCTGATTGGCCGGGCGCTGCATGCGCTCCTGACCCAACTGCCGCGTGGGTTGCGGACCACGCTGCGGCGTGCCTTCCGGACCGCGCGGCTGCGCGGGCGGACGCGGCGTTGCCTGTGCGGCCGGAGCCGCAGGGTTCATCTGCGATCCGCGGGGTTGACGCTGCGGTCGTTCCAGGCCGGCACCGGCAAAGCTCGCGGCGCGCGGCGTCGCGGCGACCACGGGCAGCGTCCGATCACGCTGGAACCGCTGTGCCGGATCGTCCATGGCCGTTCGCACGTGGCGCGCCTGCATCGACGTGGGCGCAACGTGGCGTTCACGATCAAACGTGCGCTGCGCCGCCGTCGGCTGCGCCATCACGCCGCCCCGGCCACCGTTGTAGCTCACGCGATTCACCGTGACGTTGTGGTTGACGATCACGGTCCTATCGACGTACGTGTTGTGAATGTTGGTGACGTTGACGCGATTGACCGCGGTGTTGTAATAAAACTGGTGGTCGCGCCAGCGCCCGCCGCTGTAGCCGGCACCAAAATAGCCGAAGCCGTAGTTGATGCCGCCGTAATAGCCCACCTGCGGCGCCCAGTAGCCGCCGTGCCAGCGGTAGTAGCCGTCAGACCAGCCCCACCAGCCCGGCGTCCACAGCAAACCCACCTGCGGCGGCAGCACCCAAGTCCCAGGCACCCAGTAGTAATACCCCGCAGGCGACCAGGCCCAATAGCCCGGGGTCCAGAGGTAGCCTGGCGCGGGCGCAGGCGGCTGCTCATAAACCAGCAACGGCGGCGGCGCCACGCCGATCGAAAGGCTCACGTCCACTTGGGCGAGCGCAGCTGGCGCCACGACGAAACCGGGCACGCCGATCATTCCGATCACGAGCGCCATATTGCCGAGACGAGTCATACGGGAACCTCCTCAAAAACGCCGTCCCCCACATACCACGGGAAGCATGGCGGCGTTGGAATGAAAGGCCGATTCAAAGTTCCACCGGTTGACCCAGCTCCACCACGCGGTCCCCCGGGATCTCAAAAAACGCCGGAGCCGGCCGGGTGTTGCGCGCCAGAAAAGTGAACAACCGATCGCGCCACAGCCCCATGCCGTAGCGCCGGGACACCCACACCGCCTCGCTCGTCAGGAAGAACGTGGCCTGCGGCCCGTCGACCATGACGCCGTGCGGTGCGGCGCGCGGCAAGGCGGCGGGAATGTCGGGCGTTTGCATGAAACCATAGCGCAACGCGACCACCCAGAACGAATGGTCGAGCTGACGCCATTCGGCACAGTGCACCGTATCCACGAACGGCACTTCGAGGGTTTCCACGTGCACCAGCACGTTGCGTTCATGCAGCGCGGAAAAGCGCGTGACGCTCAGCCACAGCGCTGGTGGAACGACTTCCAGGTTGCTGGACAGAAAAATGGCCGTGCCTGGGAGCCGTACCGGCGGATGTTCGGCCAGGGCCGTGAGAAACGGAATCAGCGGTCGTGCTTCATCCTTCATCTGGCTGAGCAAAATGCGGCGCCCGCGATGCCAGGTGGCCATCACCGCCAACACCAGCAAGCCCAGAGCCAGCGGGAACCAGCCGCCGTGTTCCACCTTGATCAGGTTGGCGCCAAAAAACGCACCGTCGATCACCAGCAATACCGCGCCGAGGGCGACCACCAACACGGGTTTCCAGTGCCACAGGCGCGCCGCCACGACCAGCAGCAGCAAGGTGGTGGAAATCATCGTCCCCGTGACGGCAATGCCGTACGCCGCGCCCAGGTTTTCGGATGAACGGAAGCCCAGCACTGCCGCCAGCACCAGTATCAGCAACACCGCATTGACCTGCGGCACGAACACCTGACCCGCGACCCGGCTCGAGGTATGGACGATCAGCATGCGCGGCCAGTAGCCCAGACGCATGGCGTCGCGCGTCATCGAATAAGCACCCGAGATCACCGCTTGCGACGCGATCACGGTAGCCGCCGCTGCCAGCACGATCATTGGCACCAAAAGCGCATGCGGAACGATCAGGTAAAAGAGATTTCCTTCCACCTTGGGATTGCTCAGAAGGAACGCGCCCTGGCCAAAATAATTGAGCAGCAGCGCGGGAAAGACAAAACTGATCCACGCCATGCGGATCGGGCGCTTGCCGAAATGCCCCATGTCGGCATAGAGGGCTTCGGCCCCGGTGAGCGCCAGCACCACGCCACCCAAGGCCACGAACCCGGCCAATCCGTGGACCTGAAAAAAGCGCACGGCATAAAACGGATTGAGCGCCCGCAGCACTTCGGGTTCGCGCACGATCATGACCACGCCCAGCAAGGCAATGGCAATGAACCACAGGCACATGATGGGCGCGAACAGCTTGCTCACGCGCTCGGTGCCGAATCGTTGCATCGCAAACAGCGCCAGCAGGATCACGACGCTGATGGGCAGAATCCAATCGGTCAGCGCCGGATTGACCACTTGGATCCCCTCCACCGCCGACAAGACCGAAATCGCCGGCGTGATCACCCCATCGCCGTAAAACAGCGCCGCGCCGAAAATGCCGAGCCAGGCAATCGCCGCGCGCCACTTGTGCGAGTTGCCCACGCTGTGCTGGGCCAGCGCCAGGAGTGCCATGATGCCGCCCTCGCCCTGGTTGTCGGCGCGCATCACCAACAGCACGTACTTCAGGCACACCACCAGCACCAGTGCCCAGAACACCAGCGACAACGCGCCCAGCACCGACGCGTGATTGATCTCCAGTCCGTAGTCGCGGCTGAAAACTTCCTGCAAGGTGTAGAGCGGGCTGGTCCCGAGGTCGCCGAACACCACGCCAACGGCGCCCACCGCCAGCGCCCGCATCGAGGAGGATTCACGTTCCATGGCGTTGTCCGTTCAGGCGATGAGAAAGCTGCCGAGACGGGTCAACAACCAGCTTTCCCCGCGCGCGCGCATCTGTTCCTCTGAAGCGCGAGCAACCCGAGTCGCGCTTCCACAGTGTCTTTTGGCATTCTTCCCTCCGCAGGGCACGGCGCACGGCACGTTGCCCCGAAAAGCCACGCGCTGCTTCCGCGGGCGCCGTTATGCACGCCCGCGTGCTGCTCGATCCGCAGGCGTGGTAGGCATTCTGGACACGCCCGTTGCAAAAAATCAATCAAGGCTTCGCGCACCGCGCTGCACAGCGCTGTCGTTCAAATCCGAATCCTGGCTGCTCATCGTCACCTGCAGTTGCATCGCGCTCACCCCGGCATCGTTCACCTTTAGCGCCACCGCCAGCACCAGCGCGGCGCCCATCCCCGGCCGGTTCAGGACGTCATGCATCATTGCGTGCCGGCCTCCACCGGGGCAACCACGGCGTCGCCACGCGATGGCGCGCAGCTGTCTTCAACGGGCACCCGCTCCAGCCCCGACGAATCGGCCCAGACCTGCACATGCAGCCGCGAGAGGGCAACCGGATCGCTCAACAAGGCCATACGGTCGGCACGCGTCAGGGCGCTCAGGCCTGCGCGGCCCGCCAGCGACACGCGCGCCCGCTCTTGCGCCAGTGCGGCCTGTGGTCGGATCAGCCGCAAACGCCCATGGGCGCACATGAGCGCATTCACGGCCGGGTCGCGCACCGCGCTCTCGAACCCCGGCGGAACTGGCGCCGTCGCCGCGTAACCTGCAGTCGCCACCAGTTCCGCCGGTGGCTCGGATTCTTCCGGGATCATCAGCAGCCCGCTGCGCTGCGCGGCACGGCCGAAACTGGTGCGGCTGGAATAGACCGAAATTGGAATCGAGATGATGAGGCTCGCCACGATGGGCGCAAGCCACCACAGATAACCTGGATTGACCCAATACACGCCGGCGGCCCAGACGATGCCCAGGACCGTGCCGAAAGCGTGATGCGACAGCGCCATGCCCCACGTTGTTTCGGCGTTTTCGCGCTGGGGCGATTTCCAGCCGACCGTGATGCCAAGGAATGGAAAAATTACGAAACCGGTGTGGAACAGCATGCGAATCGGTGCGAGCAGCGCCGAAAACAAAAACTCCAGCAGCATGCTGACGATGAGCCGCAAGGCGCCGCCAAAGGCGCGCGCGCCCTTGGCGATGATGAGCAGCACGGCCAGGATCTTGGGCAGGAACAGCAGCAGGACGGTGGCCGAAAACAGCCCGACCGCCCAGCCCGGATGCCACTCGGGCCAGATCGGAAAAAGCTGGTAGGCATGCACGAAATACTGCGGTGGATTGAGGGTCGTGATGACCAGCAGCGCGGTGGACAGCAGCAGGAAGACAAACCAGATCGGCGCCGACAGATACGCCATCACGCCCACCATGAAAAGCGCCCGGTGCGCCGGTTGCAGGCCCTTGCTGAAGAACAGGCGAAAGTTGATCAGGTTGCCCTGGCACCAGCGCCGGTCGCGCCCGAGCTCGTCCAGCAGATTGGGCGGCATTTCCTCGTAGGAGCCCGGCAGCCCATAGGCGATCCACACGCCCCAGCCGGCGCGCCGCATGAGTGCCGCTTCGACGAAATCGTGCGACATGATCTCGCCCGCGAGCGGCCCGCGCCCCGGCAAGCGGCCGAGCGCGCAGTGGCGAATGAACGGTGCCACGCGAATGATGGCGTTGTGGCCCCAATAGTGGCTCTCGCCCAACTGCCAGAAATGCAACCCGGCGGTGAACAGCGGCCCGTAAACGCGCGTGGCGAATTGCTGGAAGCGCGCATACAGCGTGTCGTGGCCGGCGGCGCGCGGCGCAGTTTGCACGATGCCGGCGTTGGGGTGCGCTTCCATGATTTGCACCAGACGCTTGAGGCACGCGCCGGTCATCACCGAATCGGCGTCCAGCACCACCATGTAGCGGTAACGGCTGCCCCAGCGGCGGCAAAAGTCGCTGATGTTGCCGCTCTTGCGCTTGATGCGCACGGTGCGATGCCGATAAAAAATATGGCCAAAGCCGTCGACTGCCTGACACAGCTCGCGCCACGCGGCGAGCTCGGCCACCAGCGCATCTGGGTCGCTGGTGTCGCTCAGCACGAAAAAGTCGAAGCGCTCCAGTTCGCCCGTGGCCACCAGCGATTCGTAGGTGGCGCGCAAGCCGGCGTAGACGCGCAGCACGTTTTCGTTGCAGATCGGCATGACGATGGCGGTGCGCGCTTCCGGGTAAATCGGCTGGTCGGGCGGCGTGTCGCGCTCGACGTCGTACGAATCGCGGCGGAACAGCAGCGAGACGAAACCCATCATCGCGGTCCAGAAACCAAACGAAATCCAGGCAAACAGCACGGCGTAAATCACCAGCGCCGCCAGTTCCAGCGGGCGCGTGCCGTGATACGGCAGCACCGCCGACATGTAGTACGAGGCGACATAGGTCTGCACCAGCACCAGCACGGTGAGCGCGAAGCGGCGGCGGCGCCCCACCCACTTCCAGGAGCGCAGCGGCATGGGTGGTGTGTCCGGCCCGGCATCCTCGCGGCTCACCAGGCGCCCGCGATGGCCCGTGAACCGGCTCGAAAGCCAGCGCGCCAGGCGCTTGAAGGGGTTGTTGGACAGCGGCTCGGGCGCCATCGACGTCCGGCGCAGCGGCGGCGCGGTGGCGACGCGCGCGCGGCCGATCCGGTCGCGGCTGAACACCGGACTGCCCAGCGCACGCGGGTCACCATAGGCCAGCTTCAGACGCGCCAGCACCGAACCGTAGGCAGCATGCCACTCGTCGCGCCCTTCGCCCGCCAGTTCCTCGTGCAGCCGCGCGAGCCCTGCGTTGGCATCGAGAGCGGCGCCCCCGGCGGCTGCCAGGCGTTCCTGCTCGGTGGCAGCCAGCGGCAGCACGCGCGCGTAGCGCGCACAGGCAACTGCCGCATCCGAGTCAACTCGTGTGTCCATCATCCGGTGAAGTCGTCAAACGTTGGGTGATTTTCTCAAAGCGCGCGCCTCTACGCGAGCGCTCCGTGCGTTCGCCCGTGCGGCGCGGCAAGCAGTCAACTGCCCGGCAGGATGTAGCTCCAGGTTTCCGACACGGTGCCGCTCGCGGAACGCAAATACGCGCGCAATTCCGCCGGCTTGTGTTCGTCCACCCGCTTGAGCCGGAGCATCAGGCGCCGCCCCCCGGTGACATCGTTGTAAACCACGTTCTGTTCCGTCACCTCGCCGTTGTCGCCGCTGGAGACGATTGCCGTCACCGGCGTGGTCGCGCCCAGGGCGATCAGCGCCGGGCCTTCGAAATCGACCACGAAACCGGTTTCCGTGGCCTTCTTGTCGGCCCGGATCGAATAAACGCGCGTTTGCGTAACCCAAGATGAGGGCGGCCGCGTCATGGCGCCATTCGATTGCCATTCCAGGCGATAGGCGAAATCGAGCGCCTGCTTGGGTTTCAGGCTCTCTTCCGGTACCCAGAACGCGGCAATGTTGTTGTTGGTGGCGTCGGGCGTGGGCAGCATCACCAGCTCAATGCGGCCAGCGCCCCAATTGCCGTCGGGCGTGACCCAAACGCTGGAACTCTGGTCATAGCGCGGGTTCAGGCTTTGGTAGTCGGTAAAGTTGTGGTCGCGCTGCATCAGGCCAAAACCCTGCGGATTGGTCATGGCAAACGACGTGGTCAGCAAGCGTGGGGGATTCACCAGCGGCCGCCAGATCCATTCGCCGGTCCCGGATTGAATCTGCAGTCCGTCGGACGCATGCACTTCGGGACGGTAGTCACGCGGGTCGTGACTGCGGTCGTTTTCGCCATAGAAATACATGCTGTGCAGCGGCGCCAGTCCCAAGACACTCACGTAGTCGCGCAGAAATATGCGCGCACGCACGCCCACCTTGAGCGTGGCACCGGGGTGGATCGTGAAGCGATAGGCGCCGGTCACGCGCTTCGAATCCAGCAGCGCATCGACCACCATGACCTGGTCGCCCACGGCCGGGCGCTCCAGCCAGAACTCGATAAAGCGCGGAAATTCCTCGCCTGACGCGAGGCCGGTGTCGATCGCCAGGCCGCGCGCTTCAGCGCCGGCGCTGGTCTGGCCCTTGGCCAGGCCGTAGAAAAAGCTGGCGCCCTGGAACGCGATGATCTTGTCGTTCGTCGGCGCCTCCGCCGGCGTGGGGGGCTTGGCGCCGGGCTTGACCCGTTGCGGCACGCGGAAATGCAGCGCAAACCCGGAAAAATCGGCCTTTGACAAAACCTGCGGGTCGAGGATCAGATCACCGTACGTGAAATCGCCCGGATCGAACGTGATCGGATGCACCCCACTCGCGTCCACCTCGTTGATCTTGACACTGTCGCGGTATACGCTGCCGCGCATCAGCAAGCCAACGTTGAACGGCGTTTCCGCGCCGGCCCAGACGCGTGCGTCGGATTTGTAGCGGATCTCGCGGTATTGCGCGTGCGTCAGGTTCGCGAGCGGAGCGGGCAAATCGTCGGCCGGCTTCTGATAGGGCTTCTCGGCCAACGCCTCGGCCTGCGCTTGCACGTCGGCAAAACTGAAAGCGGCTGCCGGCGTGCCGGTCAACAAGGCCGCGAGGCACAGTGCCGCGGCCCACAGGCGCCGACAGCACTGCACGCGGCCGCGGAGCGGCGCAACGAACTGCGTGACTTCTCCCTTTTGACTGCTCATGTCCGTACTTCAAATTCGGGGGTTGATTGGTTGCTGCCCGCCATCGGCGGAAGCGCCTGAAACTAAAACGGCCGGTAGGTATACATCCACGTTTCGGTCAGAGGCCGTGACCCCAGCCGCAGATAAAGGCGCAAGTCGGTGGGATCGGATCCGTCCGGCGTCAGATCGAACGACGCGCGCCAGTGGCCCGCCACGCCGTCCGGGACCGCCTCGACCCTCTTGCGCGCCAGGTCGCCGCGCGATGCGGTGACGATGGCTTCGGGAATGATGCCGGCCGGCAGCGTCTTCAACGGGCCGCCCTGGAACTCGACCACGAAGCGGCGCACGTCGTGCCGCTTCGGGTCTTCCGGGTGCGCAAGCCCAAGGCGCGTGGCCTGGCACAGGCCGAGATCGGGCGCAAACGGCTCTTTTGCCACCCAGTGCAAGCGGTAATTCAAGTGGAATTCCTGCCCGGCACGCGCGGCCGCGGCCGGCACCCACATGGCAACCGTGTTGTCGTCGTATTCCTTGTCGGTGGGCAGCTCGATCAGTTGCACGGTACCGCGCCCCCAGCCACCTTTCGGTTCCACCCAGAGCGTCGGCCGGCGCTCGAAATGCACGCCGTCCAGGTAGTGGTTGAAATCACGGTCGCGCTGGCACAGACCGAAACCGCGTGGGTTGTCATCCACGAACGCTGCCGCCGCCGGCTGCGCCGGATTGTCGAGCGCGCGCCAGATGTATTCGCCCACGCCGGTCCACATGGCGAGGCCGTCGGAATCGTGCACTTCGGGGCGCCAATCGACGGCGGTCTTCTTGGCCGTCTCGGAAAACCAGTACATCGAGGTGAGCGGTGCGATGCCCAAACGCTGCACGTCGCGGCGCAGAAACAGATGCGCTTCGATATCCATCAGCACAGCCTGATCGCGCGTCAGAACGAAGCGGTAGGCGCCGGTCACGCTCGCGCCTTCGAGGAACGCATAGACCGTGACGGTGTTGCCGTCCCCAGTCGGCGTTTCGAAATAGAACCGGGTGAAGCGCGGGAACTCCTCGGTCACGCCAGCCACCGCGGTGTTGATCGCAATGCCGCGCGCCGACAAGCCGTACTGGTAGAGCGCACCGATGGCGCGAAAGTACGAAGCCCCGAGGAACGCCACCCAGTCATTGGTGCGCCAAGGCAGCTTCTTCTGGTCGCCCAGGCGACTTTCCTGAAAGCGGAAACCGGCAAAGCCCGCGTCGGCCGGCAGGCGCCTGGCCGGACTGTCCGCTGGCATGTCGAAATCGCTCGCGCGGTAGGCAATTTCGCGCGCCCGGACGTCCGCACCCTGACCCGCTACCACGAACATGCGCGCCGGTTCGTGGAAGTAACGGCCGAGCGCGAAGAACGTGACTGGAAATTGGCCCGGCCCATCGACAAACAGCGCATCGTCGGTCTTGAAGTGAATCGCGCCCCAGGCGTCGTAATCGATAGCATGCAGGATGGCTTCGCTTGCGGTCTTCGGCGCCACGTAGGGCTGCGCGGATTCGGTGCGCGCCTGTCGCACCAGTTGCTCGAACGAAAAACCGTGCGATGGCCCGAGCTGCAGGCCGCGGCCCGCGGCGAAGGCATCGCCGAGCGTCGCCAACGTCGTCCCCGCAATCAGGAAGGTTCGTCGATCAAGCATGGAACGGTTGTGCTTTCCGCCAAACACCGCGGCGCGCGGTTGGGAGTGGCGGCAGGCAAGCTGCTTTTTTTTGAGTTTTCAAGCCGAGTGTGTGGAACGCGTGGACCGATCCACAGTCCCGCGTCCCGTGCGATCGATGTCCGTTTATCTTCCTGCATCGCGGGAAACCGTTCGCACGGAATAGACGCGAGAGCATACCGCTTTGAGCTAACCCGCATGTATCGGTTCAACGCGTAATTCCAGTACCGATGCCCCGTTGGAACGGACCCAGATCGCGCGCGCCGCACGAAGCGCGCACGTCAAGCTCCGCCCCCGGCAAAGCCGCGTACCCACAGCGACAGCGATCGCGCGCACACGTCGGTTTGGAACGGGTGCCCGGTTCAATCGCGTCACGCCAATGTCACGCGCTTTGGCGCAGATGCATCCAACACCGCGTAGCCGCCGGTTGAGACGTGCTTTGACTTCTCCGCCGCTACGACCGAGCCGTCAAGGCCAAACCCATGCATGACACCAATCAGAGGAGCCAACCATGCAACAACACTCGGCACGTTCCGGAACCTTGCTATGTCTCACAGGCGCGCTGATCGCCGCTGCAGTGGCCGTCACCGCGTGCGGAGGCAATAGCGAAACACAGGCGACTCCCACCTTCCCGACGGAAGTGAGCCAGCTCGACCCGCAACTGGTTGCCGAAGGCAAAGACACGTTCCGCTACGACACCTTCGGTGATGAGAGTTTCTGGACCGACAAGTTGCAGATGAACCAGGTCATCGAGCAGGCCGTGGATCCGTTGACGGCGGCAAAAGTCGGGCTGAAAGTCGACGCCGACGCCCTGCCGGCAAACGTCGTCAAAGGGATTCAGGACGGCACGATTCCGTTGAATGACCCGCAAACCACACTCGCGCTTTTGCAGATGAACGCGGTGGTCGGCGCCAAAGGCCAGGTCAGCACCGGGCCGGACGGCAAGCTGCATCTGGATCGATTCGGCATCACGTGTGCGCTGTGTCACTCGACGGTGTCCAAAGACGTACACGTTTTCGCCGGCGGCACCACCGATCTCGCGGGCATCGTCGGCCATCGCCTTGACGGCTGGCCCAATCGCGACTTGCAGCCTGGAACAATCCTTTCACTGTCGCCCGCGTTGACGGCAGCGCAGGCCGCGGAATACGCATCGTGGTTCACCAAATACGGTTCAGGTTTCTATGACCCTCGGATCAACGTCAACACCGATCCGGGCAGCAACCCGGCAGTGGGCAGCGACGTTGACGCCAACCTCGCGGCCTACAAAAGGACCGGCGGCATTCCCGTCGTCATTCCGCCCGCGTTTGGTCTGATCGGCTTGAGCAAAGCAATCTTCACGGGCGATGGCGACGTGCAGCACGAGCCCGCTGGCCCCGTGTCCTACTGGAACCGTTACGTGGGCGTGACGCAAATGCACGGGCACGGCACTTTTTTCGACGAGCGGATCATCGTCAACGGCAAGCCGCTCCAAGTCGATCATCGTGAAGGCGACGACGTGGTAACCGCCGTCCTGCCTGGGCTGGAAGCATACCAATGGTCCATCGTCGCGCCGACCCCGCCGCCGGGGTCGTTCGACACCGTGGCGGCACAGCGCGGCAAAGTCCTGTTCAATGGCAAAGCCACGTGTGTGAGTTGCCACAGCGGCGCATCGTTTACCGACGTGAACACTTTCGGGCTTCATCCGGCGAACGCGAGCGTGGCGCTCGACAAGAACTACATCAAGTTCTCCGCCACCAAGCAATGGCGCACGACCCCGCTCAAAGGCATCTGGCAGCACCCGCCGTATTTCCACGACGGCTCTGGCGCGTACGACACCGCCACGGCAGCTTGCAAGGATGGCTCGAGCATCGGCGGCGCCGCGGGCGGTGATGTCGTGACCGATGATTTGACGTGCGTCGTGAACCGCTACAACGCGAGCAAAACGAACGGCGGATTCGATCTTCAACTCACCGCGGGCGAAGTCGCGGATCTCGTGCAATACCTGAAGTCACTTTGACCTTTGCGTCCGGCACGATCCGGGATCCGCGGCGGTCTCGATCGGCCCGGTTTGCCGGAGTGCGAACCGACTCCGGCGAAGCCCTGGAACGAAAACCGCTTCACTGCGCGGGGTACGTTGCAAGCACGCGCGTGCCTCTCGAATACGGCAAACCAAAAATCGGGAACGGGGGGTCCTTTTGGCGGAAGCGCCCTCGTCCAAGATTCGGGCGCCAACACGTGCCGGCTGCGATTCAGCGACGACGCAGCACGTGAATGAATTCGTCGCCTTGCGTGGTCTGCTCGACCAACGTGTTGTGGGTTTGTTTCGCAAACGCCTGGAAGTCGCGCGTGGAGCCAGGATCGGTGCAGACGATGCGCAGCAACTCGCCGCTTTTCAATTCGGACAACGCCTTCTTGGCTTTCAGAATCGGCAGCGGGCAATTCAACCCGCGGGCGTCCACTTCCTTGGTGATTTCCATGGTGGGCATTTTCGTTCAATCGTCCGGCCGGCGCCGCGCCGCGTTCTCTTCAGCCGTGAAAAACACCGGCTCGACGCCCCGCGTGCGCAGCCAGTCGGCCAACGCGTAGCCGGTACCGGCCGGCCAGCATTTCAGGCGCTCCAGATCGTACAGGCGCCAGTCGGCCAGCTCATGCGACAGCGTCACGGTGCCCTCGCAGCGCGCGTGCCACGCCATGATGACTTGATTCATGCGCTGAAAATCGTAGACGCCCACCAGGTCGAGGGCGAACGTATCGAGGTCGGTCTCCTCCTTGATTTCGCGCCGGATGCCGCTCTCGGGCGTTTCGCCTGCTTCCATGAACCCGGTGATCAGCGCATACATCTTGTTGGGCCAGGCGGCGTTGCGCGCCAGCAGTACCTGCCCCTGGTATTCGATGATCGCCGCGAGCACTGGCGTCGGGTTGTTCCAGTGCGTGTAGCCGCACGCCGGACAGCGCAGGCGCTGCTTGGGGCCGCCATCCTCCAGTTGCTCCATCCATTCCAGCGGCGTGGCGCACTGGGGGCAATACTTGAAATCGTTCATCATGAAAAGCGATGGGTTGCGGCGTGCTGAAGAATGCAGCGCCCGGACGCATCAGACGGGAAAGACACCCGTCGACAAATAACGGTCACCCCGATCCGGGACGATGAAGACCACGGTCGCTGCACTTTCACGTGCCGCCACCTGCTGCGCGACCCAGCCTGCGCCGCCGGCAGAGATGCCGCAAAAAATGCCCTCGTCGTGCGCCAGCCGGCGCGCCATGTCTTCGGCGTCGGCTTGCGTGACCGGGAATGTCTCGTCGACCGCCCTCGGATCGAAAATTTTCGGCAGATAAGCCTCGGGCCACTTGCGGATGCCGGGAATGTGCGCGCCTTCGGCCGGTTCGGCGCCGATCACGCGCACTTTCGGGTTTTTCTCTTTGAGGTAGCGCGACACGCCGACGACAGTCCCGGTCGTTCCCATGGCCGAAACGAAATGCGTCACGCGCCCTTCGGTCTGGGCCCAGATCTCGGCGCCCGTGGATTCGTAATGCACGCGCGGGTTGTCTTCGTTGCCGAACTGGTTCAGCAAGTGCCCCTTGCCCTGCGCGGCCATCCTGTCCGCAAGGTCGCGTGCGCCTTCCATGCCGCTGGAGCGCGGCGTGAGAACGACCTCGGCACCGTAGGCTTTCATGGTCTGTACGCGCTCGGCCGACGCGCCCTCGGGCATGATCAGAATCATGCGGTAGCCCTTGATGGCCG
The DNA here is from genome assembly GCA_004299095.1 of Burkholderiaceae bacterium. Classification (GTDB taxonomy): domain Bacteria; phylum Pseudomonadota; class Gammaproteobacteria; order Burkholderiales; family Burkholderiaceae_C; genus Ottowia. Next base: position 5,656 of record SCQQ01000002.1, on the reverse strand, counting down.
CCACCATGGCGAGCGCGATGCCGGTGTTGCCGCTGGTGGCTTCGATCAGGGCGCCGCCCGGCTTGATCTGGCCACGCCTCTCGGCGCCCCGCACCATCGAGAGTGCGGTCCGGTCCTTGACCGAACCGGCGGGATTGTTGCCTTCGAGCTTGGCCAGCACCACGGTGCCGCGCGCCGCGTCATCCGCGGCGCCAATCCGCTGCAACCGCACCAGTGGCGTGGCACCTATCGTCTGCTCAATCGTTGGGTAAGTCATGGGATGCACTGTGCCATAATTTCAGGCTTCTTCGTGCTGCCCGGGTGGCGAAATTGGTAGACGCAGCAGACTCAAAATCTGCCGGTGGCGACATCATGTCGGTTCGAGTCCGACCTCGGGCACCAGCCGCCGTGCGCAGGCGGAGCCGGCGCTGATCCAGGCGCCGAGCGGCACCGCTCACCGGCAGAGTCATCGGAGCCGTGCTACGCCGTCTCCGCCGCCTCCAGCTTCTTTCTGAGCCAATCGGGAAACGGCTTCGACTTGTGTTCCGCCAGGCTGATCCACACCACCGTGGCGCCGCCGGTCGCGTGAATCACGCCCGGGCGATCCGTGCGCTCGATCGTGTGCCAGGTATCGGCCGAACTGCGGCCGATGTTGCTGATGAAGGTCTTCACCACGATGTCGCCCGGATATTCGAGCTGGTGGATGAAATTGCAGAACACGTTGGCGATGATGAAACTCTCGTCGCCGCCCGACGCCGGCGTGGCATCGATCGAATCGAACCACGCAATGCGCCCCGACTCCAGATAGCGAAAATACAGCGCGTTGTTCACGTGTCCGACCGAATCCATGTCGCCCCAGCGTATCGGCATGGTCATGGTGTGCACCAGTTTTTTCTCTGCGGGAAGTTCGAGCTTCATCACCACCTCGGTTCAAACGGCGCGGCCCGGATTCACATCGGCGCGGACCACAACAGGAGCTTCGGAGAATAGCGCAGCGCGTGATTGACCGGACGCGGTTCGGCAGCTGCAGACGCCTCATACAATGAACCCCGCTGACTGCGCCGGCACGGCGCAAGCAGCCGATCTCACCGCTTTTCCTCCTGACAAGGCAGGCGCAATGACTCCCCAACAACTTCTGGAAAAATTCGGCCCCCGTGAAGCCATGGAATACGACGTGGTCGTGGTGGGCGCCGGCCCCGCAGGGCTCGCCGCCGCCATCCGCATCAAGCAGCGCGCCGCCGAAAAAGGCAAGGAAGTCTCGGTGGCGGTGCTGGAAAAAGGATCGGAACCCGGCGCGCACATTCTCTCGGGCGCGGTCATCGACCCGAAGGCGCTGTCCGAGCTGATCCCGGACTGGAAGGAAAAAGGCGCGCCGCTGAACCAGCCGGTGACCGAAGACCATTACGTGTTCCTGGGCGAGAAAAGCAGCTTCAAGCTGCCGGATTTTTTTCTTCCGCCCTTCGCGCAGAACCACGGCAACTACATCGCAAGCCTCGGCAACGTGGTGCGCTGGATGGCGACGCAGGCGGAAGAAGTGGGTGTGGAAATCTTCCCGGGCTTCGCGGGCGCGGAAGTGCTCTATGGCGACCAGGGTGACGTGATCGGCGTGGCCACCGGAAACATGGGACTGGGCAAGGATGGCGAGCCCACCGACCACTTTCAGCTGGGCATGGAGTTGCGCGCCAAGTACACGATTTTTGCCGAGGGTTCGCGCGGCAGCCTGGGCAAGCAACTGATCGCGCATTACAAGCTCGATTCCGACTGCGATCCACAAAGCTACGCGCTGGGCATCAAGGAGTTGTGGGAAATCGACCCGAGCCGGCACACGCCGGGGCTGGTGATGCACACCGCGGGCTGGCCGATGGATTCCAAGACGTATGGCGGCGCGTTCATATACCACGCCGAAGACAACAAAGTGTTCTGCGGCTTCGTCGTCGGCCTCAACTACCGCAACCCATACCTGAGTCCGTTCCAGGAAATGCAGCGCTGGAAAATGCATCCGCGCATCCGCTGGTTCTTCACCAACGACCAGGGCGAGGTGAACGCCAAGCGGTTGCAATACGGCGCGCGGGCCATTACCGCCGGAGGCTTCCTGGCGATTCCGAAGACCATTTTCCCAGGTGGCGCGCTGGTGGGCTGCGACGCCGGCTTCCTGAACGTCGGCCGCATCAAGGGCAGCCACTCGGCCATCAAGACCGGATCGCTCGCGGGCGAGGCGGCGTGCGAGGCCGTGATGGCCGGCCGCGCGCACGACGAGCTGGTGAGTTACCCCGCAGCCTTCAAGAACAGTTGGCTGGCCGACGAACTGAAAAAAGACCGCAACTTCAAGAACTGGTTCAAGGGTGGCATCGTCACCGGGACGGTGATGAACGGCCTCGATCAGTTCGTTCTGCGCGGCCGCATGCCCTGGACCGTCCACCGCCATCAGCCGGATTACGCGCAACTCAAACCGGCCGCGGAGTGCCAGCCCATCGACTACCCGAAACCCGACGGGAAGCTCACGTTCGACCGGTTGACCGACCTCTCGTTCAGCAACGTCAACCACGAGGAAAATCAGCCCTCGCACCTCACGTTGAAAGACGCGAGCGTGCCGGTCGAGGTGAATCTGGCGAAATTCGCGGGGCCGGAGGCGCATTACTGCCCGGCGGGGGTCTATGAGTTCGTCCAGGGCGATGACGGCAAGCCGCACTTGCAGATCAACGCGCAGAACTGCGTGCATTGCAAAACCTGCGACATCAAGGACCCGACGCAAAACATCGTCTGGGTCACGCCGGAAGGCGGCGGCGGGCCGAATTATTCAGGCATGTAACGCGCCTGTGCCCGTGTACACTCGCACCCCCAAACGCCGCAGGCGTTGAACGAAAACCGTTGAAAGACAAAGGAGGCTCCCGTGAAGAAACGTTCCCTGATGGTTGCCATTGCCCTGGCGCTTGGCGCGACCGCATTCACCCCAGCCGCGATGGCGCAAGCCCAGGCATCGGTCGCCGTGCTGGCGATCGTCGAGCACCCGGCCCTCGACGCCGTGCGCGATGGCGCGCATGACGCGCTGAAGGCCGCCGGCTACGTGGACGGCAAGAACCTGAAATGGCAATACCAGAGCGCGCAAGGCAATGCCGCCACGGCCGCCCAGATCGCGCGCCAGTTCATCGGTGAAAACCCGAGCGTGATCGTCGCCATCGCGACGCCGACCTCGCAGGCCGCCGTCGCTGCCACCAAGACGGTGCCCATCGTTTTCGCCGCCGTGACGGATCCGGTCGCCGCCAAGCTCACGTCGAGCTGGGGTCCTTCGGGCACGAACGTGGCGGGTGTCTCCGACAAGCTGCCGCTGCAGCCGCAAATCGATCTGATCAAGAAAGTCGTGCCGAATGCCAAGCGCGTGGGCATGGTCTACAACCCCGGAGAAGCCAATTCGGTGGTGGTCGTCAAGGAAATGAAGGCAGCGCTGCCGAAGAACGGCATGGAGCTGGTGGAAGCCGCGGCGCCGCGCTCGGTCGACGTGAGCACTGCCGCGCGCAGCCTGATCGGCAAGGTCGACGTGATCTACACCAACACCGACAACAACGTGGTGTCGTCCTATGAATCGCTGGTCAAGGTGGGGCAGGACGCGAAGATCCCGCTGATTGCCGCCGATACCGCGAGCGTCGAGCGCGGCGCGGTCGCTGCCCTGGGCATCAACTATCACGACCTGGGCGAACAAACCGGCCGCATGGTCGTGAAGATCCTCAAGGGCGAAAAGCCCGGCGCCATGCCGGTTGAAACCAGCGACAAACTGGAGTTGTACGTGAATCCGGGCGCGGCCAAGAAGCAAGGCATCACGCTGTCCGACGCGCTGATCAAGTCGGCCACCAAGGTCGTCGAGTAGCGCGCCCCGGCTGCGCCGCACCGCTGGCAACAACAGGTAGCGCGGCGCAGTCAGCACAGCCCAATCGCCGTCCCACGGCACCTGCTGCAAAGGCCCGCCATGTCGCTGTTCTCGGTTCTGGGCGCCATTGAAATCGGCCTGATCTTCGCGCTGGTGTCTCTGGGCGTCTACATCACGTTTCGCCTGCTGCGCTTCCCCGACCTGACGGTTGACGGCAGCTTCGCCACCGGGGGCGCGGTTTGCGCCATCCTGATCGCCAACAACTGGAACCCGTTCCTGTCGACGCTGATCGCCACGCTGGCGGGTGGCGCTGCCGGTTTCATCACCGGCTGGCTCAACGTCAAGCTGAAGATCATGGACCTGCTGGCGTCGATCCTGATGATGATCGCGCTCTACTCGGTCAACCTGCGCATCATGGGCGGCCCCAACGTGCCGCTGATCAACGACGCCACGGTCTTCACCGTGCTGCAACCCCCCGGCGTCCCCGATTTCTGGTTCCGGCCCATCCTGTTGCTGATCATCGTCATCATCGCCAAGTTCGGGACCGATTGGTTCTTCTCCACCGAGCGTGGCCTGGCGATCCGCTCCACCGGCTCCAACACGCGCATGGCGCGCGCGCAGGGCATCAACACCAGCGCCATGGTGCTGCTCGGCGTGGCGATTTCCAACGGTTTCGTCGGCCTGGCCGGTGCGCTTTACGCGCAGAGCCAGGGCGGCTCGGATGCATCCATGGGCATCGGCACCATCGTCGTCGGCCTGGCCGCGGTGATCGTGGGCGAGGCCATCCTGCCCTCGCGCCGCGTCGCCTGGGCGACGCTGGCGGTGATCATCGGCGCCGTCATCTATCGCTTCTTCATCGCGGCGGCACTCAACAGCAACTTCATCGGCCTGAAGGCGCAGGACCTGAACCTGATCACTGCCGTCCTGGTCACGATCGCGCTCATCGTCCCCAACCTGAAGCGGCTGCTGCAGGGCAAGCGCCTGCCCGACGCGCCCAAGAGCCTATGACCGACTCCGTCATGCTCAGGGCGCAAGACCTGCACATCACCTTCAACGCCGGCACGCCGATCGAAACGCGCGCGCTGTGCGGCCTCTCGCTGGACATTCCGGCGGGGCAGTTCATCACGGTGATCGGCTCCAACGGTGCCGGCAAGTCCACGTTCCTCAACGCAGTGGCGGGCGTCCTGCCGGTGGATACCGGCAAGATCCTGATCGACGGCCATGACGTGACCAACGAGCGCACCTGGACGCGCGCGCAACGCGTGGCCCGGGTTTTTCAGGACCCCATGGCGGGCACGTGCGAAGACCTGACCATCGAGGAAAACATGGCGCTGGCGCAGCAGCGCGGCACGCGCCGCACGCTGCGCCATGCGGTCAAAAAGGCCGATCGGGCGACGTACCGCGAACGCCTCGCAACCCTAGGACTCGGGCTGGAAAACCGCCTCACCGACCGGATCGGCCTGCTCTCCGGCGGCCAGCGTCAGGCCGTGAGCCTGCTGATGGCCGCGCTGCAGCCTTCGCGCATCCTGCTGCTGGACGAGCACACCGCGGCGCTCGATCCGCGCACCGCCGATTTCGTCCTCAAGCTCACGCGCCGCATCGTGGTCGAAAACCAGTTGACTACGATGATGGTGACACACAGCATGCGCCAGGCGCTGGACGTGGGCGAGCGCACCATCATGCTGCATCAGGGCCAGGTGGTGCTCGACGTTTCCGGCGACGAGCGCGCCGGCATGGACGTGCCCGACCTGCTGCGCATGTTTGCCAAGGTGCGCGGCGAAGAACTGGCCGACGACGCGTTGCTGCTCGGCTGAG